>JAQBRP010000008.1 GCA_028286405.1 Candidatus Saccharimonadota bacterium
GGATCGCCACCATCCAGCGCGCGACCAAGTGGGTCAACCACCCGGCCAATCAGCTCAGGGCCAACGGGCACTTCCAACACGCGACCGCTTAGGCGGGCCTTGGAGCCGGCCTTAACGGCGGTTTCGTCACCCAACAGTACGGCACCAATTTCTTCTTCGCCGAGGTTGAGGGCAAAGGCCGTAACGGTCTCGCCGTTAGCGCCTTCGAGTTCCAGCATTTCGTTGAACTTACAGTCACGCAGACCATAAATCCAAGCCACACCGTCACCGACGCGGGTAACAATGCCGACGCTTTCGATTTCCGGACGCTCCTTGAGCTCTGCAATGGCAGCCCGGATGTCGCCTGATAATGCTTTGATTGAAATTTCAGCCACTACGTATCCTTTCCTATTTTCCTGATGTCGTTAATTGTTTGAATCGGCTCAATTTAGCACGGACGCTTAAGTCCAGTTGCTGGTTCGGTAATTCGAGGCGTACACCACCGACGAGGTCGGGTTGTAGCTCTTCCGAAATAATAATTTGCTTGGCGGTCGGAACTGTTTTTTTCACCTGGCGCTCAATGTCGCTACGCACCGCGGCGGTCAGCGGGTGAACGCTGACGGCAATCACTTCGACAATGCCTTGATCGGCCCGGTACTGCATGATGTCACGCAGCAAAGGCTCCAGTTCTGCCGTGCGACGCTCGCTCAGCAAGTAGGCAGCGATTTGGTCGCTAAACGTCTTGGCGTTAACCCGTCCAAGCGAACGCTCGGCCAGTACTTTGGCAATATCGTGTCGCGGCAGCTTGCTCATACTTACGCTCGGCCCGCCTTGAGGGCGCGGTCAATCAGGGCGCTGTCTTTTTTAGCATCGACTTTTTCGCCAATAATCGTTTCGGTGGCATCAGAAATCAAGCCAACCAGCTCAGACTCAAGCTCTTTGCGAGCGCGAACCACTTCTTGCTCACCACGAGCTTTGCCTTCTTTAACGATGACGGCGGCTTTGGCTTCGGCTTTTTCTTCGGCTGCCCGAACGGTGTCGCGGGCGGCAGACTCGGCGTCGGCCATGACACCATCGGCCTTAGCGCGAGCATCTTGCAGTTGCTTAGCAACTTGCGTT
Source organism: Candidatus Saccharimonadota bacterium (assembly GCA_028286405.1). Classification (GTDB taxonomy): domain Bacteria; phylum Patescibacteriota; class Saccharimonadia; order Saccharimonadales; family UBA4665; genus JAGQNO01. The sequence continues at coordinate 1,099 of JAQBRP010000008.1, forward strand.
TCAAGCTCGGCTTTTTCTTTTTTCATTTGCTCGCCGAGTTTTACGCCAGTCTCAATAGTTTCGCGGCGCTGCTGCAGGACGGCCAGGATTGGCTTAAAAGCCCATTTGCGGAGCACCAAGAAGGCCAACACGAAAGTAACGAGCTGAATGACAAACGCTTTAGCGTCGACGCCAAGCGCGCCAATACCGCCCGAAGAAGCGCCTTCTGCTGCAAATTGTGTGAATGATGTTATCAAAACTTAGAATCCTTAATTAACGAAGAATGTTGATGCGAATGCCAACAGACCGTAGACCTCAATTAGACCAACGAATACTAATGCCTGACCCAAGAACTTTGAGGCTTCGGGGTTGCGACCGACGGCGGCCAGGTAGTTTGCACCAACCAAACCAATACCGATAGTTGGCCCAATAAAGCCAGCACCGATCATAATGCCGTGTCCAATGACAGTTGTGTTAACTGCTTCTGCTACTAGTGATACCATATATAACTCCTTTAATTCTTACTTTATGCCTTGGCGGCAATTGCTTTTATTGTTTCAGGTGTTTCATCTTCGGTCAAGTCAGCGGCGCTAGCGTGGCTATGCGCACTATTGACGGTAATGGCCAAATAATTGACCGCGAGGATGACAAAAATATAAGCCTGGAGGGCTCCAACACCGAGTTCCAGCAAGGTAAACGGCAACGCCGTGATGGGGGCCAACACACTGGCTGGAGCTAGCAAGGTGCCCAGGTAGGCAAACACGGCAATTACGATTTCACCAATAGTCATGTTCAGGAATAGTCGAAGCGCCAGGCTGAGGGCCCGTGTTAGGTCGGTTATCATTTCGATCAGACCAATCACCAAATACAGTGGGTTAAGCGGGCTACCAATAAAGAAGTGGCGTATGTACTTACCGATGCCACCAACTTCGCGGATCGCCGCAACATACACCACGCCCATAGCGATCAATCCAATGGCCAAGGTGGTGTTTAGGTCGGCGGTCATGGCACGCAGTAGTGGCTCGCCATTCAGCTGTATTGCTTCGCCAACGCCTGGAATTAATCCCGACCAGTTATGTATAAGTATAAAGAAGAACAGGGTTACAAAGAATGGCACATACTTGCGGCCGACCGACTTATTGTCGAAGGCACCTTCGACGAGATCACTGACAAAGGTCACCATTGCCTCAACGAACTGCACCACGCCGCCTTTGGGCCGCACGGTTACTTTGCGGGCCAGGTAGATTAAGCCGACAACCATAAGGAGGGAAATGATCAAACCGTACAGCATAGAGTTGGTGACCTGCAGGCTGCCGATTGTAAAGATGTGGTTTGGCGCGACATGCACCACCGGGCCATCAGCTTCACTTGCAAAAAAGCGCAGGGAATTAAACATTAGTTTTCATCCTCGTCGTCGTAGGCCTTTTTTACGGCGCGCTTTTGAGCTGCCGACAGCTTTGGTACGGGCAAACTATTAGCAATACGCATAGCCCGCCACATAACCAAAACCGCACCAACCGCGGACAGGGCTAGGGCAATGTAGGTTAAGATGTGGCCGCTGTCTAGGGCCTTGTCGAGCTGGGCACCAATAACAACTGGCACCAACACGACTACGGCTAATTGCCACATCATATTGAGGGTAGTGTTTACGAACTGCCGTTGGGCAGTTGAGCGGGCTGCGTCCAGATCCACGGGTGTGGACTTTTTACCACCCTTACTAGAAGTCGGCGAAAGCGTCGCAGGCTTTACATTTGAAGTACTCATTCCTTGCTAGTATATCATCTCTGTTGGGCTGCCCGCAAGCCGCCTGTTGCCATGCCGTCGCGAAAGGCACTTTCTGTTTTCATACAAAACTCATACAACATACATACAAAAACTGTATGGGGTTTGTATGGAACGTGAATCGTCTTTATTTTGAAAGACTACAGCCGGCTTTACTATATTTTGTATAGTGATACAATAAAAGTATATGAATGACGCAAACATTATCGTTTACAGCGCAACCTGGTGTGCCTTTTGTCACGCCGCTAAAGAGTACTTCGACAAGCTCGGCGTAAAGTACGAAGACCGCGACGTGGAATCCGATCCAACCTTCGCCACCGAATCTGTTGTCAAGAGTGGCCAGCGGGGCATTCCGGTCATCGATATCAATGGCGAAATTATTGTCGGCTTTGACCGCCCCAAAATTGATGCTGCCCTGCAAAAACGATAGATAAATCACAAAACTAGCGTTAGATTTCTTACAAGCCAATGCTTCATCTTCGTATTATGCTAATACTAGAGGAGAAGTTATGGCCATACCTTCTATAGAATCCATGGAAACACCTTACAATAACGATAACGATCTACCGCACCTCCGCACTGCGCCAGTAACGGAAATGGTTGCGAAAGAACCCAGTGTGGGTCTGCGGCTCAAGCCGGCTCCAGAACTGTTTGATGATGATCTAAGCGAATTTTTGGGCAAATCCGTGGCTCAAATCGTCACCGATTTCGAAGCGATGCGCGATGTAGACAGCAGGGAAGATCGCCGCCACGCCCGAGCCGCTTCACTCGGCAAAATGTTTAAGGAACTTGGTATGTTTGGTGGTCCACCGGCCACTACCAGCGAGTTAGCGGAGGCCTTGCGCACAACCGAAGATAACGTCGACGAGAGCAATCGCATCAGCAAGCTACTCAGGGAGTTTGAGGAGCACCCGGTAGTAGCCGCGATTGATGCCAGCATTGATCGGCTTAGTGGCCGCGAAAAGGTTGAGGCAATTGGGCTACTCCGCGGCGTCGTGCTGCTCGTAGAGAACTCGTACGAACAGTAGTTTATACTAGACTCATGGCATTTGAGGATTTTGAGACCAAAGAGTCGGTGGTGGTGGTCTACACCGGCGACGGCAAGGGCAAAACCAGCGCCTCGCTGGGGCTGATGACCCGCGCCCTCGGTACCCGCTGGAAGGTGGCTTTTATTCAGTTTATTAAGTATTGGGGCGTCGGCGAGCATGTTTTTATTCGTGACATCCAGCCCCTGTACAAAGACCAGCTGTACTTTTATAAGGGTGGCAAAGGCTTTTATAACGCCGGTGATATGTCGCCGCAGTCGGTAACGCCTGAGCAGCACAAGCAAGCGGCGCTCGACACTTACAATCAGGCCCTCAAGGCGGCAACCAGCGGCGAGTACGAATTAGTGATCTGCGACGAAATTAATAACGCCGTGCACGACGGGCTGCTAACCACCGAACAGCTTAAAACACTTATTACAACGCGAGCGCCCAAAACCAGCCTCTGCCTAACCGGCCGTAACTTTCCGGAGGAGCACTTAGAGCTGGTCGACATTGCCACCGAAATGCACAAATTAAAGCATCATTACGACAACAAATTTTTGGCCAATAAGGGTATCGACTTTTAAAATCATTAACTTTATTTCTTAATTTCTTGTATCTGTTTGGGCTAACCATAACAGGTATAAAAAGCTTGTAAAAACTACTACTGTTTTATCTTGCCTTTGTAAGCATTCAGGTTGACAATACAAATTATAAAACCAACACGAGGGGAGAAGTGTTATGGGTGTCGTCACATACGCAGGTAATGAACGATTTATAAGCGGAGAGCAATTAGTTGCAGCCGGTCAAGCTGACTGGGAAGACCTACTAATAGCGCCACTTAACCCCGAAGATCCTGTTGTGCTAGCCAAGCTGGTTCTGTGCGACACCTTCCAGGAGCAGGGAGACGTTTTTGACACTATCCAGCCCATGTTATTACCACGCCCAGAGGGCGAAATTCAGCCCGTGGCCAGCTCGTTACCTACTGAATTTGAAGGGGTAATCAGCGAAGCCCTCAGTAAACTGGTTAATGACGGCGAAATTCAGCCCGATGCCGCCTTAACCTGTTACGCACTACTAGGGATGGCAGCCGATTATAATGTACCGCCCGCTGAGCATGACGAGCCGAGCTACACTACCTGGGATGAGCCTCTATTCACCCTCAGCTCAGCACGGGTGCCCAGCGACACCACAAAGATGGCAAGCTAGCCCTTTGCTACAATAGCAACATGTCACAAGCTAAGCTTTACCTATTTGTTGGCGCACCCGGAGCCGGCAAAACTACTGTCGCCACCCTAATTCATGAAGCTACTGGCGCGGTGCACCTCTGGGCCGACCACGAACGCCAGGCTATGTTCGACGACATCGACCACTCCAAACAGGAAAGTGAAGAGCTCTATACTCGTCTGAACGCTCGCACCGACGCGCTGCTGGCCGAGGGCAAAAGCGTTATTTTTGATACTAACTTCAATTACCGCAAAGACCGCGACAACCTAAGGGCCATTGCCGACAAGCACGGCGCTGAAACCTGCATTATTTGGATGCAAACCCCCATAGAAGTAGCTCGGGAACGGGCGCTGCACGATGACCATCGAGACCGCAACGGCTACCAAAACAGCATGCAGCCAGCCGAGTTTGAGCGCCTAATTGACCACCTGGAACCGCCAACAGATAATGAACGTTTCATGAGTATTGATGGCTCCAGTATTGACGCCGAGGCCATCAAGCGTCAACTTGGTATATAGATGGCAAAACGAACATATTGGGGCTTAGGTAAGCGCAACTTCACGCTGCTGGTCAGCCTACTACTGACATTACTGCTAGCAATTTTGCAGCAACTGGGGTGGCTGGAACCAATTTTACAGCTTGCCGAGGTGAACCAACCCGGCATGTACACCGTCACGAACTACGTGGATGGTGATACCATCGCCGTCGATATGGATGGCAAAACCGAAAAAGTCCGCTTTATTGGCATAGATACACCCGAAACCCATAAACCCAACACACCGGTGCAATGCTATGGGCCGGCCGCTGCCGCTCATACTAAAACCGTGATTGCGAGGGCCGGTGGCACGGTACGCCTGGCGGCCGACCCGCTAGGGACTAACCGCGATCGCTACGATCGGCTGCTGCGCTATGTGTACCTGCCGGATGGCACACTGGTCAACGAGTTAAACATTCGTGAGGGTTACGCTTTTTACTACCCGTACTTTCCATTCACTAAAAAACCTGCGTTTGCCGCCGCACAAGCCGAAGCCCAAAAGGCCAACCGCGGGCTATGGGGCAACTGCACCCCAACGCCGACTGATCAGGGTGGTTACACCATGGCCCAGCCAGCTACTTAATCAATAAAGGTGGCGGGGTTTACCCGTGGTGGTAGGCTGGCGCTAAACAATTGAGCCAATGAAAAACGGCTTAGCCGTTCGTCGTAGCCACGGGTAAGCATGCAAATAATTGGGTACACCAGCAGCACGAAGGCTACTACTTGGTACATCACTCGCCCCTTGCTGACACCGTGATACAGGTAGGTGCGGGGACCGGTTAGGGCGTAGTCGGCAAATCGCCAAAAGCCGGTGCCGCATTGGCGATGACAAACACTGACGCGTAATTCTTCCGCGAAGCGAGCGGCGTAACCATGTCTGTTTGCGTGCAGACCAATGTCGAAGTCTTCGTGCAGGCCAGACTCGTGGCAAACCTCGCGTTTGATTGCTTGCCACACCTGGCGGCGCAGCGCCATATTGGCACCCTGTAAACCAACCAGTGTACCGAGGCGGCGGTGCAAGTAACGACGCCAAAATAAATCAACCCGGCTAGCCAGTTTTGCGGCCCCAATTTCGCGGACGCTAACCGAGCCAGTTACCAGATCAATCTGCGGATCGGCAAACAAATCGATGAGTGTGGCAATCCAATCGTTAGAAATAATCGAGTCACCATCAATCCGGGCAATAATATCGCCCCGGGCGGCGTTAAAACCGCGGTCGCGGGCATAGACGACCCCTTGACGCGGTTCGCGCAGCAGGCGCACAAACGGGAAGCTGCCGGCAATTGCCGCCGTGCCGTCGGTGGAGTTGTTATCAATCACCAGCACTTCGTAGGGCTGCACGGTTTGTCGGGCAATAGCCTGGAGGCAAGCCCGAATTCGGTCGGCCTCGTTGTATACTGGAATCACCAAACTAATGCGTTTGTATTTATTCATGAGCACTTTCAATTATATATGACAAACCAAAGAACATCGTACGGTGAGAAGCTGAGAACCGGCCTAAAAATTGCCGGTCACTTCTTGCCCGAGCTGCCACATTCTCGCTGGGGCCGGCGATTATTGGGCGGATTTATGGTGCTAGTACTGCTTGCCCTGGGCACCATGTACGGCATCGGTCGCTGGTATGTGCATTCGGTCAGCGACCAGCCGCAGGTGATTGGTGCCAGCTTTATACCGGCCTACGCCTCTAGCTTGGGCGTTGACCCACAGCAAACGCTCGACGGTATGCTAAACGACCTACACGTTAAGCACCTGCGACTGGTGAGTTACTGGGATCAAATGGAGCCGCAGCCGGGCAGCTATGACTTTAGTCAGCTCGACTGGCAGTTTGCTAAAGCCGAGGCCGCGGGCGCTAAAATTACCCTTAGCGTTGGTTTGCGTCAGCCACGTTGGCCAGAGTGTCACGCCCCCTCATGGGTCGATACCTCAAGGCCCTCGGCCGAGTGGCAACCGCAGCTCGAAAAGTTTATGACGGCGGTGGTGAACCGTTATAAACACAGTCCGGCGCTGCAAAGTTACCAAATAGAAAACGAGTTTTTCTTAAAGGGTTTTGGCATTTGTACCAACTTTGAGCGGTCGCGGCTAGTCAGCGAGTTTAACCTGGTTAAAAAGCTCGACCCGAAGCACACGTCAATTGTGAACCGCAGTAATAACGCCCTGGGCACCCCCATGGGCGCACCAATCGCCGACGAATATGGCGTGTCGATTTACCGTCGGGTGTGGGACGCCACGCTGACGCACCGCTACCTGGAATACCCATGGCCGGCTTGGTTCTACTCGTTTATGGGCGGCATCCACAAAATTACCCAGGGCCGCGATTTAATGATTCATGAAATGCAGGCCGAAGCTTGGGCACCGCATGGCACGGTGAATAGCATTAGTCTTGAGGAGCAAAATAAGTCGCTGGATGCTCACCGCCTAGCAGGCCGCTTTGAATTTGCCCGCGATACCGGCCTGCGTACCGTTGATATGTGGGGTGCCGAGTACTGGTACTACCGCCAGCAAGTGTTGCACGATCCCTCGCTGGTAAACGTGGCGCGCCAAGAATACGCCAAGTAGTCTTAGACTTTAAGGCCTTGCAGCATAATTGCGGCGTGCAGGTCGATGTCGTCACCACCGGCGTGATGCATGCCTTCAAGTGCCAGGGCACCGACGCGCCCCGGGAAAGCTGTTTGTAGGTCGTGGGCTATTTGTTCCATGCGATCATTATCAGTGATTTCGCTGGCCGTACCCCACGCAACAGTAGCCCGCATACCCGGCTGTTCTTGGAGGGCAGCGAGTGCCCGACCGGAAAAACTATCTCGAGCCAGCGTGATGGCCGTGGCCAGATTGCCCACGCGCGCCATGCCGGCCCAGTAGCGAGCGCTGCCCTTATGGGCGATCTTGCGAGCCTCAATAAGGGGATCGCTTTGAGCAGCGTTAACATAATCATCAAGTACTTTGCCGCTGCGGGCAAAGTCAGTCAGTAATTTGAGGCCGCGGTTAGCCACAGCGGGCGACTCGGCCCACACACCACGTTCTGCTTCAATTTCAAAGTTAGCTGCTTCGCTGGCTGCCGTAGCCGCTCGATCGGCACCGTAAGAGTAACCTAGGGTGTCGAGCGTCCGTACGCCATCATCCTGTAGCTGGCGCAAGGCCAGCCAGACCGTATGGCTTAAATTACCAGCCGCCGTACCCGGCAAATCGCTAAATCGTAATAGGTTATTGCGGTTTCCGAGCAGAGCGGGGCTGCCGACCACCACTAGTCTCTCGACGGGCTGGGTACCAAAGAGCCGCATGGCTCGCATGGCCATATTTTCATCAACCGCAATACCTAGAGGCGCAAACAGCAGGCGAGCATGCGTTTCGTCATACTCAACAGCAGGCCGTAGGTCAAGATACTCCAGCTTGCGATGCGTGTCGGGAAGAGGGCGACTGAGCAGCGGGCCATCGGCCAGGCCGTAGGCATCGGCCAGCTCGGTGTAGGACTGCCTGTTTTGGCGCTCAGCAGCATCTTCGACGGCGGCTAAAACGTCCTCGTCAAAATTATAATAGGCCTGTAACCGCTCCGCAGTAGACATCTACATATTGTTACATATTTTTATTGATTTGTCACTAGGGAGGTTATCCTCTACAATAACTACTGTTATGGCTCGCAAGAAACCCAACGCACCGAAACAGATTACCAACCGCCGCGCCCGCTTCGATTACGAACTGGGCGACTCTTTGGTGGTCGGCGTTGAACTAACCGGTGCCGAAACTAAAGCCCTGCGCATGGGCCACGGCCAACTTCGGGGGGCCTACGTTACCGTCAAACAAGAGGAGCTATTTTTAATTAACGCCGCCATTAACGGCACCAGCGGTGTGCCGATCGAGGAATCTGAGCAAACCCGAGCCCGCAAGCTGCTGGCTAAGCGCCGTGAAATTGCTGCCTTAATCGCCGCCAAACAGCAGGGTCAAACCATTGTGCCACTCGAGCTATTAACCGGGGGCCGCTACATTAAACTGCGCATTTCAGTGGGCCGCGGCAAAAAACTGTATGACAAGCGCCAAACCCTTAAAGCTCGCGATGAGAATCGCAGCATAAACGCCGTCTTGAAAAGCCAAAGGTAACCCCATGATTTTAAACGTCGATATTACCGAGAAGTCTTTTGGTGACAAGCAGCTCTACCACGAGCTGGCCTTTACGCTGGCCGCAGGCGAAAAAGTTGGCTTAATTGGCCGTAACGGCACTGGCAAATCCACGCTGCTGCACATGATTACGGGCGATGACCGCGACTACCAGGGTGACATTACCCTCAAGCGCGGCACCATTTTAATTGCTAGTCGCCAGGAACACCACGGCCACGAAGACAAAACGGTGCTCGACTACATTCAGGGCGATTTACCAGAGTTTGCCGAGTTGCACCATATTATTACCACTTACCCAGCAACCATGGGCGACAACCAGCGCAAACTGCAGCGCTACAGCGACGCCCTGGAGCGTTTTAGCCAGCTGAACTACTTCCAAACCGAGGACGAGCTCACCCAGATGTTTGCCGACTACCAATTGCCAGCTGAAAAGCTAGAGGTACCACTCGATACTTTGAGCGGTGGCCAAAAACGAATGGTCGAGCTGGTAAAAGTACAGCGCGCTAAAGCCCACCTGGCGCTGATTGACGAGCCTACCAACCACATGGACTACCGAGCTAAAGAATCGTTTATTAAGTGGCTCAAAGCTGCCCAGGAAGCAATTGTAGTTATTACCCACGACCGTGACGTGCTACGTGAAGTCGACAAGATTATTGAAATCCGTAACGGCCAGGCTTACACCTTCCGCGGTAACTACGAGCAGTACTTGAGCATTAACAAAAACCAGGTCACCGCCCAGGTGAATGAGTACGACTTAACCCAGCGCCGCATTTCTAACCTAGGCGAGGACTTGATTCGCTTTAGGCGCATGAAAGAAAAGGCTCACGACCCGGGCACGGTGAAGCGCTTTAAGTCGCAGGAAATGAAAGTCGCCGCCGAGCTCCGTAGATTATCGGCCATTAAGCAGCCGTCGTTCTGGATTGACCGTGAAAACGCCGATGACCTCAACCCCAAAATGACCAATGCCTACCAAAAGTACAAAGCCAAAAACATTCGCATGACCGCCAAGACCGACGACAGCCGCTCATCGCAAATGCTGGTGCAAGCCCACGAACTGAGCCTGGGCTACGGCGACTCGCCGCTGTTTGCAGGCGTTGACTTCACCTTGCGCGAAGGCGAACGGATTCGCCTGCACGGCCGTAACGGTGCTGGTAAAACTACACTGGTTAATGCCATCATGGCTAAGGTGCACGACCTGCCGCAGGAATCAAATGTTTTTGGCGGCACGCTGGCCGTAGCCAAAGAATTAGCACTCGGTTTATACGAGCAGGAGATTGATCCTAAATACTTGCCCATGACGTTGCATGACGGTATTGAGCAATCCTTCCGCGACAAGGGCTTGCCGCTAAACGACCAAAAAATAAAGCAGCTGATGGGCGAGTACTTGTTTAATCCCGCCAGCGACGGGGACGTGCCGATTAACATGCTCAGCGGTGGCCAAAAAGCCCGCTTCCAGCTAATCCGCATGCTGATGAACGACCCCAGCATTCTAATTTTGGACGAACCGACTAACCACCTTGACCTGCCAAGCATAGAAGAGCTCGAAAACACCCTCAGCACCTACCAAGGTGCGGTAATTTACATTTCGCACGACTCCTACTTTGCCAAGAAGGTCGGCGGCGAAACGGTCCAAATTGGCACAGCCACCTAGGAAGGTCCGCTTGCCGGGTTGCAGCCCCCGCCCAGATTCGCTATAATCCATCTGTTACGGACGGCCAAAGGCCACCCATAACAACCACCTATTCCGGCTTAGCTCAGTGGTAGAGCGTCTCGCTGTTAACGAGAATGTCGCTGGTTCGAGCCCAGCAGCCGGAGCCAAGCATAAGCACTTTGCGAAAGCAGAGTGTTTTTGTTTTAGATATACCCGTTGTTGTGAGCGTACCTCTCTATACGCCCAGGTATAAACGGGGTAGCCGAATTACCGAATACCATGATATAACTGAGTCATGAAATTCTTTGAGTGCCCGGTAGCAGCGCAGGATTTTTATAGCGTGCGCAAGCTGACAAATGAGCTTGCAGAGGCCCCTACAGACGAAGAACGGGAATACTACTTTCTGGAAGGTGAAGAAGACAAATTTGCGCGGATCGGCTGCAGTGTGGGTAGTTGTTCTGTCCGAGCAATTGCATCAGTCCAGACTACCCGCTCAAGAATAGCCACTTTCTACGCTGAGAATCCAGGTGAGTGTATCCGCACCGAGGAAGAGAGAGCCTCGCTGGAATCTGACTTGCCGATACCTTACCTTCAGTCGTTAGCGACGCCTTCGGAAACTTCAAAACCAGTCTTGGGCTCTCCCAAAAAGGCTAAGTACTCAGGGGTACGGGCATTAATCTCAAAACTATTAACATAGTTGCTGCCATCATATTCACAGTTGCGAAGTTCGCCCACTAGGGGGAGCCAAAGTTAGAACCAAAATTACAGAGACGAAAGTCTCTGTTTTTATTTTGGGGTATGATGAGTCTATGCTAATCATTTATAAGGTCTCGATTAAACACAACAAAATATCCGCATTCCAGAGACTAGCGGATAAAACACTCATCCCAGAAGCACTTAAGCTTTCTGGTTGCAAACTATTCTCTCTTTACCAGAATCTGAGCAATAAAAATGAATTCATATTCCATGAAATCTGGGACACAGAAGAAAACGTTCATCAGTACAAGTTAAATCTTATTTCCAAGTTGGGGAAACCGCATCTAAACGAAGAATTTCCTGCTTTCATGAACGATATGATTGAGACTGATGAAGATCTAGTTTAATCGCAGTTATAACTTCCTCTACTGTAGTGAGCCAAAGTAAAAGACCCTCCACAGGAGGGTCTTTTACTTTGTTTTCGGATGTTGGTCAAGGAACCAGATGCCATGGGCATTCTGGTTCGGTAGAGCGAGGACGCGCGCAGAAGCTAGCTTCGAGCACACCACAGCGGCAGAGCGTAGCGACCCAGCAGCCGGAGCCAAGTTTTTGACTAAATACCGCTTTTGTGATATTTTATTTTTATGAATACGCCTGAAAAGACTACTACAATTGAACTTTGGAAAGACGAGAAGAAAATAGGCTTCAACGTTGAACCGCCTTTAAGCGATGACGAGCTGACTGCCCTAGAGTGGACTGGAGCAGCTGAATATTTTTTTGCAGACCAGCAGCAAGAACCGCCAAGAACGGAATCGTGGGCATGGAGGCAAGACGCTCCAGAGTCACCAATACCTAATATCGACATGCATGATTTTGTAATACGGGCCTGGGCTCATCAAGTGCAAATGCTCCGTGAACTGCAAGGCCATGAAGTAGCCGTGGTCGACCGCCTTGATTCTGACGCATAGCTTGAAATGCTAGTCGGGTCTAGCTTTATTGCAGTTATAACTTCCTCTATTGTGGTGAGCAAATGAAAAAGGCCTAGCAATGCTAGGCCTTTTTCATTTGTTTCGTCCGTTGGTCACAAGAACCAGATGCTTTGCATTCTGGTGCGGTAGAGCGAGGATGCGCGCAGAATCTAGTTTCGAGCACTACTTTGCGACAGGGCGAAGCGACCTAGCAACCGAAGCTAACTGAGCCTGAACCCTAAACCATGATCATACCTTTTTTTGCTGAGACTTTAATTCATCATTCCACATGGCGTAGACCGGAATAAAAAACCCCATTTCTTCGGGTGAGGGGTAATCAACATTTTCTTCATCAAAAACGATTTGGCCGTCAACCCTGGTGAAAGCAGCTGTGATACCTAGACTTGTCCCATCTTTTCCTAGCATCATTAGACTAAGTGCCTCTTTCTTGTTTCTCATGCCGCCTATTTCTTTTCCTTCTTTAATTCTTTTATCCCACTTTTTTACATCTGTAATTGTCCACGTTTCGGCAATAAAAATGACTGCATCACCTGAGAGTTCATTAACGTATGCAGCAAGTTGATGAGAAAACAAAATTTTTTCTGACCTATCCCTAAAAACGGCCGCTAATGGATTGAACCCGGTCGACGTATGCACGAATGCCATCGATAGATAGCTTCCGTCCTTTTGGATCATAAACTTAGCAATTCTAAAAAGTGACTTAGCTGCCTCGTTAACATTTTCGCTTGAAATAGTCTCTGCAACCTCACCGTATCTTTCGCGAGCCAGCTGCACCATCTTGTCATCTCTTACGATCGGGACAATACTTCCTCCAACCGACTCACCTGATCTAAACTTGAACCTGGCAAAGCGAAATGAATCGTCGTAGCTTAAATCATTCTCGATATCGTTGCCAAGATTCAGCGGAGGACCCTGATAGCCGTCTTTTCTATCTAGGTATATCTCCAGGTCACTCACAAGCATACAAAGGAACTGAAAAACGTGAATTAAGACATGGATTAATTCATCCGATTTTCCTTCTACATCTACCCTGTACATTCTTTCAACCTCCATGGTTGCATATGACAGTTCTGGTTTATCTATAATTTGTTGTTTAGCATTCGCAATCACATCGTCCGTACTAGTCCTATAATCGTAATGTGCCTCGAAAATAACCCTTGCATAATCTGTCAACGTAATGAGTGAGGCGTAACTTTCTGAGGCAATTACATCTTCATGTACCACCTTGGTTCTTTTTGCGTGTAGCCACTTCATGTACGGATCGGCCTTCATGGTTTCTCGCCATGGCAGGTACCAAGTGTCAAAATTCGGGATTTCTTTTTTATTCGACTGAACTGCAAATGTGAGGTTACGGCACGCTTGAATGAGTGAGTGGGAATATGTGAAGAACCGCTCAGGGCTTTGATAGTTTTTAACCGCATCAACGAGCAAATAGTCTAGTTCTTTAATTTTATGCTCGAGGTTTCCAACCATGAATATAAATTACCACGATGCCAAAGGAACTTACAGTGAAACATGCTTAGCGCATGCTGATATAGTTAACCCATGGCCCAAATCGACCAAACCCACATAATTAACGCACCCATAGACAAGGTCTGGTGGGCGCTCACGACTGCCGAAGGCGCCGAACAATGGGGCGCTGGCCCCGCCAAAATGAACCCCACCGACGGTGGTGAATTCAGTTACTGGAACGGCGACATTCACGGCACCAACACCGAAGTCATCCCCATGATGCTTCTAAAACAAGATTGGTACGGCCACGACGATCCGACCAAGCTCTACAAAGTCACTTTTAAATTCTTTTCGCCAAATACAACAACCACCGAGGTACACTTAACTCACAGCGGTGAGCACGACGACATCAAGAAGGACGAAGCCGACTGGCAAGACTACTACTTCGACCCGCTCAAGAAGGCACTGGAACGATAGCCTAGGCGGGGGTGCGGTCTCAGCAGTTTGCTATAGTTAACCCATGCAATACATCTTCCACGAACCAACCGACTACATCTTCAAGGACCGCGATGGCCACGATGGCAAATCATTCGGCACAAACAGCAAAACAAGCGGCCACCTGATTATTGAGTGTACCGACAAGCTAACCGTCGCCCTAACACAAAACGAAGTTGAGTTTAATTACTACGTCATAGCAGGCAATGGATATTTTATTCTGAACGACGAGAAGCAAGCCGTCAGCACTGGCGACCTAGTAGTAATACCGCCCAAAACAAAATACACCTTTGGCGGTCAGCTCAAAATGCTACTTATTCAGACATCACCGTGGTCTGCGGACCAGGAAACAGTTGAGCGACTCTAGGCAGCTCATGATTATTTGGGCGTTCCTATGTTAGCCCGCGAGATACCTACAGCAGACCACTGCAACCAGGCTATCACTCTGTAATTTCGCCAAAAAACTTTGTGGTGGCTATCTTACCAGAAGCGATAGCATATCTGTCTACCGGCCAGAACGGTAAAAGGCTAAGTTTTTTACCAGACTCCCTGGCATATAGCATCCATAAGAATGGATTAATACCTACCATGAACGGCACATCGCCTGGGGTGAATCCATCAGAAAATGCGGCGGCGTTTGCGACAGCGAGCACCGAAGCAGTGTAGCCCGCCCAAAATAAACTATTAATTTCTAGCGACTTCAAGGCTGCCTCAGAAAGGCCAGGTCGAATAGCCTTGTTAAGCAGTGTTGCCCTGGCACTTGGGGAGCGCACTTGGCGCACAAGGTCAGGGTACTGCTCGTCGAAGGTTGCACTATCCATTTTTACGCTTGCCGTTTTTGCCGCTACGCCACCGCTCGACGACGCTCGCTTTTCCGCGCTTGCCGTTGAGCTGGCTGCAAGTGATCCGTCTTCATGTACGGAGCCGCTGAATATAGGCGTCAGGGAAGTGCTTGATTCACAGGTAATGCGCAGGACATCGGCGCTAATGAGACGTCTAACACCGTCTAGACCCCGTACGTTTACGCCTAGCCGCTCTTCGTCAAAGCCAACCGGCAGCCCAAGCGAGTCAATGCTAACTGTGTCAGTTAACTTAACGGCTTCTGGGAGTGCAACGAATCCTCGTGGCAGATCATGATTGGACATTTTGCTGATATTATCGTCATTTGTACCACATTGCAAGCATGAGCACTCTGGTAGACCAATGTCTGTTTGCTATAGTTAGTCCATGACAGATCGACTAAAGGCCTGGGGTGACAAGAAGATTATCCGCATAGCGTGCTGCTTCATTTTTAACGAAACAGGTGAGGTGTTACTATTGCAGCGCCATTCAGATGACCTCGGCGGTGGGAAGTGGGGAACGGCCGGTGGCCGTATTGAACATGGCGAAGAACCGAAGGCTGCAGTCATACGGGAAGTGCGTGAAGAGACAGGATTACAACTTGACGAGATTGAAGAGCTAGGCACACATGAGATTCGAATGCCACATGGGGCCGTACATATGACTAGTTTTAGGTCTATCATCCAAGGCTCTGTTACTATCGTTATCGATCCCGAAGAGCACCACGAGTACAAATGGTTCGACATTAGTACTATAAAAACTGGTGATTATATTCTATGGGGTATCCCGACCATTCTGCACGATTTTGGACTGCTGGACGACTTTGATACCGATCCGACGTTAGCCGACGGAAGTCAGGCCGTTTTGTTGGGTTTGCTATAGTTAAGTTATGAGCAACGCAATCCTAGTCCCCGGCCGCCCAGATAAAGAAGAGCATTACGCCCCAGCCCTCCCCAGCAACAGTGAAGACCACTGGTTTAGCTGGCTCAAGCGCCAACTAATTCTAAAGGACATCCACGCAGTTTCAATAGAGCCGCCATTTCCATTCAGACCTCGATATAACGAATGGAAGAAAGAGTTTGAGCGCTTTGATATTACATCTGACACATTATTAGTTGGGCATAGCTGCGGCGGCGGATTCCTAGTACGCTACCTGAGCGAACACAAGGAATTGCAGGTTGGCAAAGTAGTGCTAGTTGCGCCTTGGATTAACCCCGACAACTACGAAGTGTCTGACACCGCCGACTTCTTCGAGTTCGACATCGACCCAGACTTTCCAAGCCGAACAAAAGGCGTATCGGTATTTATATCGAGTGACGATGATCCAAGTGTTGTTAAAACCGTCGAAATCCTAAAGGGTAAGGTGCACGATCTAGACATCCACCAGTATGCCGACAAAGGTCACTTCTGCCGAAACGATCTAGGAACCGATGAGTTCCCTGAACTACTGAGCACTTTGCTATAGTTAACCCATGAATGAAATAGCTGTCCTCGACTACCGATTCCTGCCCGACACCAAAGCCGAAATTCAAGCGCTTGCCAGCAATGAAGTATTGTTCCCATGGGAACGCTGCCCAGAAGCCGAACGCATTACCCGCACAGGCACAGCCGACATAGCCCTCGTGACTCCCTGGGACATGATAGACACAACCTACTTAGACGCTTGCCCGCAACTCAAATATGTTGGGCTATGCGGTACTTCCACCGCAAACATCGATTTGGACGAACTCGATCGGCGGGGCATTGCCTTTAGCAATATCGTCTCGGGCGACAAGGAGTCAGTGGCCGAGTTCTTTTTCATGCAGCTTGTAAGTCTGTCTCGAGGGCTAGGCGAATACCAGTGGAAGCCCGGCGAGCAACACGAACTCGTCGGACGCCGCATTGGCATCATCGGTCTCGGAGCAGTCGGCAAAGCTATGGCGCACATGGCACTGGCATACAAAATGGATGTCGTTTATTTTAGCCCTCACCGTAAGCAGGATTGGGAAGACAAAGGTATAGCGTACTTGGAAAAGAACGAGCTATTACAAACAAGCGAGATCGTTATGCTCTGCACCCCCACAAATGTCGAGGTGCTGGGCGAAGCCGAGTTTACGGCGATGAAGGCCGGAAGCATTCTCGTGCAAGCGTGTGGTGGCAATCCCTTTGATAAGCCGTCATTTTATAATTGGATAGCCCAGGACGACAACTTCGCCCTGTTTGATATGTCAGCCAGTGAACAAAACTACCAAGCCTATCAAGATTTACCGCGAGTCATATTTTCCAGATCAGTAGCAGGTGATACTTACGAGTCAAACGAACGCCGTGGCAAGCGAGTTGTCGAAAACTTGCACAACTACTTAAATTCATAATCAGACCTAGGAGTTACTGACCGTATTGTAGTGAGCCAAGAGGCTTATGCTTAAAAGACTTCTTCGGAAGTCTTTTTGTTATATAGTTAGCATATGCAAACTTTCTGGCTCATCCTTGCGACGGTTGTTACCGTTGGTTCAGTCATTCCATATGCACGCGACATCCTAAAGGGAAGTAGCCGTCCAAACATAGTATCCTGGATAACCTGGACGTTGCTTACCGGTATCGCAACAGCGGCTGCAATTAATGCTGGCGAATACACAACGGCCATATTCACTGGTTCAGCCGTGTTAGAAACGGCGATTATTGTTGTGCTGGGTTTAAGATACGGTTATGTTAAATACACCCGCTTTGATGTTGTCTGCCAGGTGAGTGCAATTGTGGGCATCGTGTTATGGCAGCTCTTCGACTCGCCAACCGCGGGCGTACTCGCGAGCGTCACGATTGACTTCATTGGCGCGCTACCAACGATTCGGCATTCATGGAAAATGCCCAGTGAAGAAACATGGTCCACCTACGCACTGGCAGGACTTGGTGGAATATTTGCGATCTTCGCGTTAACATCCTACAACTGGGTCAGTCTAACTTACGCCGTTTATATCGTCATAATTAACATGCTTTTGTCGGCAATCATTATTTACAAGATGCGATCAAGCCCCCAAATTTTCTAAGCTCGAGTAGCATTTGGTTCCAATCAATCCAATCGAGGGGAGCCAAGCATAAGCATTATGAGTAAGGGCAAAATATCTCTTTTGCTATAGTTAATGCATATGAGGCATTTATCGAAGAAAGCCACCTTTATACTGTCAGCTGTGCTTATTGTGGGCGGCCTAGGCATGCTAACATGGAGTGCGTTCTTACTTTTTGGGCAGCCTGGAGGAGCCCCAGCCAGCGACCAAACCACAGCGCGTGCTCCCTCAAGCCAAACCGAACCGTCCTCAATCCGGTCAAGCCCCGACGATATCTCTAACTATAAAGTCGCTTCCAGCCTACCAAAATTCATAACCATACAGTCAATTGGCGTTACAAAAACACGAATCAAACACCTAGGGCTAGCGGATAATAATCGAATTGCCGAACCGGACAATCTTTATGACACTGCCTGGTATACCGGAAGTTCTAAGCCGGGTGAGCAGGGAGCGATGTTTATTTTTGGTCACGTCTCGAGCTGGGAGGCTACTGGCATTTTTTATAATCTTAAGAACTTAAAGCCAGGAGATCGCATTACTATTCAGCGTGGCGACGATCAGTTATTTCTCTACGAAGTAAGCTCAACTAAAACATACCCTGCCGACCAAGTAGATATGAACGCCGTGCTTGCACCCGTGAACCCCAAAGTCCCCGGTCTTAATCTTATGACCTGTAGCGGAAAGGTTATAAAGGGAACAAACGATTTTAGTGAGCGGCTGGTAGTCTTTGCGAGCCTTGTAAAAAATTAATGTTAGTAGTGTTTACGCTGTTTTTTGTAAATTAGCCCCAACCCTGCGCCCATTGACACTATGCCAGTTAGCGCAATCGCCGTAGCAATGGGATCATGCTTACTAGGTGCGCCATGACCGGTTTTCGGGGCAATTATGGTTTGTCCTGCGCCACCGGATAAATTACCAGATGAATTACTGATGATATTTAGACCTCTTACGACGCCGATTTGGTGGGCCGTATTTTCTGTGAACCACATATTATTATCCGGGCCGGCGGTAATGTGAATCGGGCTGCTCATTGCAGTAGGCACACTATACTCGGTAATTGTACCGGAAGGGGTAATCTGGCCGATCTTATTACTAATGACTTCCGTGAACCAGACATTGCCGTCCGGGCCGGCGGCTATACCGTACGGATAGCTCCCTGACGCAAGATCATACTCGGTAATCGTACCGCTCGTAGTGATTTTACCGATTTTATTGGTATCAGTCTCCGTAAACCACAGGTTGCCGTCCGGACCGGCGGTGATACCGCTTAACGAAATATTTGGACCAGGAACGAGATACTCGGTTATGGTACCTGTAGGCGTAATTTTTCCAATTTTGTTTGATACCTGCTCCGTAAACCACACGTTACCATCCGGGCCTGCTGCGAGAAAGGAGGGCAGGCTGTTTGACGTGGTGACAGTATATTCCGTAATCGTCCCGCTGGGTGTTATCTTACCAATTTTGTTAGGGATCTGCTCCGCAAACCACAGGTTGCCATCCGGGCCGGCGGTGATATTTTGTGTGCCACTAGTTGGACTAGGGATATCATATTGAGTTACCGCACCGCTGGTAGTAATCTTGCTAATCCTATTGCTATCGTTCTCTACATACCATAGGTTACCATCTGGGCCAGCAGCAATTCCATCGGGCTCAGAAGTCGAAGACGGAAGCGTGTACTCAGATACTGTCACGGCAGCCAACACCGACGGAGCGGTGACGAAGGTGGCGAAAAGCATAGTTGCCACAAGAAAAGATCCACGTCTTATATATGCTCGTATATGACCCATGTCGGTTGTTTCCTTTTTAGCTTATGGTTTAAATATACTACAGTTTACTGATTCTATGTTCATATATGTCTCATCCAACCCCGTAAGCGGTTCGAGACCAGAAGCGGGAGCCAACATTAGATTCAAGTTTACAGAGTTTAGGGCTAATGCTTTTATTTTAAACGCGAACGAGCTCAATTGCCTTGGCGGTACTGTTAACTGAGGGGAATGTAAAACTAAAGCCAACACCGTTTTCCAGTTCTCTTAGAATTGTGTCGGTATGCTCGATTTGCCGTAGGCTTCGCAACGGGCCTAGGCGGGCCATGCCTCCGGGTTTTAATACTCGCAGTATTTCTGAATAGCCGTCAACGTGTGCACCATTACTGCCGCCACAGTCATAAAGACATGTCGGAAACGCCCATGTAGATGTAACTCGGTCGAAGCTAGCATTACGGAACGGCAGCCTCTGTGCTAGTCCTGCGGCTGCGACACGACTTGCGACGTAGCTTGTGTAGCCCTCGCCCTCCATTTCCATAGTTTCTTCAATACCCGATAGAATACCGACTTGCTTTATACTCTTTTACATTAGACGAGTTGTAAGCCCAGTCGGCGAATTGAGGGTTTAAGTTTATGACCTTAGGCTTCTCCGAATCGTCTTCGAATAACGCGTGTATAGAGCGCGCAATACCTTCAAAGCCGGATCCAATATCCAGCACCAGCTCTGTGTTTGCAAAAAAGTCTTTGCGCTCATTTGTACTCCAGTCGGCCATACCCATGTCCCAGAATGGCGTCTCCAAGTCACCTGAAAAGACAGTCGGAGTTCTATAGGCAGCGGTGGCGGGATATTCGGACATTTTGATTAAAATACCATAAATTAATACCTTTGTAAATTATGCCAGCGCCTCCTTGATTATGTGTAACCCGCGACAAAGACCAAGTACCCCAAATCATTGAAATCATCAAAGAAGTCCATCCATACGAAGAAGTCGTTATAGATGTCTATCCCTTGCGGCAGTTGTGACGTCCTTATGCTTGCAACCTAAGAACAAATATTCATACTTAGACCTAATGATCGAAACTTCAAGGTTCCTAAGCCCCGACGATCGCCTAGAACACCACGGCGACCTCATGGAAGCCCTAATCCGTCAGAACGGCGGCGCAATACACATGAGTAAACTGTTATGCTCCGACGCACTCGGCAACCACATGACAGATGGGGATATCAAGGAAGCGTTCGGCCACGGGCTTAAAACCCTCCGCTTCGACTTTGAGCAGATCGATGCAGACGAGGCTGCGGTATTCCTTATAACCAATGACTAGCTCGAATGCTCATCTCCATTCGGCTCAAACTCCACCGTCCACTCAATACCAAATTTGTCTCTAAACATCCCAAAATACGTATCCCAGGGGCTATCGCCCATAGGCACTTCAATCGTTCCGCCTACAGTAAGTCCGTTGAATATGCTGTCAGCTTCTGGACGACTTTCGGCGTAGACCGATATTTTAGACCTGTTTTCATTTTCATTTACTGGACCCATACTTTCAGGAACATCATTGGCTATTAAAGTATTTCCACCAATAGGCAACGTAATACGCATGATTTTATCTGCTTCGCTTTCTGGGACAGGGAACTCTGAACTTTCAAGATCTTTGAAGCGCACTATGCTTGCGAACTCCCCACCAAACACCGATTTGTAAAAATTGAAGGCTTCTTCGGCATTTCCGTTGAAGTTAATGTAAGGATTGATAGTCGCCATTAGATTATTCCCCTTAGTAAACATTTAGTTTCATTCCTATTTTAGCAAGCATATCTCGTTTTATCACAGTTATAATTTCCTCTATCGTTGTGAGTCATTACGCTAATGCTTAAAAGACTCCTGCTCCGCCGCTGTGCGAACGGAAGTCTTTTTGTTTTGATTACGCTTGCACTCTTGCATCAAAAGCGTATAAATATTGACAATCTAACTGCAGAGGATACATATGAGACGATTTGCCGAGTGCGATGCAGTACTCTCAGCTCCAACAGAAGGAATAAACGACTACCTAGCTCGGCTAAATGCTAACGAAGAGCACCCTGAACTATTGTTAGCGGTAGATGCAATAAAGGTTTTTGAAGGTGAACGCCAGGGCACCGGCAAATACTACGATGAAAACGGCCCTGGTAATGCGAGGTACCTCGGAGACTTTACAGGTTGGGCTATGAAGCCTGTGCTTGAAGCCGTCTATAAGCCTGACTTTTCAAGTAGTGTAGTGCTCGGTTATGATGGAAGGCGCTTTAAATCCATCTGGCTATTAGGAGGTACGCTTAGTCTTAAGGGCGAGGTAGAGATAGGGGACGCTAATGATGAACTCCTAGAAGCATTGAATGACCCAGAAGGATTAGATGTAAGCACTATAAAGATGTATAAGCCACGTCGTGCGCGTCGCTTCGCGTCTGAGCCAGTTCTTATGGCATATGAAGAGAACAGGGTACAGAAGGAATTGTTCAACCCAGATATTGCACGGTATCCAAGGCTTGCCTTGTCTGGATTTCGTTCTCCCGGCGACGTCTAGGATACGTCCAGACCCACCGTTAAATCTCGCTTTATTACGGTTATGACTTCCCCTATCGTTGTGAGCCGAGCTGTACGCCAAAGCTAGTCCGAATGGTTCACCGGCCCAAAAAGACTTCTTAGGAAGTCTTTTTGTCTTGCTATAGTTAAGGGCTGAAAAGGTCGAGATATTATTCGTTAGATTGACAGTCTTGGCAGTACCCATCCACCTCGAACTGGTGACGGCGTGGCTGAAAGCCGAACTTCTTTGCCACATCCTGGATAAACTCGTCAATGTGGGTTTCGTCTTCAATATCAATAACCTTGCCGCAGCGCAGGCAGCTCAGGTGGTGGTGGTGTCCGGTAAATTCATCTGACAGCTCGATTTTATACTTCCAGCCGATATAGATACGGTGGGCAATACCAAGTTTTTCAAACAGATCAATGTTTCGATAGATTGTCACGCGATCGACTTGGCCGTCGGCCTTCATTAAAATTTCATTAAGTGATTGCGGCTCAGAGTGAAGAAGAAGCCTGAAAGTAGCTTCACGAGCTTTGGTAATTTGGTGGCCTTGATTCTTCAGAATCAACCTAAGCTTGGCAAGTTCATCAATTGGCATGTTTCAACTTTACTCCAATTTGCAACAGAATTGCAATGTTTTTCACTCCGCCGTAGTGTAGAGGCATGACAGAAGTATTCACCCAATCACACGCCGAAGACGCCATAGCGCGAACCAATGATTTCTTGCTACAAGAACGCGACACCGGACTGGATGGCGATTTTGCCAGCCAACAGGTAGCCGGACGCGTGGAATCCGTTCGGGATCGAGCACGTGACCTACTTGAGTCAGTGCCACACCCCAAACTAGATGGTCTCTATATACCGCTGAGTAAACATAATGCTGGTCGCTTCGATGAAGCTGCGACCGTATTGCCTGGCTACCTTGTATTGGTACCCTCGGCCATGGTCGAGACTGGCACCTCGGTATTTTATCCAGCAGTAGTCAGCGAAGACGGCTTCAAGCACAATGCACTGCGCTTGCATGTTTTAAAGCAGCCTTACCGTCAACAAGTTCGTTACGGTGCATCTGTAATACTTTCCGCTGCCGGGCAAGCTGAAACAGCGGGCATCGGTGATCACGGCCGTCAGTCTAATGACGGCGTCGAAGTTGAGCACTTTGCTACATTGCTCGCCGCCGGCAGCGATCCTGCAGTGCAACAAGCTTGGCGTTCTGGTGAGCACGTTAATCACGCTTGGCGACAACAGCGTAGCAGCTCAGTCACGACTGAGGTATCGAATCGCTTGTTTGGTAACGATATCCCGCAAGCCACCATTACAATTTCTAAACAGCAAATCGAAGAAGGTAGCGCCATGCTACTCTGGCACCGCGGCATGCAGGACGAGCAAAGCGGCCAACCAGAATCGGCTACACAACATAACGCGCTACTGGTCGTGCAGGGGCTCGGCTTTGAAGCCCTCAGCAATGCTAACCCTCGCGGCATTGATGACATTCGGAGACTCATTGCATGAAAAGCGCCGAAGCAGCCCCTGCTATGGTCGATGATGTCTTCTCACTTGAGGGCAGCTTTGACATTAATGCCGCCTTTCAAGAAGCCATGAAGGGCGTTATTAGTGACGAAGAAATAGCCCTGGAGGAAAAAGTCCGCCGCATGGAAGTCATTGTCGCGGAAGGCAGTTCTGAAACGTACCGCAACTTTGTTGACTTTAGGGCTATGGCAACACAAATGGAAATGGCCTGCATGCACGATCACAATCTGCATGATGCGACCGATGCTAGTGAGTCACTTAGTGGCTTTCGAGATCTGCATAGTAGTGAAGACGGGCATGGTCACGGCAAGCATGACGAAGAAAATGACAAGAAGAAGGGCAAAAAGAAGAAAAAGAAGCGCGGGTGGTTCTACATTCTGCTAGACGACTAGTCCTATGAAATACAAAACCCTAGTAGTGTTGGTTGCCTGCGTGGCGGTTGGAGGATATTGGCTGTACGGACAATCGTACAAGCCAGTCGTTCACAACTCCGAGTTAACGCTGGCATCACTTAATTACTGTGCGGGCGAAAAGACTAAGACAGTGATTGTGAGTGTAGCCAAACGCCATCTATGGGCCTGTGAAGGCAACAAGCAACAGTACATATCACCAGTTATTACTGGCTATGTGGGCAATGCTGTCAATCTTACGCCAATTGGGACCTACGAGATTTATGCCAAGCAAACCGACCGAGATCTCAAAGGTTCGGACAATAAGGGCAGTTGGAATGAGCACGTAGACTACTGGATGCCGTTTTTGTATAACCAGTACGGTGCCTACGGCTTTCACGATGCAGAATGGCGACAGCAGGATGATTTTGGGAAGATTAGCTCAAATAGCGTCAATGCATCGCATGGATGCGTAGAACTACCCGATAAAGCTTCTACTTGGCTCTACAAATGGAGCGAAATCGGCACCGTAGTCAAAATAGTTAACTAAGTGTCTCATTCAACTCCTTAAAATAGTTCCAGACCACTATGCTTGGTACACTAGAAGCATGCAAAAAATAGCAACGCGAATATTTATCTTCGCTTCTATCACATTCGGTATTATAGGAATATTAGTAGTACTAACGGCCTCAGGTCCCGACAAGCCAGACTCCAATCTAAGCCAAATATTTATACGACTTCTTTTCATAAATGTGTTTATTATCCTGCCATCTTTTGCGCTCAGCATTGCCGGTAAGTACCTAGACGGCAAATCGTAACTAAAAGATCCTCCAGTTCGGGGTACGCCCCAGGGGTCACATTATTGACATTTCACAGTTTTATGCTAATATGTACTCGTCTCACCGGGGTTTAGCCCCTTGATGCACATTACAGAGTAGAGAGACTTTTGACAGGCAAAGAGCTTATTTAAAGAAGTAGGTTCTTTGCCTAGTCAAAAGTATTGACTACGAGCACGGAAAGAAGGGAAGCTCACCATGCACAAGATCATTCTTGTCATTGGCGAAGTCACCCGCGACCAATACCAGGAGCTCCGCATCCTGGTGCTGCACGAGGGCCACCTGCCCAAGATCGTCCGGCTCAGTGCCGACGAGTTCTTCCTCGACTCCGAGAGCCTGTGGAGGCTGTACGCGACTCCCGAGCAGAAGGAGCACGAGCTGCATCTGGCGATGCACGGTTCCACCCAGGAGGAGGACGAAGCGTCCATAGGACTCACCCAGTCGATGGCCGCGCAGCACCTCCAGGCCTACGACGGTCTTCACTCCGTGCTGCTCGGCAGTGACGTCGTGGACCAGTACCACCCACTTGATTGGATGGGCAGCGCTCTGGCAGGACTGGACTGTCCAGTCTGGACGCTCGAGGGTGACGGCCTCCTGGTCATCGGCTGACATGCCCTTCGTGGGTGACCGACAGATTGCAACTTGACCTGTCGGTCACCCACCGCGCTCTCCATGCCAATCTCTACTCTGTCCCCAACCCAAGTTTTGATACTTTTTCAAGGTTTAGTTTGGGGTCAAAAGTTCTAAGTTCGCCCACTGCACCCTCAGGTTATCAATGAGGTAAATTCGAAGATAGGTGAGTTCCTAGGCTAGCGGCCACTTGCCAGTCTTCTGGCGGTGGATACAACCAGCCCAGCAGCATGGTCGGCGCTTGCCCTCGGCTAGTTCTGTGTGCGTCCGCATAACTCTGCGGTCTCTGGTTTCAAAAAGTTTGGCCGACTCCACCCAGCAAATCCATTCGTTGCGGGCCAGCGGTGTAATGTCGTTCCAGGCGGCTAGCGCTTTGGTGTCAGCGGTCAACGCTTTTCGTAAATCGGCCGGCAATTTGTGCCAGGTACCGCTAGGAATTTGTAGTTTGTTCATGTGGCTACTAGTATACTTAACTTAGGCACAATATATTGCTAAGCGAGGGGAGCATGTATGGCACAAACACCAGACTTTACCGGTCTCAAAGCACTCTTTATTAACTGTTCAATTAAAAAAGATAAGTCCCAGTCGCACACCCAACGACTCATGGATAAAGTGGCACATATTATGACAAGCCAGGGCGTAGCCGTGGAGCAAATCTATGCGCTTGACCACGCCATAGCCTTCGGCATGATTAAAGACGGGGCCGATGAAGGCCAAAAAGACGACTGGCCCAGCATTCAAAAAAAGATTATGGCCGCCGACATACTGGTGATTGGTACGCCAATTTGGCTGGGCGTAAAGTCGAGCGTCGCTACCCAAGTTATTGAGCGTATGTATGCCTATAGCGGTGACCGCAACGATAAAGGTCAGTACCGGTACTACGGCAAAGCTGGCGGCTGCATTATAACCGGCAACGAAGACGGCATTAAGCACTGCGCCATGGACATTTTGTACGCTCTGCAGCACATCGGTTACATGGTGCCCCCGCAAGCCGATTGCGGCTGGATTGGCGAAGCCGGTCCCGGCCCGAGCTACGGCGATACCGAGTGGGACGGCCAGCCAATTGGCGACGGCAAAACTCCCATGGGCTACAACAACGACTTCACCAATCGCAACGCGACCTTCATGGCCTGGAACTTAATGCACACCGCTAGCATGCTTAAAGCTAATGGCGGCATCCCGGCAGTCGGCAACACAACCGAAGATTGGGAACATGTCACCAACGCTAAGAGCGACAACCCCGAATACCAATAGGCAGGGCTCTACTCTACCCGTCGCCTTGCGTACTAGTTAATAACTTATTGCTATACTAGCCGTATGCCTAAAACAACCACACCAAATTCCAAACCGACCGACAAACTTTTACCGCGACTGAGCCTGTTCTTTTTTGACCGCCCCTGGCTGAGCGTTTCGCTGTGGCTCGTGGTGCTAGTCTTTGGCATTCTGAGCTACACCACCTTCATGAAACGCGAAGGTTTCCCCAGCATTAATATTCCAATTGTTATTACCAGCGGCACCTACGCTCACGATGCTGCCACCGTTGACAGCCAACTAGGCAAACCAGTATCCGACATCGCTCTGAAACAAGCCGGCGTTAGTAGTGTGCTAACAACCAGCCAAGACAACTTCATGCAAACCACCGTGCAATACGAAGAATCGGTCGACACTACCAAGGCTAAAAAAGATCTCGAAAAAGCTATCGCTGCTTCGCCGAACGTGCCAAAAGACGCCAAGTTTGAATTTGCTGCACCATACTTTGGGGCTACTGGCGGTTCGCTCGAAAAGATTGATGCCAGCGTTTCGCTATTCGACAAAAACCAAACCCGCTCCACAGCTGAGCTTACGGAGCTAGCCGACCAAGCGGTAGTCTACTTAAACCAGCACAAGGGTGCCCAGGTGGCGAACTTCTTTGTACAGTCACCATTTACGAGTGTTAGTGATGTCAGCGGTACTAGCACCGAGGTGCAGCGTACCTTTGATCGCTACGGTGACTCAGAACAGGGCAGGCCGACGTTTAACAACTCCGTCATCATTGGCGTCAGCGGCATTAAAAATGCCGACGTTATTGAGCTGGACGAGCAAATCCAAAAAGCGCTCGACGGCCTCGAACAGCAACCCGGCTTCAAGAATATCGACACGGCCATTAGCGCCAGCTTTGCGCCATCGATCGAGGAAAGCGTTAGCGAACTACAACGCGTACTGCTGGAAGGCTTAATTGCCGTACTTATTATTGGTGCCATCGTGATTGCCCTCCGTGCTTCACTCATCACCGTCATCTCAATGGTTACCGTGCTGGCAATTGCCATCGGCGTGCTATTCCTGACCGGCTACTCGCTGAATGTCATTACTTTGTTCGCCCTCATTTTGGGCCTGTCACTGATTGTGGACGACACCATTATTATGGTTGAGGCCCTTGACGCCGCCAGACGTAAACACACCACCGCCAGAGCCGTGGTGGCCGAAGCTAGCCGCAAAGTGAGCCGGGCCATGTTGGCCGCCACGCTTACGGCCGCCTTTAGTTTTGCACCGTTGCTATTTGTATCGGGCATCCTGGGTAGCTTTATTCGAGCCATTCCAACCACCATTATTTCGTCGTTGGTGGTGAGCCTCATTGTGGCGCTCATTTTCATTCCATTGTTTGCGCGCTTTGTACTGCTCGGTAAGAAGCAACTGGGCAAAGAGGGGCACGTTGTAGAGCTCGCCGCCGGCTTCGAAGAGCGCCTGGCAAAAGCCATTGGCAAACCAATGTTGTGGTCCAAGGGCCGCCGCGCCAAGCAAGTATTAGTTGGCTTTGGAGCATTAGTGGTCAGCGCCGTGTTTATCATGGGTGCCGGCGTGCTGTTTAGCAAAGTCACCTTTAACATTTTTCCGGCCAGCAAAGATAGCAACCAAATCGCCATCGGCATTACCTACCCCAGCGGTACATCCGTGCCGGAAGCCGAAGCCATTGCCGACACCGTCGACAAAAAAGTGTCGACCATTCTGGGCAGTAATTTAGTTGATGCTTCGTACTTTGGCGCTGCCAATAATCAGCTGGCCACCCTTACCGTGAACTTGGTTTCTTACGGTCAGCGCGACGACACCGCGCCACAGTTTGTGGAGCGCATCAACAAGCAGCTACAGGGCACCGTCGACGCCCAGGTGAAGGCCTATCAAGTCGATGTTGGCCCACCGGCTAGCGGCTTTACAGTTAACATTGCTGCCGACGATCGTGGCACTGCTACTAAGCTGGCTACTGACCTGGCTGCTTTCCTGAAACAAGAAGACCTTAAGCGACCCAGCGGGGAAGTCGCTAAGTTTACCGATGTAACCGTCGGCAACACCGATGTCTTTCAGCGCTCCGAAGGCAAGCCTATTCTGACAGTCAGCGCCAACTTTGATGGTACCGACACCTCCACGCTAACCACCTTGGCCGAAGACGCCGTCAAAGCCAAGTTCACCGCCGACCGCCTGCAGCAGTACGGCATGAACAGCGACGCTCTTACCTTTAATATTGGGCAGGAATCTGAAAACCAAGACTCCTTCAAGTCACTGGCCCTAGCGTTCCCGATTGTACTGCTTGCCGTCTTCTTACTGCTTGCCATCCAGTTCCGTTCGCTGCTCCAACCACTGCTAATCTTCATGGCCATTCCGTTCAGCCTGTTCGGCGTCGCCTTTGGCCTGTTCATTACCGACAATCCGATTAGCTTCTTTGCACTACTCGGCTTCTTTGCGCTCATCGGGCTGAGCCTAAAGAACACCATTCTGCTAACCGACTTTGCCAATCAAGCTCGACGAGCCGGTATGGGGCCGATTGATGCCGCTGTCGCCGCACTTGCCGAGCGCTTCCGTCCATTAATTGCCACCAGCCTGACGGCCATTGTGTCACTCATTCCGCTAGCCCTGACCAGCCCATTCTGGGAGGGCTTAGCCTTTACGCTGATATTCGGCCTAGCCTCGAGTACCATCCTGGTAATCTTAGTCTTCCCGTACTACTACCTCGGCGGGGAATATGTCCGTATGAAGACCCGCCAGCTGTTCCGCTGGATTCGCCGCAAAGCAACCAGAACGTAAAAATACTAGAGGTACAGATCTTTGAGCTGAGCTATGTCGAACACCACGATGTAGTCTCCCTCATCGACGGTCAGCAGATCGCGGCTAGTCAAACTAACTAGAACGGCGTCAGCTACTTCCTTGGATATGTTCAGCTGTTCAGCCATGTCGACTGGCTTGAGCGGAACAGTTATTCTAATGCCCGTTTTGTCACCATGTTCGATTTCTTCCCCAAATTCATTGGCTAAGCAAACAAGCTGATGGGCCATCTTTTTGTACTCGTCTTTAAGCGCATTGCTGGCGAGCCGCTCAATGTTGGACTTCAGACGTAGCCCGGCTTCATAAAATAAATCGACGTATAGATCATGGTTTTTTTCTACAGCTTCAACCACTACTCTGTCGCTAATGCTGTATATTTCGATATCGGTCATAGCTTGGTAAACGTAAATCAGGTTCTGTTGATTCTGTTCGATACCGAATATCTTCTTATAAAGCTGCGACAAGGGGAAGATGTGGCCAGGACCATAAATCAGCTCAATGACTCGGTTGTCGTCGTCGGCAACCTGGTAGCGCTTGACGTATCCAGTCTTTAGCATAAACAATGTTTCAGCAAAATTTTGAGAGTGAAAAACCTGACCAGCGGAGTGGTTTTCGAGACGCCCATTTTCCTGCATAAAGACAGCTAGCTGCTCAGGTACCATGAAGTTTCATTATAGGCAGCTTCTACAGCATTGCAAATCTCGCACCTTGAGAGTTGACGTACGTATATAATCAAGTTACTATTTTTACAAATGTATAGAGGTATATCGTGAGTACAGGGGAAAAGCATGAGCTAGGTCACGATAGCCCCCGGGAGCTGTTGGTCGCCGAGCTCGCCAGCTGGAAAGAGGCGGGACCCGGTGTAGAGCCAGAGACTGCCGCCATGATTGGCATGATTCTGATAATGTATGAGTCCGAGAAGGCGTCAAGTGAGCAAAACAAAACGGCACCAACTCCCATTCTAGACCTCATTGAGGACGCCGCCGACAGTACTATTGCCAAGCGTCAGATCCGAGCCCCAGCGGGAGCCAGCATGTTTCGGACATCGGTCGTTAACTATTTCCGAAAACGCTTTGCCGAAGATGGTAAGGAGTTCTCGGACGCTAACCGCACCAGCATAGAGGACTGGATAGATCCTGTTGTTCTCCTTATGGAGGATCTTACCAGTGAAGACAGCGTGACCGTAGGCGGTCTCAAAACCGGTATGGCTTTTCACAACGCTGCCACTCCTGCCAAAAGCAGGTACGTCCCTGCCGATGTCCTGTCACAGCTAGTAGCAGAACGATTTCCTGAACGGGCGAGGGGGCTAGACCTTGGAACAAGCGTTATGGTCGGCCCCTTACAGATCATGCACAAGAAGCAGTTCAGGCAGGACTTTCGAATGAGCGAAGTGACTGTTGAGCAGCCCAACAAACGACACCCCACAAGACTGACCGAGCGCGTTAACCGCCTGGCGGCTCGGCCACCGGTGTTCAAAAGCTTCGTCGGCGTTGACGTTTTACCGTATTACTATGAAGACATTCAGAAGTATGACCCTGGCTTCGCCGAGTACGCCCTTATGGGGCTACGCCCCAGTGAGCGAAACGATCCCGCCCACTTCGGAACCATTCGAGCATTGATGGATAAAAAGCAAAAGGGGGCCTGGAACTATACGCCCGAGTCTGGCGTCACCTTTCATTTGGGAGATCTTCTAGTGCCCGAAGATTTGGGGGCCTTCAAAGAGGAGCACCCAGAGCCGTTCGACTTTATTATTGCAAACTTCGTCACCCAAGAGCTGGCACTGGAAGACCAAATAAGAATGCACGCCGTTCTAAATGATCTCACTTCGGAAAATGGAATCATTGCCTACATCCACCAGGCCTATCTACCTGATCCCCGACGACCAACGCCCACCCCAATAACAGGCCTGGTGCACTATGATACGTACGCCATGCTGCCATGGCGCAGCAACATGCACGTTGTCGATAAGCTTAATCCGCATGATAGAGATGGACTGCAGCAAGTTATGACCTTCCATGACAACCGCTGTCAGATCGCCAAAGTCGGTAAGGGTTCACTGGTTGTGAACGGTGAGCTGGTACCAGTTGCCGATCTTATAAAGCACTCGTAGCCAAGTAAAAAATGTTACTGCTGCTCAGCAGTAAAACCGGTATCCTGGAGCAACAGTAAGGGAGACTTGCCATGCACTACAACCTAGAGGAGGGTATGCAGCCTACCTGGCGCGACCGCTTTGGCTCAATTACCGAACAGCTCACCGGACGCAACGTGCTACCGATTGCCGTGGCGGCCATTGCAGCGCTGTGGATTGGCCTTATTTTTACTGCCATGCAGCAAACCGGACCGGCAAATCCCGGCACACCCAGTGACCTGACCGGCACCAAGTCCAGTCCCGGCATGGCTGTCGCTGGCACACCAGCAAATAATCCGAGCCTAGCAACACCCGGTAGTTCCGACAGCCTTGCCGCTACGCAGGTTGTGCAGTCAACAGCCAACGCCGCCGCCATGAACAGCAGCACTGCCGCTACCGAGAACACTGTGGCACCAACCGTAGCGCCAATTGTTGGTGGCCGCGGTGGCGGTGGCGATGACAGCGGTGGCGGTGGAAGTCCAGCTGTCACTGTCCCAGCCCCGGAGCTACCAGCACCGGTTCCTGACCCAGTCCCAGTTGTCGACTTAACCGTCGACACGCCGCTGACGCCCGACCCAATTATCATTGACGTCGACCCCGACAACGGACTGCAGCTCGATCCGGGCCTTGGCTTGTAACTAAGACCGCCGGTGTTACAATGGCTGCATGAAACCGCAGACCTTCGCTGACCTCAAGCCCAAAATTGTTTTAGGCATTGCCGCCCATCCCGATGACCTCGACTTTGGGGCTGGTGGAACGTTGGCAGCCTTCGCTAAGCAGGGAGCCGAAGTACATTACTTGCAACTGACCGATGGCGGCAAGGGGTCATCCGACCCAAACATGACCAGCGCAGAGATTATAAAAATTCGTCAAAACGAACAGCAGGCCGCTTGCCAGGCGATTGGTGGCACGAGCGTACACTTCCTGAATCACCCTGACGGGGAATTGGAAGTCACCATGGCTCTCAAAGAAGAAATCGTCAAGGTCATCCGTACCATTAAGCCGGATGTAGTCATTACCACCGACCCGACCATGGTCTACGATGCCGAATATGGCATCATTAACCACTCTGATCATCGTGCTGCCGGACAAGCAGCGCTAGACGCAGTCTATCCGTTAGCCCGCGACCATTTGGCACTCCCCAAGCTGTACGCTGAAGGCTACCAGCCGCATAAAGTGAAAACCGTGCTCATGACTAATTTTACCGGTCATAACTTCTTTGTAGACATCACCGATTCGCTAGAGACTAAGTTCGCCGCCGTAAAGGCCCACGCCAGCCAAATCCAAGATTACGACCGTCTGAAACAGCTGTTCACGGGCATGGCTGAAAAGCACGGACAAGCGGCCGGCTGCCAATATGCCGAAGGTTTTGTACGCCTCGATGTAATGCTCTAAGCGACTCGAACCATAAAATGTTTGCGCCAAACGCGCAACTGTGGCACTATTAAGGGGCTAGAACAAGCTGCTGGTTAATCTATTCAGAGAATTCTACGCAATTAAATAAGTTATTTCGGCATACGGGGCGCAGCTAAGTGATCAATCTCTTACCTCTAGAACGAAGAAAGAGGTACATATAAATGGCAAATAAATTATTCGTAGGTTCATTAGCTTGGACTGCTACTGACGCTGACTTGGAAGAATTTTTCAAGCAAGCTGGTACAGTTGTAAGCGCTAAGGTCATCGTTGACCGCGAAACCAATCGCTCTAAGGGCTTCGGTTTCGTAGAAATGAGCACTGACGAAGAAGCCAAAACAGCTGTTGATACCCTCAACGGTAAAGACCTTGCTGGTCGCCCAGTTGCGATTAGCGAAGCTCGTCCCCAAGCTCCACGCGAAGAGCGTAGCTTCGGTGGCGGCGGTGGCGGTAACCGCTACTAATTAAGCCCCGTGCTTAATTAAAAAGAGGCCCTCCGGGGCCTCTTTTTAGTGCGTGCTATAGTGCTACTAGATGATTGTCGATGTACTCATACTACTGCTGATAGTTAGTGCTATATTCCGGGGCCGAGAAATTGGCTTCGTGCAACAACTATTCTCAACCATTGGTTTCTTTGGTGGTTTGGTCCTGGGTGCCCTGTTACAACCCTATACCGTGTCGCTGGCGCACAGTGAACTAAGCCGTTCGCTGGTTACGCTGGCCACGACGCTAGGATTGGCTTTTTTGTTCCTCGGTATTGGTGAATACCTAGGAGCCCTGCTTAAGCGGAAGCTCAAAATGGGCAAGGCCGACCGCTTGGACAATGGGCTCGGCTCGGTGCTTAGTGTTGTTACAGTGCTACTGGCCGTTTGGCTCAGCGCCAGTGTTATTAAAACCCTGCCATTTTATGAGTTACAGAACCAGGTGCGGCAATCAAAAATTGCCACCGCGCTCAGCCGGCAATTACCCTATGCGCCAGATGTTATTGCCAGTCTCGGGCACCTGGTTGATCCCAACGGTTTTCCGCAAGTATTTAGTGGCGGCGAGCCCAATCCGCCCGAGCATATTAACTTGCCGTCCTCCAGCCAGCTACTGGCGGCCGTTAGTAAAGACCGTGAATCGGTAGTCAAAATTGTAGGGCAGGGCTGTGGCGGCGTGGTCGACGGCTCCGGCTTTGTGGTCGGCGACGACATGGTGGTTACCAATGCCCACGTGGTGTCAGGTATTTCGCGGCAGTACGTGCAAGATAGCAAGGGCACCCACAGCGCCACGGCCATTTGGTTCGATCCAACACTTGATTTGGCTATTTTACGAGTTTCCAACTTGGCAGGCGATCCGCTAACCCTTGACCGTACTACCGCCAGCCGTAATACGCCAGCGGCAGTACTCGGCTACCCGGGCGGGGGTGGCTTTACAGCCAATCCGGCGTCGGTGCTCAACCAATTTACCGCCACCGGACGTGACATATACGGCCGCGGTCACAGCGAACGCAGCGTCTACGAAGTTGCCGCCGACGTCGAGCAGGGAAACTCCGGTGGGCCACTGGTCACCGCCGATGGTTCAGTGATTGGCGTGATTTTTGCCCGCTCCACCTCATATAACAATGTCGGCTATGCCCTGACGATTGACCAAGTGACGCCAGCCATTAGCCAGGCCGGGGCTCGTAACTCACCCGTCAGCACCGGCAGCTGCGCAGAGTAGTCCTACCACCGTGTTACAATAAGCGTTAGCATTGTTATGAAAAAACAAACAGCATTACTAAAGCGCGGTGCTGAAGCGCCAGCCGAACTGCTAGACAGAACAATCGTCGCCACTCAGGTGATGAGCGCCACACTATCTAGTGACAAAATGGTCAAAAAAACCAACGCCTACTGGCACATGCTGGGGCCGGGCCTGACAACCGGTGCCTCGGACGACGACCCATCGGGTATTGCCACCTATTCCCAGGCAGGGGCCAAGTACGGCTTTCAGCTGCTGTGGCTGGCACCGCTAACATTCCCGCTCATGGCCACCGTCCAAGAAATGTGCGCCCGCATTGGCATGGTCACCGGCCGGGGCTTGGCCGGCAACATCCGCGTGCACTTTAACAAACGGCTACTCTACCTTTGTACTACGTTGCTATTTGCCGCCAACGCTCTAAACATTGGGGCCGATCTGGGAGCCATGGCCAAAGCCGTGCAACTACTGAATCCGCAGATCAACTTCGGTTTGCTGGTAGTCGGCTTTGCGCTGGCCAGCATGTTCATGCAAATTTTTACACCCTACGTACGCTATGCCCGCTATCTGAAGTGGCTTGCCCTGATACTGCTATCCTACGTTTTCTCAACCTTAATGGCCCACCTTGACTGGTCGAATGTATTGCACCACGCCGTTATACCGAGCATTCACTTCGATAAAGACCAGCTATTCATGATCTGTGCCATCCTTGGTACCACTATTTCGCCATACCTGTTCTTTTGGCAAACTTCGCAAGAAGTAGAAGAACAAATTCTACAGGGTAAAACCACGCTGGCCGAACGGCAAACCGCCACCGCAGCGGCCGATATTAAAAGCATGCGCATTGACGTGTGGAGCGGTATGTTCTTGTCGAACCTGGTGATGTTCTTTATTATTGCCGCTTGCGGTGCCTTACTGTTTACCCACGGGATTACCAATATTCAAACCACCGCCCAGGCCGCCCAGGCACTACGGCCGTTTGCCGGTGATGCCACCTACTTCTTGTTTAGCATCGGGCTGATCGGTACCGGTCTGCTGGCAATTCCGGTGCTGGCCGGCTCCAGCTCCTACGCCATTTCCGAAAGCTTCCGCTGGAAGGAAGGGCTGTACCGCAACCTGCGCCAGGCCTACGCCTTTTACGGCGTGATTATTATTTCCATGCTGGTGGGCTTGGGGCTCAACTTTGTCGGTATTGATCCGATTAAAGCATTAATTTACGCGGCCGTAGCCAACGGGCTCGTAGCTCCAGTGATTTTGTTCTTCATTGTGACTATGAGCAGCAACAAGAAAATCATGGGACGCTGGACAAACAAACGCTCCACCACCATCATTGGCTGGATCGTGACACTCCTCATGTTCGCTTCCGGCGTGGCCGCCATTATATCGTTAGTGTAGCTACTCGTTGCGCAGGGCAGCGATCGGGTCTTTGCGAGCAGCTTTGAGGGCTGGCAAAGCGCCAAACAAAATACCGAATCCACAGGCCGCCAGGCAGGCGACGCCCGCAGCGCGCCAATCGTAAATCGGTGCTAGGCTGGTAAAAATACGCAGGAACAGGCAGACGAAGAAGGCAAAAATAGCACCCAGAATACTGCCGACCACACACAGCACCGCCGCCTCAGTTATAAACTGATTTAAGATTTGCCGGTTAGTCGCCCCGACAGCTTTACGAATACCAATTTCATGGATGCGTTCGGTAACCGACACCAGCATGACGTTCATAATGCCAACGCCACTGACCAGCAGGGTAATAATAGCCGCCGCCACAATCAGCTGGGTTAGCAGATCGAAGGCTGAGGTGGTAGCTTGGGCTAACTCGGCTGGTGTCAGCACCGCAAAATCATGCTGGCCACCGTGTTTTTTGGCCAGTGCCTTGGCAACTGCCGCATCGGCATCAGTAAGGCTGTGGTCACTATCGACTTTGGCCAGTACTTCATACACTGGCGCACCGTTAGGTGCCAAGCTGCGGACTGCCGCGTTCGGTACAAAAATGGCGTTATTAAAATTGGTGCTGCCGGTAAATGGCGTCGAGGCAAACTTGTCGAGCACGCCACTGACAATAAACTGCTGGCCGCGAATCGTAAAGCTGCGGCCCAGCGGTACCCGCTGATCAAACATTTTGTCGGCTGCCGTCGCCCCCAGCACCGCCAAGTTATTGCTATCGGTCGAACTAAAGAAGGCACCAAAGGCCAGCTCCTGGTTCACGACAGTTGATAGCTCGCCACCGACAGCAAAGACCACGCCGTTAAACGACGAATCACCCTGGGCGGAGCCGGCCACAATCGTTAGGGGCACGCTATCGACCACACTCGGCACTTTACTAATGGTGTTGACGTCTTTGGTCGTGAGCGAAGCGGTGGCGTTGGCTTCCGTCAGCGTCGCCAGCGATGACTCGGTACCGCCAATTTGGGCCGGTCGAATGGTCAGTACATTCTTACTGTACTGATTGGTTTGCTCGGTGACGGCCGACTTAATGCCGTTACCAATGCTCACCACGCTGGTAACAGCTGCCACGGCAATAATAACGCCCAGCATGGTCAAAAAGCTGCGCGCCCGGCTGGAGCGCATGGTATGCAGCGCCATGCCGATGTTTTTGTTCAACATAAATGTCATGACTTGGCTCGTTTCTGGGTAGCTTTGGGTTTTTTACTACTGGCGCGCTTACGGGACTTGGCTTTGGTGCGCACCGACGGTTTGCTGGGCAGGGCTTTCATGAGTGTTGAAACACCCGCCAAGTCATCTTCTTCGCTGGACCTCGAAACGTTATACATCTGCTTGCGAGCGGTTTTAGCCACCTTACCAATTTCGGTTTGTTCATCTTGGATAATTGCACCATCGTGCATATAAATAACTCGAGTGGCGTAGCGGGTGAGTTCGGGGTTGTGGGTCACGAAAATAATAGTGTTGCCGACCTTGTGCAATTCGCTGAGCAGCTCCATGACCAGCAGACTACCGTTACTGTCGAGGTTGCCGGTAGGCTCATCAGCTACTAGCAGGCTGGGGTTGTTCACCAGCGCCCGAGCAATGGCCGCGCACTGCACCTGCCCACCGCTGAGCTGGCCAGGCAAGAAGTACTCGCGGTTCTGCATACCCACACGCTCTAGAATGTTGCTAGCAATTTTTTGTCGTTTAACCGTGCCCATGCCGGTATAGCTAAGGGGCAGGGCAACATTTTCGAGCACCGTTAGGCGCGGCAGCAAGTTAAAAGACTGAAAAATAAAGCCCAACGTGTCACGGCGTAACTTGGCTGCCTGGTTGGATCGCAAGCGATCAACCCGGCGACCGTTCAGGGAATAGGTACCGTGGGTTGGGCGATCCAGCAGGCCAATCAGATTCATGAGCGTGCTTTTACCGCAGCCACTGGGCCCCATAACGGCCACGAATTCGCCTTTTTCGATCTTTAAACTGACTTCGTCGAGCGCCAATGTGGTAGCATCGCCGAAGCCGTACAGTTTACTGACGTCTTGTAGTTCAATAACAGCCATTCCTACCCAGTTTAAACCTGTCTTTGCGTTCACTGCAACCCGCTAATGTAGTAATTTTTGGCCCTTGGGGTAATCGAGGCACGCAACTGGTGTTTTTTGCTATATTCACTTTTCACTCATCAGCAATAATTCTGTATAATGAACTCCTGTCGAGCCGATACACGGAGAGGTGCAAGAGTGGTTTAATTGGCACGCTTGGAAAGCGTGTGTGGCAGCAATGTTACCAAGGGTTCGAATCCCTTCCTCTCCGCCAGCACTATTAACTTTCTATAGTTTTCTTAATCGCATGTAAGCTAAGGTCAGCCACTAGCTCCAGCATAGGGGCCATCCCAAGCGACGTATTATCAATAGTTATGGCCAGCGGTAAGGCTTCACCGCCATGTGACTGCCAAGATTGGTCCACCGCCTCCTTAGCCGTCATAGTATCTGGATTAAATATCACAGTCGCGGTTGGCGATATAAACGGTCGGTCGGCTCGCTGACGATCACGATTGCGCCGCCCCAAAACGTGCTCAGTTTCGGCTGCGATCTGTTCGTCCGTAGGGTCGGTTATACCTCGATTCAGCCAAGCCCGCCTAGCGGCTTCTGCTGGCTCGCAGGTCATATACAAGTCGAGAACCGTATGTACC
This sequence comes from Candidatus Saccharimonadota bacterium, assembly GCA_028286405.1. Taxonomy (GTDB): domain Bacteria; phylum Patescibacteriota; class Saccharimonadia; order Saccharimonadales; family UBA4665; genus JAGQNO01. The sequence continues at coordinate 40,058 of JAQBRP010000008.1, forward strand.
GGGATAGTTAGGTTAGGCAGCTCGTCTTCTACGCGACGACGGGGATTGCGGCCGTCCAAAATAATAACATCAGCTTCGGCTTCGTGCGCCTTTTCAATTGAGAGCTTAAACCATTCAGCGCCTGCTTGCTGAGCCAGGGGCAGCTCACCAAGCACCGACACCGACTTAGAAATCGCATGGCGTTGCAAGTCACCCAGGTCGAGCGTCCGATCGTAGGCTTGACGCGTTTCATATATCGCCTGCGCGGCTTGCTCCAGTACAGATCCACGCGGTAATTCATCGGCTTCGTCTAGTTCGAGATATTGGCGTACGAGAGCTACGTAGCGCCGGTAAAAATCCCCAGCAACGTCGTAGTAAACATGGTATTTTTGAGTGAGAGCTTCGACAATAGCCTTGCTAGCGGCACCTTTGCCGGTCTTGGTTTCACCGTCAATGTAAACGGCCAGTAGCATTTTGCTCTCGGGCATTAGGGTATAGTCTAGCAAATTACAGCGGTGGAGGCTATACTGGCCGCATATGATTAAAGTCTACTCCTGGAACGTCAACGGTATTCGGGCCGTCATTAAAAAAGAGCTGTGGCAACCATTTATTGATGCCGAGCAGCCCGACATCATTTGTTTACAAGAAACCAAAGCCAAGCCCGAACAGGTCGAAATCGACCTGCCAGGGTATGATCAGTTATGGTATTCGGCCGAAAAGCCGGGCTATTCTGGTGTCGCGCTATTCTCAAAACTAAAGCCGCTGCAGGCAGTGAACGGTTTTCCGCAAGATATTATTGAGCAATTTGGTGTGACCGGTGACACCTACGGCGATCCTAATAAAGAAGGCCGGGTATTGGCAGCTGAGTTCGAAAAGTTCTGGCTGGTAACCGTCTACACACCAAATGCCAAAGATGATTTAAGCCGCATTCCGGTGCGCCACGACCACTGGGATCCAGCCTTTTTAGCCTACTGTAAACAACTCGAAGCAAGCGGTAAGCCAGTGCTATTCTGTGGCGATTTAAACGTCGCCCACACCGAAGATGATCTGGCCAATCCCAAGCCCAACCGCGGCAAACGGGGTTTCACCGACGAAGAACGACATGGCTTTCAGAACTTTGTTGATGCTGGTTTTATCGACACCTTCCGCCTGTTTACACAGGGTAATGGCCACTACAGTTGGTGGTCGCATTTTGCCAAGTCGCGCGAACGTAATGTCGGTTGGCGCATTGACTATTTCTTGGCCTCTGAAAGCCTGCGAAACAACATTAAGACAGCTACCATCCATGCCCAAATTATGGGCTCGGACCACTGTCCGGTGAGCGTTACGCTCGACATCTAATGGCCACCAAAGTCGCCATTCAATACGGAGTTGTTACCGGGCCATGGGTTGGCAAAAAATTTCGACGCGCATTGACGGCCGCTGGGTACCGGCACGTCGAGGACATCGCCGAAGCCGACATCATCATCACCCACTCCGCTGGTTGTTTTTGGCTACCCCCGAGCGACCAGCCACTGCTGCTTATTAATCCGCTGTACTGGCCAGGGAAGACCATAAGGCAGCGAGTCAAAGACCGTGCTCGATCACACCGCCACTACCGCCAGAACGGCTATCCGCTCGGCTACTGGTTGGGCCGCACCTGGTGGGGCGTTTACTACGGGATTGTTGATTACCGGCGTACCCGCAAGATAATGAACTACGCCGAGCAGTTTGACTTACCGCAAGCTATCGCTGCGATTGCCGGGCGACGAGTCGTTATTGTACGCAACGACAAAGACGACTGGCTGACGCCCGATCTTGACAGCCTCCGGGCGGCAAATCCTAAATTGAGTATTATCAGCGTGCCCGGCGACCATGACAACTGCTGGTATAACCCCGAACCGTACATTGCCGCAATCAGGAGCCTAGTGTAGCTATATGGATCATTCGTACTGGCAGCGGCAGACTGCCGACAAACCGCTATTCCCAGATTTGCTGTGGAGTCGACCCGAAAACCGGGCCCATGCCGGTAAATTATTAATTGTTGGCGGCAACGCCCACGGATTCGCCGCGGCCGCCGAGGCTTATGCGCTGGCAAATAGTGCCGGGGCGGGCAAGATTCGGGTTTTGCTGCCGGACGCCCTGCAAAAAAGTGTGGGCCCCATGTTTGCGGCAGGGGAATATGCCCCCAGTACGCCAAGCGGCAGTTTCGCCCAAACGGCACTGGGTGAGTTATTACCCATGGCACATTGGGCCGACGGCGTACTGCTGGCTGGCGATCTCGGCCGTAATTCTGAAACCGCTATTTTGATAGAGAAGTTTTTAACTAAACATCCTGGGCAGGTGACACTTACCAAGGATGCCATCGAATATATTACTTCGCAGCCAGCCCTGGTTCGGGAACGGGCCAATACGTTGCTGGTGCTCAGTTTCTCGCAGCTACAAAAATTAGCCGTGGAGCTCAAGTTTCCTATCGCCTTTACGTCAGGCATGGACTTGCTACGGGCAGTCGATGCCTTGCATGAGCTTAGCGGAGCCTTTCCGTTTGCCATTATCACTCGACATCTCGACAATTTGCTGGTGGCAATCGGCGGGCAGGTGAGTAGTACGCCGTGCAAAGTCGATGAGCGCGTTTGGCGGCTCAAAAAGGCTTCGAGCGCAGCAGTTTGGCGGCTGCAGAACCCGAGCAAACCATTTGAAGCCTTAACTACTGCTGTTGCATAATCTATTAAATTTGAAATTTCATTAAATAACGGTTATAATATATTATTATGTCTCTTGCAACTGGGGCACCCACTGAAACCCTCACACCTGCTGTGCTCACTGCTGGGCAAGTTTACATGGACTACGCCATTGAGAGCGCCGCTCATCAGCAACATCCGTCGTCGGAAATAAGTGATAACGAGTTCTATCGGGCATCACTCCACTTAGCCTTGGTCTGGAAAGCAACCAGGGACACGCTAGGCGACCCCAGGGAAGATCCGCTCAACCAATTGGCACTTGATGCACTCGAGGATCTACCGCACAGGACAACAAGCCAGCTTTTTTATCGGAACGTACTCCTAAACGCTCATGAGCTAGTGACTAGTCGACGCCAGGAGGTTAGTCCCGAGCTAAAACAACGAGTGTATGTCCACGCCGCAGAACGCGCACTTGATATGCGTAATATTGTAGAGGAAAGTCGTCGTCGTCCCGAACACACCCCACGACTTCAACGCATACTGGGTATCGCCTGCAGCACCGCTGTTGTAAACCGTCATGGCTTCGCTATGCCAGCCCCGGCGCACCAATTACTTAATAACTATGTCTATACTCACGGCAGCGTCTTGCTGCGCCGCGACGATACAAGAACACTCCTTGGCGGCGGCCTGCGCTTCGACACGCAATTTGATTGCGCAGGATACAACGACCACCAGCAGGGCGATCGGGCGGCATTTACAAAAGGGTACTCCCCGTCGGTACGGCTACTTTCGGCGCATTGCGATCTACAACTTGAGGGTGATGATCGAGGGGTTGATGGCGTGCTCGATGCCCTTGAAGTTGACCTGGACGAAGGCGAGACACCAGCGAAAACCATAGAGCAACTCGATAAGCTGAGCGACAAGCTTATACGGACATTGATTTGGGGCAAGTCTCGAAGTGGGACGCGTCAGCCGCACCGCAAGAGGAAGTAGGGGGATATCCCTCTGGGATATATCTGCGTCGCTTACTCGGAGCAAGCTCCTGCGTGAGCTCCTTGCTATCTAACCCAACTCGCTTCGCTCGCTAGGGTTCGGTTCCGCTACGTTGCTCGGCCAGAAAGTAAAAAGACTAGCAGTTGCTAGTCTTTTTACTTTTGGTGGGCGAGGAGGGAATCGAACCCTCACTCCGTAAGGAACACGATTTTGAGTCGTGCGCGTATACCAGTTCCGCCACTCGCCCCTAAGCCGGTGGACGGCTCATAATCTGTTATAAGCATAATTGCTTACCGGAACGTGGCTCAATTGTACTATACTTTACTATCAGAGAGCCACAAGTGGCAGAATCAAAATAGTATGACCGATCACCCCAACCCCACCGACAATAATTCCAAAAGCCAGTCCGATGGTTACGTCTTGCCGCGCAGCGATCCCAAGCTCGCGCCGTCAGCTGGTAGCAACGAAGCGGCCGACGTTATTCGCGATAAACTGGCCAAAATTTATGCCAGCGAACCAGACGCCCAAGCTGAAGAGCAAGAAGCCGAGACCGCCAAGCCACGCACTAAACACCAGCAGTTCATATACGAGCTCAATCACTCCGGCAAAGACTTAGCCCACATCCAAACCGAGTGGCACAACTACTACATTAATCTGCCCGACGATGAGAAACATGCCGTTTGGCAGGAGTTTTACGCCAGTAACGAAACGTCGCAGCACGGCACCCAGCAACTGCCGGCCGACACGCCCACCGACGCCGAAAAAATGGCCAGCATCCGCAGTCAGCTCGGTACCAACAGCGGGGTCACCAAAAAAGCTCGACAAGACAAGCGCAGTACCAGCGACATCCAAAAGAGCATTCACGACCAGTTTAGTGGTCGCCGCAAGCCAAGTGCCAAACAACATTTGCAGTCGCTGCTGTTTGGCCTGACTATTGGCACCGTAGCCGTCCTTATATTTCTGTTTGGTTTCTTTAACGAAGTTATAATTGCGCCGTTTATTCAGCCGGCCCGCACCAGCGCTGCCACGCCGCTGATTGTTACCAGCGACACCGTAGCACCATCGGCCACACCACAGGTGATTATTCCTAAAATTAACGTCCAAATCCCGATTCAGTTCGACATTAACGCCACCGATGAAGCCACCATGCAAAAGGAACTAGAATCTGGCGTAGCGCATTATCCAACCACTTCCAACCCCGGACAAAACGGTAACAGTGCCTTCTTTGGCCACTCCAGCAACAACATCTTCAATAAAGGGAAATACAAGTTCGCCTTTGTGCTGCTGCATCAGCTGGTGCCGGGCGATACCTTTTACATCACCAAGGACAGTAAAGTTTACGCCTACAAGGTGTTCAACACCAAGATTGTTGAGCCGAATCAGGTCGAGGTACTCGACCCGGTTGAGGGGCACACCGCTACAGCCACGCTCATCACCTGTGACCCGCCAGGCACCAGTTTACGGCGTCTAGTAGTAACCGGTGACCAAATCAGCCCCGACGTCAGTAGCAACGCGGCGGTCAGCAGTAACACCGAAGTCACCGCTGAACCGCAGCTCACCGGCAACGGTCAAACTCTGTGGGGCCGCTTTATTAGCCAAGGAATCAGTAAAGCGGCCATCGTCGTGGCTGTAGTTATTACCTTTATCGTGGTGGTTCGCAAAACGCGACCAGACTACTAAAGATCGGCGGCGGTGAGCAGGGTAGTCTGGGTCAGCTGGGCGGCAGCGCCGGCAGTACCAGCCGTAAAGGCGTAGACATACTTGTAGTCAGGGCTGAAGAACGGTGCCGCGCCGGCTGTCGCGGGCATTAAGGTCTGGTGATTTCGCTGGTCATAATCAAACACCTGCAGCTTGCTGCCGCTCACATAGGTCAAACGATTGCCGTCCATCCACTCGGCGTGCGCTTGCGGGGCGTCGGGGGCGTCAGGCCGAGTGTACACGTAGGCGCGCTTTAAAAAGATATCGTATACCCCAAACTGAGTACCACCTTCAGCCACAATATATTGGGCAGTTGGCGAAAATGAAACGTAGCTCGGGTTTACAACCTTAATAGCTCGAATGGCAACCGCTGTCTTAATCGACTTGTCGCTCAACTGACCAACAGGATCGCGGTAGATGTAAACAACGCCATCGGCCACCGCGCCCAGCACTACGTATGGCGCACCGCGATAGCTGGCCATGTCGAGCAGGTAGGTGTTGCTAGCAGATACTTCGCGGATACTATACTGTTTGCCATTAACGGCAATCACAATATTGGCCTTACCGGCTCGGGCACCGTCGGCGGTGGCGTAGAGCATCGTTTTGGAACCATACGATTTGTAGCTCAGCACACTGTCGAGCAACTTGACTGGCGTAGGATTATCGAGGCTGGCGGTGCTTACCGTACCGGGGACACTATCTAAGAGATTATATTTGTCATATTTGTTATCAATCAAGGTTAATGTCAGCGGGTTACTGCCCAGTGTTTGGTTAAGGTTCACCGACTTAGCGACGTCGTTACGGTCAACCAAAATAAATTCGCTGTCCGTGCCAGCCGTGTGCTTCAGCAGCACATGCTGGTTGTCATCGGCCCATTGCACAGCTGCCCAGCTTTGCTGGCCGTTATTTAGGCGAACAACTGCCGTCGGTAATGTCAGGGCTGTGGCAGCTTCAGCGGGGTTCTTTAAATCGTACAGGTCGAACTTGGTAGCGATTGGTGTTTGCTGAACCAGTAACCAGCGACGGTCGGGGCTCTGGGTAGAAACACCCGGTGCCACCGCGTAATCAGCCTGGTTTTTGGTTACTAAGTCCTTAGGAAACAGGAAGGGGTAGTCAAAGTGCTGCACGTCGCCACCCTGGACGCTAATACTACGCTGCCAATCGCGATAGCCAGCACGCGTCAGTCGAGCGTCGTAACGACCAGCTGGCAGGCTCAGACGGGTGTTGGTCTGATCCTTCTTGTGGCCGTTTAAAGAGATGTCAGCCGGATTGGGCTGACTCGACAAGAACACTAGTCCGTTTTGGACTACTTGGCCCTTGCTGTTCACACCGAAACCGTTTGCTTGGTAGACCAGCACCATGGTGCTAATTAAAATGGCAATGCCAATCAGCACATAGCCGCTGTAGAGCAGAATGGCGTGTTGTCGTCGTTTTTTGGGGTCGAGAAAGTCCATATTTGGTTGGTATGTAGTATGAAGCCTCTTGCAGTGTCACACAAGAGGGGTTACTATATTTAGCAGAGGCGTACCGCTTACGCTAAAGTGTGAATTAAAGGACAAAAAAAGAGTGGCAAAAAGAAATACCAGTATAAAAATTAACGGCCAGCACTACGATGCGCTGACCGGTGTTTTATTAACTGATATTTCGGCCGCCCCGAAGCAGCCAGTTGTTAAGTCAATTGACGGTGTTGTGGGCAAGCAGCCCAAGCACACTCCAGCGCCAACCATTATCAAACCGGAGCCCCTCGAAGTGCGAGCACCGAAAGCGGCCGCTGTCCGCACGCCAGCCGCTCATGCTAAGGCTCACTACACAAAATCTTCAGCCACCCTCATGCGCCACGCTGTAGCTAAACCACAGGCGCAGTCACTGAAGCGTCACGTCAAAGTGCAAAGTTCAACACTGTCCACCACCCAAGCGCACCACCCCGTCAAAGTAAACACTAAGCTCTCGGTGTATGGCCTTAACCATCAGCGGGCCGCTCGAGCCGCCCAGGTTAGCCTGAGTCCAAAGATTGCCCGTTTTGCCCAAGAAGTCGTCAGCGCCACGCCAGTCGCCGTCGAGCAGGCCCTATCGGCCCTCAACAAAGCAATTGTTATACCACAGACCATTACTGCCAGCCCGGTGTACCGACCCGACGTTATGCCAGCCCGCACCCGCAAAACGGCCAGCTCTGACATTTTTGAGCAAGCTTTACTGCGTGCCACGTCGCACGAACAACCAGCCCCAATCATAGCCGGCAACAAAAAGAATCGCCGCGCCGCTCGCTCGCTACGCCGCCGGATGATTAGCTACAGCGCTGGTGCGGTTGCTGTCCTGGCACTAGCCGGCTTCTTAGGCGTGCAACACGCCGACACCATTCAGTTCAAAGTAGCGACTAATAAGGCCGGCTTCTCGGCGACCATGCCAGACTACAAGCCAATCGGCTTCGTCGTTGATTCAGTGCGCTCTTATAACGGCTACGTGGGTGTGAAATACGTGGCCGACACCATTGAAGGCAACCGCAGCTTTGCCATCACCGAAAAGCCCTCCAGCTGGAACAGCAACACGCTGCTGACTAACATCCAAGCTAATGGGGAAGATACCGCCTACCAGACCATCGAAAAGGCCGGCCGCACGGTGTACGTCTACGGTAATAATCAGGCCGCCTGGGTAAACAATGGCATTTTGTACCAGCTCGCCGGCAACGGCGCATTGGCCGTCCACGAAATCGGCCAAATCGCCGCCTCGATGTAAACTTTTGCCAGCCATAGCGTCTACCTCTATAATGAAGCTCAATGACCACCGTTAGAACTCGTTTTGCGCCCAGTCCCACCGGCTATTTGCATGTTGGTGGTATTCGTACCGCGCTGTTTGCGTTTCTGCTAGCCCGCCAAGCTAATGGCCAGTTTGTGCTGCGCCTGGAAGACACCGACAAAAAGCGTGAAGTCGCCGGCTCCGACCAGCACCTCATGGATAGTCTGAAGGCCCTTGGCCTGCAGTACGACGAAGGCCCCGACATCGGTGGCCCCTTTGCACCATACCGCCAGAGTGAGCGCCTCGACCACTACCAAGGCTGGGCCAAAAAGCTGATCGATAGCGGCCGAGCCTACGCCGACCCGTACACCTCAGCCGAAGTCGAAGCTTTCCGCGAACAAGCCAAAGCCACCAAAAAGCCATTCTTATTCCGCAACCACCGCCCAGAAAACCCACCAGCCTGGGACGGCAGCCAACCACTGCGCTTTAAGTCCGACCCCAAAGCCTACGACTGGCAGGACGCGGTTATGGGCAAGCTGCACACCGGCCCCGAAGTTGTCGACGATTTTATTCTGGTTAAGTCCGACGGCTATCCGACCTACAACTTTGCCCACATCGTCGACGACGCCGAAATGGAAATCAGTCACATTATTCGTGGCCAGGAGTTTTTAGCCTCGATCCCCAACTACCTAAACCTGTACGAAGCCCTCGAGCTAACACCGCCCATTATGGCCACCATGCCCCACGTGCTGGGGCCTAGCGGCAATAAAAAGCTGTCCAAGCGCGATGGCGCCAAAGATGTGCTCGATTACCTACGCGAAGGCTACCTGCCCGAGGCGCTGGTGAACTTCATTGCCACCCTGGGCTGGAATGACGCCACCGAGCAAGAAATTTTCACCATACCCGAGTTAATTGAAAAGTTCAGCCTGGAACATGTTGGGCGGGGCGGGGCACGCTTCGACGAACAGCGCCTGCTGTGGATGAATGGCAGCTTTATTCGTAATCTGTCCCTCGACGAGCTGTTTGAGCGCTGCGCCCAGTTCTGGCCGCCAGAAGCCGCTGACGCCAGCGATGATTATAAAAAGCAAGTCCTCGGCCTCGTGCAGGAACGCCTCAAATACTTCGGCGAGCTGCCAGAGCTCAGCCGCTTCTTCTTTATTGATCTACCGATCAATGCCGACCTTATCAGCAGCCACAAACAGCTCAAAAAATACGAACCGCAGCAGCTCAAACTTCTGCTTGAAAAAGTAGCCAACAGCTTAGAAAGCAGTGATTTTACCGCCAGTGACCTACAAGAGCGCTTGAACGTGCTCTTAGAAGAGACCGGCGAAAAGCCGGCCGTGCTGTTCAGTTTGGTGCGCATTGCCACCACCCAGGCACCAGCCAGCCCCAGCCTAGCCGAGACCCTGAGCGTACTCGGCAAAGTAGTTAGTCTGCGACGACTACAGGCTCAGCTAGCTGCGCTGTAAAAGCTACTGGCTGCAAGCGTAAGCATGATATAATTGGGGTATGCAAAACGACTTTGTGCCCCAAGGGCCAACGAAGCCGGCACCTACCAAGCTCAAACCAACATCTGCCAAAAAAACCAATCAAGAGCAAGCTGTGCCGTTCCAAACGCCTGATCAGGTGAGTGAACACGATCAAGGCCTTGCAACCGTGCCCATTGACCCGTCTGCAACGCCACCGGTACGCGGCAGCGGTCACCACTGGTTTAACTTGCCGTGGCCGCCGAATCGAGTCGAGATTATCGCCATTGGCGTGGTGCTCATTATTGCCATCTTTGGCGTAGCCGGCTTTGCTATTTTGCACAAGCCCAAAGCAGTCGAGACCGTAGCCACTATTACCCCCGTAAAACAAGCCGCTCCAAAGCCGACGACGGTCGCTTCCACGCTGTCGGGTTTGCCAGTGCAGCCCGAGATTAACCAGCGCCCGGTAGTAGGCGTGATGATCGAAAACAGCCAAGAAGCCCGTCCGCAATCGGGGCTCAGCGAAGCGGGCGTGGTGTTTGAAGCCATTGCCGAGGGCGGCATTACCCGCTTTTTGGCCTTATTCCAAGACCAGCAGCCAACCAACATCGGCCCAGTCCGCAGCGCTCGACCGTACTACGTGCAGTGGAGCGAGGGCTTCCGCGCCGCCTACGTCCACGTTGGCGGCAGCCCAGCAGCGCTACAGAACATTAAAGACTGGAACGTCCAAGATATTAACCAGTTCTACAATGCCGGGCCATTCCACCGTGTGTCATCCCGGCCATCGCCACATAATATGTACTCCAACGTAGTCGATCTGGCCAATGTAGCCACCCAAAAGGGGTACAAGAGTGAGTTCACTGGCTTCGCCCGAAAAGCAGCCAAGGCCGTCACCCCACCGACTGCCAGCTTAATCGACCTTAATATTTCGAGCAGCCTGTACAACGTGCACTACGCCTATGACGCCGCCAGCAACAGCTACATTCGATCCGAGGGCGGGGCCGAACAGATTGACAACAATACCGGCAAGCATCTAACGCCCAACGTAGTTATCGCCATGGTGGTACCCGTAGCCGCCGGTGCCAAAACCGCCCAGGGTGGTAGTTATAGTGACTACAACCCACTTGGTAGCGGGGTGGCCTACGTCTTCCAGGATGGCGTGGCAACGGCTGGTAGTTGGCATAAAGCCACCAACACCGCGCAGATCACCTTTACTGACGCCAGCGGGGCAGCGCTTAAGCTAAACCCCGGTCAAACCTGGATTAGCGCCGTCACCGCGCCCTCAAAAGTAACTTATAAGTAGTGGAACACCTCGCTCATCTATCCCGCCAAATCAAAGCCAGCCTGATTATTGGGTTGCTGGTTAGTAATGGTCTCTTAATTGGAGCCTACTGGCTGAGCGCCACGATGTTTGGGCTTGATGCCTGGGTAATTCTAGCGCTACTAATTCTGCTGACCATCGTGCTGTCGCTGGTTGTCGCCGCCATACTTGGGCGGCTATTCATGCAGCCCGCTAAAGCCCTGTGGCAGGTTATTCTACACGTTAGCCCCAGCGAGCACGGTGTAGCCGCTCCAAATATTGAATCGCTGAAGATTGGCCGCGAACTGGTGGCTAACTTAGCTTCCCAGGTGTACGGGCTGGCCAATGTCGTGGCCGAGAGCAATAAAAAGAGCGAGCCCACCGAGCAGGACTATGGCTTTGCCGCCACCAACCTGCCGTTACCGTTATTTGTGCTGGACGCTGCTGAAACAATTCAGTTTGCCAATACCGCCGCCGCGGTTTACGTTGGGCAACCGATCGCCGAACTACAGGGCAAGAACATTTACATGGTGCTCGATATGGCTTTCCCGAGCGAGAGCACGCTCGATACCTGGCTTAAAAACGTCAAAACCAACAACGCTACCGCGAGCGAAAGCTGGGAGCGCGTGCGCCTGAATGTCATCGACAATCATCCAACCCGCTTATTCGATCTGGCGGCCTACTACAATAAAGACAACCCCAACCACCAGGAAACCATGCTAGTACTGTTTGATCACACTAAGCAGTATTCGCAGGATGACCAGGCCATTAGCTTCATTGCGCTCAGCGTCCACGAGCTACGCACGCCACTAACGCTGCTGCGTGGCTACATTGAGGCTTTCGAAGAAGAGCTTACCGGTCAGCTCAGCCCCCAAATGAATGACTTTATGCAAAAAATGAGCGCTACCGCCCAGCAGCTGACAGCCTTTGTAAATAACATCTTGAATGTTGCTCGGGTGGATGATGACCAGTTGGAGCTACGTCTACAAGAGGAGGACTGGTCCCAAATTATTGATAGCGCCGTGGCCAACCTGTCGCTACGCGCCAAAGTCCGTGGCATTAGCCTGCAATCCCAGGTAGCACCTGATTTGCCAAAAGTTGGCGTCGACCGCCTGAGCATTCACGAGGTTATCAACAACCTGGTCGACAACGCCATTAAGTACAGCGGCAGCAGCACCTCGATTCTGATTGATGCCCATCTTTCTAAAGAGGGCCTGGTTGAAACCACCGTGCAAGACAAGGGCGTCGGCATTGGTGCCGACATTATGCCTAACTTATTCACCAAGTTTTACCGCGACCACCGCAACCGGGCGCAAATTGGGGGCACCGGATTGGGCCTGTACTTATCGAAGGCAATTGTTACCGCTCACGGGGGTAACATCTGGGTCCGCAGCAAGCCTAACGAGGGCAGCACCTTCGGTTTCACGGTGAAACCGTACAGTCAGCTTGCCGAAGAGCTTAAAAACGGCGATAATAAAGATATTGTCCGTGGTGCTCACGGCTGGATCAAAAACCACTCACTCTACAGGAGATAGCTAATGGATAATCAACCAGGTCAAACTATTCAACCCGACAACCCTCAGGCGGTTAAAAAAGTACTGTGTATTGAAGACGAACACTTTATTGGCGAGCTGTACGATCGCGCCCTCAGTAACGCTGGCTACAAGATGACCCTGGCTGTCGACGGGGCAGAGGGCCTAAAGCTAGCCCAAACCGACGAGTTCGACATTATTCTGCTCGATTTAATGGTGCCGACCATAACTGGCATCGAAATACTGCGCGCCCTGCGTGACCCAGCCCAAACACCGCACCTCAAAGCCAAGATTATTATCACGACCAATCTTGAACAGCGCGAAGACGTCCGAGCCGACATCGAAAAGCAGGCCGACGGTTACGTAGTCAAAGCCGAGCTGACACCACATGAGCTCGTCGGCGTTCTACTAAAACTCGCCTAGAGGTCACTTCGTGGTAAAAAATACGGCTTGGCAGGCCGCAAGCATAAGCCTATACTTTTAGGTAGCCATGTACGGGACGGCTGTTTCAAGCTCTCCTCCGTGCAGACTTATTTACAGAGTTGCATACACACTAGCCTCGGCAAAGCGTCACTGCGTTCACTCTTTCAAAGCTCCAGTTATCGACAATAGAAATCGGACCTGCAAACGGTCACTCCGAATTCGTCGACAGCTTCCATCGTCCTAATCCGTTTCGACTCAGTAAAACGAGTTGCCTCTTTTATTTACCCTAAGTGGAGCTTTAAACTTATGACTACCTCTGTAAACCAAACTATTGAAATAACCTCACTGGGCTTTAGCCGCCGACCGCAAAACCCCGTACTAGAAGCCTTCCCCAAGCGCATGGTCTGGGAAGACCGCGAATACACCTTCGTCGAAATCGGCATGCACTTTTTGATCAAAAAAGGGCAGGAACTGATTCGCTTATTTGACGTTAGCGACGGCCAGAACGATTATCGCCTAAAGTGTGACAGCAGCAACCACTGGACGCTGGTTAGTATGCGAGCTGCGGCGTAGTGGGCAGGGAAGCAGAACAACTATGCACGATCATTTGGAACCTATGGCCAACGGCCAAGAACCTACCGGCGTCTCGATTCACAGCGGTTTTCCCAACCCGGCAGCCGACAGCCAGGGGCGTCCGGGTGGGCTAGCACTCGATTTAAACCAGTTACTGGTGCAGCATCCCAGCAGTACCTACCTGTTCCGCATTAGCGGCCATCACTGGGCCGAGCAGGGCATTTTTGACGGCGACATTGCCATGATTGACCGAGCTCTGTCAGCCAGCCCACACGACATCGTGCTCATTTGGCTGGACGACAACTTCGAACTGCACCGCCGTAACCGTCTTACCGAAAATCAACATATTTGGGGCGTGGTTAGCGCCATCATCCACCCCCGTAACAAAGGAAGTATCTAATGTTTGCACTTATCGACTGTAATAATTTTTTTGTCAGCTGTGAGCGGCTTTTTCAGCCCGACCTTAACGGCCGCCCAGTGGTCGTCTTATCAAGCAACGACGGCTGCGCCGTGGCCCGCAGTAACGAGGCCAAGGCCCTCGGCATTCCCATGGGGGCACCGGCTTTCAAGTACCGTGACATGTTCAAGCAGCACCAGGTCAAGCAGTTCTCGGCCAACTTTGAGCTGTACGGCGACATTTCTGACCGCCTGACTCGCTTACTAACGACGGTTACATCCCAGATCGAGCTCTATTCCGTCGACGAATCATTCCTCGATTTAACAGAGATGAACATCACGGACTACCGCGCCTGGGGCGATCAATTACGCCAGCGCATTTGGCGCGAAATCGGTGTACCAGTGTCGATTGGCATAGCGCCAACTAAAACATTAGCCAAACTAGCCTCCGAACGAGCCAAAAAGGACAGGGGACTAGACGGCGTTTTAAGCCTGGCCAAGCTGCCCGACTGGCTGATCGACCCCCAGCTGGCCGCCGTACCCATCGAAAGCATCTGGGGCGTGGGCTGGCGGCTGGGGCCCAAGTTGCGGGCTATTGGCGTGCACACGGCGCTCGACCTAAAGCAGCTGCCGCGCAGCCGGGCCACCCAAATGATGGGCGTGCACGGCCGGCAAATGGTCTGTGAACTCAACGGTATGAGCTGCCTGCCGCTGGAGCGGGAGCATAAAGTCCGCCAAAGCGTTATGCACGGCCGGATGTTTGGTGAAGATACCACCGATTTCAGCGTCATAGAGGCCGCTATCGCCAGCCTAACCGCTCGAGCCACCCATCGACTCCGCCAAGATGGTTTACTGGCTCAGCGAGCCTGTCTGTCGCTCAGCGGCAACCGCCACAAGCCCGGCTACAAGCGCCACGAGCTGTGGTTTACGTTTAGCACGCCGACCGCCGACACCGGCCTAATTACTGCCCAAATAATCGCCGAGCTCGACAAAACCTACAATCGGGCAGAGCAGTGCCACCGGGCCAATGTACTGCTGTTCGATTTAGTTCCGCAAGACTCGGTACAAGCCGACCTACTCGGCTATGTCGATCTGCAGCAAAATACACGCAGCCAAAGCCGCCTGGCGGCCGTCGACCAGATTGCCGCGCGCTTCGGCAAAGCCCGCATTGGCTATGCCGCCGAAAAGCTCAGTCAAGCCTGGCAGCCCAAGCGGCAACTGCGCAGTCCACGCTATACTACTAACTGGGATGAGCTACCCCAAGCCCGTTTAAGCCCGGGCTAAGCGACTGCTAGTCCCGTTATCATAAGGATCGGGCATAAGCACGGTGTGCCCGGTAGGGGACTTGAGTCGGTCCCATCCACCGCCCACCGTCTCATGCTGTCGGGCCAGTAAATAAGCTCTGTGGTGAGCTCGAGTAAAGCGCGGAGATTTGCGCATAAAAGCGTCAATACGACTATCACTTTTGGCAAAAAAGTCCGGCTGTTTCTTGCGCCAGTACCGTTCCGCGACAGCAGTGGGGTGAATTTTATCCCATACTATGTCGGCAACCGCAACGGGCGCATTATTATAATCAATATCACTACTGTCGGTTCGTTCAGCATAACGTTGCAAGAAGTGCAGGCGAGCAGCCCATTCGACTCGATCACGAAGGCACTCAACCATGTCTTCGGAACGTCCTCGGGTAGACTCAAGGTCATCACATACTCGAAGCCATTCATGTGCCGCCATTACCTCATCATGTGGAAGAGTAATGGTAGTAGTAAGTTCTGTGGCCATCGTAGCCAGCTGTCGCTGCAAACTAATTGCCGTTATCTGTTTGCCAGACCGCGTTTCGTAATCATTCTTCATATCTGTATCTCGGGCAAATCTCCGCGCCCCGGTCTTAGAATTCTTGATCATCAGATCCCGCCAATCTTGCTCAGGAAAAAGATGCTGATGTTCAAGCAGGCGCAAAACGAGCGAACCAGTCGCCAGCCCCATAAATCTAGCCCATGGCGAGTGGGCCGCATCGCAATAGCGAAACTCTAGTCTTTCCCAGTCTTTCGAATGCGGCTCCATGCCGCCCAAGCCAGCACTAGACCAAGAGAATACCGGCTTTGTTTTGGCACGGACCCTATCACCATACGTACCCAAGCGAAATATGTCGGCTTCGCTTCCTACCAAAATATCGTGAGCCTTTTGGCTCAAGGTAAATTTCGCGCCGAGCGTACCCGCACCCGCCCAGATAACACGCGAAATGGCGTACGCCCCAAGGACACTAGCATCGTGTCGTTGATCATCCTCGAGATCGTATTTCGGCGTTAATAAATTCTGATGATAACCGACAGACTTAAGCCCGAACTTGCCACGACCACCGGTTCGTCTGTATATAGGTATCTCATCGCCAGAAACACTTTTAGCGGCAGCTCTTATAATTCGCTCGCCAGCCATCTCGGTGCAAACTGCCTCGTGAGGACCGAGGCTTTCGGGTGTAGCGTATTCTGCTAAGCTCACGTCCTGATATAAACGGGCAGCATTCTTAAGAAATTGTCCTTCGTGAAACCCATAGCGCCGTGTAGCACGCTCTATGAGCTGTCGAAGTTCTGGAGGATTTGTGCCCTCGACCGGCAGCAAATACTCCATCTCGGTACCCATAATACGGTCAGGGGGAGCGTCACTTCTAAAGTCTTCTGCAGTATAAACTGGCATGTGAGGCAACCTCAGTTATTTATACTGTTGTACCCCGGCAGCGACCAACTGTCAACTGGCCTGTGGTACTATCGTAGCTAAAGCTCACCTATGAAGATTCATATTATTACCATCGGTCAACCCAAGCTCGACTACGCCCGCCAAGGCTGGGACGAGTACTGGCAGCGCCTCAAGCACTACCACGACATCCGGGTTACGCACATTGCAGACAAGCATAACGATACCGAGCATATCCTCGAAGCAGCCGGTAGTAGCTATACAATCGCTCTTGAAATAGAGGGGAAGCAGTTTAGCAGCCCCGAATTGGCCCAGTTTTTAGAAAAACGAGCCCTGGACGGCCGGGAAGTTAGCTTTTTAATCGGTGGCCCAGACGGATTACCCGATGAAATTCGGCAGCAGGCCAACTACCAATGGAGCTTTGGCCGGCTAACACTGCCGCATGACCTCGCCATGGTCACACTACTTGAAGCGCTATATCGAGCCAGCACCATCAATGCTGGACAACCGTACCACCGCTAATAAATGTGCTAAAAATCACGTTGACACCCCGCGTCTGAGGGCGTAATATAACAATATTGTTATATAGGAGGCTAGCTTATGGTACGGAGGGTACATGAATATCAAATTCTGGAAAACAGCATCAGGCAGATATCCGGTGAAAAACTTTATAATGACGCAAAGTAGCGGACCAGCGCAGCGCATTATGAAGGATATCGACCACCTAAAAGAACAAGGCCTCAGGCTGCTTGCCAGCAATAAGCTGAAGAAGCTACGGGGGTATGACAATTTATACGAGCTCCGCACCAAGCACGGTAAGCTCGATTACCGAATATTATTTAAAGAATCGCGCGGCACAGCCTGGTTACTAGAAGCCTTCCAAAAGCAGGGCAACACCACCCCGGAACGCTACATCAAGACAGCCATAAGGAGAGGATCAACAGTTTAATCTGTAGAAAGGATTATATGGATTGGGACATTATAAAAGCTCAGTTACTTGAGGACCCCAAACTACGAGAAGCATACAACAAAATCGACTTGCCACACGCTATTGGCAAAATGATAATCGATGCCCGCATCGCCAAAAATATGACACAGGCGCGGCTCGCCGAGCTCGTTGGCACCAAACAACCCGGCATCGCTCGGCTAGAGAAGGGCAACGCCTTACCCAGCCTGTCACTACTACAAAAGATTGCCAACGCTTTCAACACTCGCTTGCTACCACCACGATTCGAATTCTTGGAGCAACTACAATCCGCTGCCGCCAGCTTCAGCTTCCATCACATATATGGAGGTAACGAATGGAGGCAACCCGTAACCCCCTATAATCAGGCCATCCACCGAGACTGGAACCAAGATTACCCACTACTAACTACGACTAACACCTATACCGCACGCTAAGGAGATAACTACCGTGAAATACAGCAATATATTCACACTACTCGCCAAGGACATCAGCACCGATGCCAGCGACAGCATGAACACTTACACCAAAGTACTTGATACTTTCAACGCCGAAGTTGATGCCGATGAGCTCGCCAAACAAGGCATTAAACTGGGTGAGCAGCCCATAATCCTGCCCATTAACTTTGCAATTGGCACATCATGGACGCTTGGCGAACAGACCGCTGAAGATACTTTTTTGACCGTTAAGATCAATATTGTCGATCCCAAGGGCAAAGAACTCGGTGGACCAGAGCAAGAACACCAACTACCAGCCGGTATCAACCGTCTTAACATCAACTTCAACAATAACGGGCTGCCTATCACCGTTAAGGGCGATTACGTGCTGCAAAGTCTGCTCGTTGACCGCGCTGGCAAAGTGCTGGCGCAGGGTGAATATCCCTTTATTGTGAACGTAGAGCAGCATAAGAAGGCTTAGATTTCCTAGAAGAGTGCAGCCAAGTCGAGAGGGGCATTCCAGCTCAAGGACTGAATACTTTTACTCTGGTGACTCCTGCGGGATAGCGCACGTTAATCCAGCCGCCCGCTTCGCTGGGGCTGTGACTAACGACCGAACCCTGCGGCTTCAATTCTCAAAGAGAATTACCAATAAAAAAGCCCACCTGCGGTGAGCTGTTTTATTGGTGACCCAGCGACGAACGAGTTTATAACCTTAATTGATGAATTAATGCGCTGGAGGGGTTTACTGGGCAGTAGGTTCAGGCAGTACCAGATTAGCGGTAAAGGGGTACGGCGTTCGTTTAATTCCCGGTAGTGTTTATACCTTAACTGGCAATAGCCCGTACTACGACATTGATAGGGGTATTCTCTATACACGACTGTAAGTTGGCCAGTATTTCCGCGCCTTGCTTATCGTTAATTTCTTCTGTGTTGTAAGCAATGTGCGGGGTAGCAATGACATTTGGTAACCTTGCAAGCTCAACGATAGTATCGCTCGGTACACCTGTTAGCGGTTCGCCATCAAATACGTCTAGCCCAGCACCACGTATCCGATTGACTCTTAGTAGTTCGGCGAGCGCACTCTGGTCTACAACAGCACCGCGCCCAACGTTCACTAAGATTGCTGTGTGCTTCAGGAGATTCAATCTACGCTCGTCAACTAAGTTTCGGGTGCCATCGTTTAGTGGAGCGCAGATGACGACAAAGTCAGAGTCACGTAGTAGGGCGTCTATTTCATCTGATGTCGATTTTGAGTTCACATAATGCACTCTCATACCGAGTGCTGAGGCTATTTTTTCTATTCTTGTGCCGATATTCCCGTAACCAATGAGCCCCAACTTTTTATCGCTGAGTTCGTAGCCAGTAAAATCCTGGCTCCATTTGCCCGACCGTAATGTATCGCTACCTTGTACAAGATTGCGATTTACTGCCATCAGCAGAGACATAGCATGCTCAGCTACAGCCTGACTATTAAAGGTTGGGCAGTTGAGCGTTGTTATGCCCTTGGAAGCGGCGTATGTGGTGTCCACCCATTCATAACCAACGGCGGGAACAATAATGTATTTCAGGTTTGGTGCGGCATCAATAACATCGGAGGTGATGTCAACATAGCTAGCGGTAATAATTTCTGCATCATGAATACGTTTTTTGAGCTCATCGTTATCTGGCAAGTCATCAAAGACATCTGCGCCCAGCTCTCTAATTTTGTTCTTGTAGTCGTCGGACATGTTAATTTTGTCGGGCAGGACTATCTTCATTCGATACGCTCCATTAGTGTTGCACTTCTTATAAACACCAGTATAGCTGTTTGTATATTTTACCCCTACAAACAAAAGCGCCGCCATCGTGGCGACGCATCGTCTCATCTGTTAGATTCAGCTTGGTGACCCCTGCGGGAAGGCGCACGTTAATCCAGCCGCCCGCTTTGCAGGGGGCTGTGACTAACGACCGAACCCTGCGGCTTCAATTCTCAAAGAGAATAACCAATAAAAAAGCCCACCTGCGGTGAGCTGTTTTATTGGTGACCCCTGCGGGAGTCGAACCCGCGATTTTCTGGATGAGAACCAGACGTCCTGGACCACTAGACGAAGGGGCCGAGCGAGGAAGAGAATAAAATTGTGTTTACATAATTTTATTCTTTCCGAGCGAGGTTCCTATTTGCCATAGGTAAATAGGGGCCACGACTCTTCTCGAGCTAGAAAATAATACCACACCTCTGTTAAGACGTCCACCAACCCCATTGCGTTAGCGCTTAAAAACAGGGATAATGACAGCAGAAAATAATATACACATATGGACTCCAAACTTTTAATCGGTATCGTGGTGGGCTTACTGATAGTAATTGCCGGTTTGTTGGTAACTATTCGTTTCCTATATACCCGTCATAAAGTTGGTAAGAGTGGCCAGCAGCTGTTGGCCGCCGATTTGCAAGATGAAAAGGTGCGCTCTGGCATCATCCTCAATAGCATCGAAGACGGCGTCGTACTGATTGACGAAAAAGGCATAATTCAGCTATTTAACCCCGGTGCTAGCAACATTACTGGCTGGCCAGCCACTGAAGCCAGCGGCATCGAGTGGCGTAGTGTTATTAAGCTCGTCAACGAAAAAGGAGAGCCGTACGACGAGGCATCTCACCCCATTAAACGAGTTATGGAATCTGAGGCGCCAATCCGCGACAATACCGCCATACTGGTCTCACGCAATGATAAACAGCAACCGATCTCGCTCAGCCTGACGCCGCTGCTCGACAAAAATAAGCATGTCTACGCCGCCGTCGCCGTATTCCGCGATGTTACCCAAGAGCGTCAAGAAGAAAAGCAGCGCAGCGAATTCATTAGTACCGCCAGCCACGAAATGCGCACGCCGGTGGCCGCCATTGAAGGCTACCTATCACTGTCTATGAACGAAAAAGTCAGCACCATTGATGCTCGAGCCCGCGGCTACCTCGAGAAAGCTCACTCTTCAACCGAGCACCTGGGGCAGCTGTTCCAAGACTTATTGAACAGCGCCAAGGCCGAAGACGGCCGCCTCACCAGCCACCCGGTAGTCGTAGAGATCGGAGCCTTCCTGGAGCAGCTCAGCAACGATCTACGGTTCGTGGCCGAAAAGAAAGGGCTAGCCATGGAATTCATGGTCGGTTCCAGCCAGAACATTGATGCCACCAACAATGCCCGCAATAGCATTAAGCCACTGTACTACGTCAAAGCCGACCCCGACCGCCTTCGTGAAGTGGTCACTAACATCTTTGATAATGCCGTAAAGTATACCGATTCTGGCAAAGTGACCCTCGGTCTAACCGGTGACCCCAACGTCGTGCAATTTTACGTTCGTGACACTGGGCAGGGCATTCCAGCCGAAGACATTCCCCATCTGTTCCAGAAGTTTTACCGGGTCGACAACTCGGCCACGCGAACCATTGGCGGTACCGGTCTGGGACTATTCATTTGCCGCAAAATTATTGAGCTCTACCAGGGCCGTATTTGGGTAGAGAGCACCCCCGGCAAGGGCAGCAGCTTCTTTATTAACTTACCCCGCCTGAGCAGCGCTGCAGCCACCCAAGCCCAGGCCCAAGAAGCCACCACTATCAAGCCGCTTACCACCGTAACCACCCCCGTGGTACAATGATGCTAACCATAAGCTTTTAAAAGGAATACCCATGTCAAAAGTTCTACTCGTCGAAGATGACAACAACCTACGCGAAATATATGAAGCGCGTTTACAGGCGGAGGGCTATGACATCATATCGGCCCGCGACGGGGAAGAAGCCCTGGTAGTAGCCAAGAGTGAGCTACCCGACCTGGTAATTTCTGACGTCATGATGCCCAAAATTAGCGGCTTCGAAATGCTCGACATTATGCGCAATACCGAAGGTCTCAAGCAGGTGAAGGTCATCATGCTGACCGCTCTCGGCCAAGCCGAAGACCAAACCCGCGCCGACAGCCTGGGTGCCGATCGGTACCTGGTCAAATCACAAGTTACCCTCGAAGACATCGTCAATGCCGCCCAGCAACTGCTGACGGGCAGCAGCCCGGCTGATGCCACTGCAGCAGCTCCCGTGCCGACTGAAGCCGCACCGGCGACCGAAGAATCAGTACCCGCACCGGCTGAGCCGACCACGCCCCCACCAGTTATTCCGCTGGCTACTGCGCCACCAGAAGAACCCGAGGCTCCTGTCACGCCACAGATGCCACCAACACCTGTATCCGTTGTACCGGATGTACCCGCAGATGACAGCACCCCCACCAGCACAGACACGCCAGTCGAACCAGCAGTTGAATCCGTTGAACCACCTGTCAGCGAACCACAAACCGACGAACCACAGACCAGCGCCCAAGAAGGTGCCGCCGTTGAGCAGCAAATCGAAAGCTTCGTCCAGTCACAGCCCGGCACGCCGCCAACGACAGTCGAGCCCGAAGCTAGCCAGGCTCCGACTACACCCGAACAAGAACAAGCGCTTAACGATGCACTCACCAGCCTCAACGGCAGCGAAGCCACCTCAACACCTTCTGCGATACCAGTTGAGTCACCCACCGATGCCACTCCAACACCTGAAGAATCCAGCACGGCCACCCACAAAAAGGTTATCGTGCCTATTACCGAAGACGGCGAGGCCACCAAGAAAAGCCTCGATCAGCTGCTAGCTGAAGAGGCGGCCGAAGAAGAGGGCCAAGCAGCACCAGCCAGCGAACCAGCTCCCGTAGAGGAAGCCCCGGCACCAGTTGAGGCTCCCGCCGAACCAGCAAGCGCCCCCGAAGTGGCAGCCGCGCCAGAAGCACCAACCGAAGCCCCCAAGCCACCCGCCGGTAAAGGCGATTTTGACCCCAACAGCATTGCGCTCTAATCTGTTACACTGGGCTCATGCGAATTAATAAATTTGTTGCCCAAGCCACCGGCCTCAGCCGACGCGCCGCCGATCAAGCTGTTGCCGCTCAGCGGGTTACTATTAATGGCGTGGCTGCCGAGATGGGTAGTTCCGTAGCAGATACCGATACCGTCAACCTTGACGGCCAGCCGCTGGTCACGACTCAGACACGCACCATTTTGCTACACAAACCAGTCGGCTTTGTGGTTAGTCGAGACGGGCAGGGCAGTCGCACGGTGTACGATCTGTTACCAACCGACTTGCACGACCTAAAGCCCGTCGGTCGCCTCGACAAAGATTCATCGGGTTTGCTATTACTGACCAACGATGGCGACCTAGCCAACCGACTGACGCACCCCAGCCGGCAGAAGCGCAAGGTGTACGAAGTAACACTTGATACACCACTGCAACCACTGCACCGGCAAATGATCGCCGAGCATGGCCTACAACTTGAAGACGGCCCAAGTAAGTTGGGCCTCGAGCGCCAGCACGACGGTGACGATACCGCTTGGATTGTCGCCATGCACGAAGGCCGCAACCGGCAGATTCGCCGCACCTTTGCGGCGCTGGGCTACACCGTCACTCGTTTACACCGCACGCAGTTTGGTGAGTACCGTTTAGATCAACAAAAAACAGGCACCTTTCGGCACCTGTAAACTACACGAAAAGAGACTTATCGAGAAGGTTGAGTCGGCAGGTACAGTGCACCCACAATCAGGTCGTGATCAGATAGAGGTTCGCCGTTCACATCACCATCAACTGTCAAGCCCCGCACCACTCGGTGCCCAACGGTCTCAAAATGCCGGCTCGTTAAAATGTGATCAAGTTTTACAGCAATACCCATTTTACGCATTGTGGGCTCATTCGTATCATCAATGTCCTCCAAGCCAACTTCGCTTAGCATGGCAAGTGGTGTACCAATGGCCATCTGACTAAGCCGCTGGGCCGTAGAAGCGTTTCTCTTGAGCCAAGGCTGCCTCTCACTGGGATTTGGTGACACCGAGGGCAGGGCATTTACTGCCGGCCCAAGAGCACGAAGAGCTCTGGGCAGAAAACCCTTAGGGTTCATGCTATTAAAGTCGCCGGCCACCGCGGTCGGTCGCGCTATGCGTGTAACTCCCGTATCATCAGTCTCAAGGGGAAGATAGTGATCAAGAAACGCCCGCGTGTCTTCAATGCGAAGCTGTTCGTTTTTATCATTACCATGCTGTCCAAAAAACGTGAATGGTTCACCCGAAGCTGGGTCGTACATTTGAGCTGTCATCGCAAAACGACCAGATAGTTTTACAGGGCCAAGACCTGTAGTAAGTTCGCGCTTGGCAATAATCAAAAGACCACGAGCGTCGGGTCGCCTATCGCTTACCTCCTGGTCAATCTGTGCAAACACGTAGTCTCTTTTTTTACTCTGGAGGTCGGCTAGAAAGTTTTCATTAATCCCGCCATCACCGACCAGGTAGGCCTCTGGAAAAATGGCCACGGTCGGCTGGTGGAAGTCAATTTGCTCCAACACGGCCAGTGCTTTTTGACCATCACTTAAAGCACTCGCTACATTGTAAGAAAGAATGGTCGTCGTCTCAGCCGTCATTATTAATCATTGTACATCCAAATTATGATTTTGTCAATAGTCCTACCTCTGGTATAATACTTGTAAATGGCTAAAAAATTACCAATCATCGCTATTGTCGGCCGTGCCAACGTGGGCAAGTCCAGCTTGTTCAACGCGATTTTAAATCGCCGTGAAGCGATTGTCGCCCACGAAGCTGGCACCACCCGTGACAGTATTATGGCCAAGGCCGAATACCAAGAGCAGCAGTTCTGGCTGGTCGACACCGCTGGCGTTAAAACTCCCGAAGACGACTTTGAATTCACCATTCAGGAACAGATCGAACAGGCCGCCGACAGCGCCGATGTTATTTGGGTCATGGTTGAGGCCAACATACCCATCACCGAAGAAGACCGTAAGGTTGCCAAGATGGCGCTACGCTCTAAAAAGCCAGTCTTCCTAGTTATCAACAAGCTCGACCGCGCCAACGGCGCTGACCTCAGCGGCTTCGACCGTCTGGGCATCAAGCCAATTATCCGCACCTCCATCAAGCAAGGGCAGGGCGTGCAGCAGCTGCTCGACACGCTAATCACAATTATCCCCAAAGCGACACTAGCCGAAGACGACAACCGCCTGCACATTGCTTTGCTGGGCCGACCTAACGTTGGCAAATCACAGCTATTCAATACGCTTTCCAAGAAACAGCAGGCGATTGTCGCCGATCGCGCCGGCACCACCCGCGACATTAACCGCTCCATCGTGAAGTACCAGGGACGTGAAATTGAAATCATGGATACCGCCGGCATTCGCCGCCCCGGTAAAATCGGCGTTGGCATTGAGCACTTCAGTGTTATTCGCACCCTAGCTGCCATTGAACAGTCCGATATTTGTTTTCTACTGATGGACGTCAATGAAATCGGCGTGCAGCTCGACCAAAAAATTGCCGGCATGATCAAAGACGCCGGCAAGGGCTTGGTTCTGGTTGTTAGCAAATGGGATGCCGCCGAAGAAAAAGACGCCTTTACCCGCGACGCCTTAGCGCCGGTTATCGGTCAGCACTTCGATTTTGTACCATGGGCACCACTGGTTTTCACCAGTGCCATCACCGGTCAGAATGTCACTAAACTCTTCGACCTGGCTCAGGAAATCGACCAAACCCGTGCCACCCGTGTTACCACCCGCGAGCTCAACAAATGGCTCAAAACCGTCACCGACATGCACCCCCCAGCCGGCCTTAAAAACCGTGCTCCCAAGCTCAACTACATGGTGCAAGAAGACGACAACCCCACACCGGCCTTCAAAATCTTCGGCAGCCACACCAAGTTCCTGCACTGGAGCTACAAGCGCTACCTAGACCGCAACATGCGCGAAAAGTTCGGCTTTGCCGGCACGCCAATTCAACTGTGGTTCATCGAGAAGCACATTACCCACAAGCACGGCTCTAGCCCAACTAAAGACACGCCGCGGCCCTAGCACTGGACAGCTCGCAGCACTAATGCGACACTTTAATAACTATGTCTTGGCTCACTAACCGACCGCAAGCCACCGATTCCATACAGCTGTACAGCATGGGGCTTAATAAAACAGTGCTACTCGTGGGACTGGGCAATCTCGGAGCCGAGTATGACCTGACGCGCCACAACGTCGGTTTCTACGCCCTTGACGCCTTTGTGGAAGCCACCGAGGAAATGTCGGCCTGGACCGATAAGAAGGACTTTAAATGCCACCTCAGCAGCGGTCAGCTCGGCGAAACACGGGTGATCGCCATTAAGCCCACCACTTTTATGAATTTGAGCGGCGAAGCAGTGCAAGCGGCAGCCGCGTTTTATAAAATTGCCGCCGGGAGTATCGTGGTCATCCACGACGAACTCGATGTCGACTTTGGTCAGATCCGCCTGCGAATGGGTGGGAGCAGTGCCGGCCACAACGGTATTAAATCGGTGTCAAAGCACCTTGGTGAAGAGTACGGGCGTATTCGGATTGGCGTTGGGCCAAAAACTCCTGAGCAAATCGATAGCGCCGACTTTGTACTACAAAAATTCTCAGCGGCAGAGCAGGGGCACTTGCCAGCTTTGAGCCGCGAGACCAATGCTATTTTGAACGAGTACGTTTACGGTGGTCAGTTGCCGCACGACACTCGCAGTTTTATTGTGTAACGCTATAACCCTGAGCTGCCGCTTCGTAACGCATCGCCTCGGCCACCGCTTCATCGCGCTCTCCTAGGGGTAACCTACCCAATTTGGCAATGATCTCATGAGCATGACCCCTGTAAATAGCTGCCGCTTCATCAGCACTCAGTACCGCTTCAGCTCTTACGTAGGTATCGGTAGCAATTTCTCTATCACTTAGTTCAGCCATGGCACTCCCTGCATTTATAACCCTATTATAAACTCATCCCGTCGATGCGTACTAAAAAAGGCCAACGAGAGGGGGTGGGCACCGCTCGTTGACCTATTTCAGGTGGTAATCGCTGATAAATCAGTATTCCCACCGCTGTCCCGAAAGACATCCCGACTACCTTTGCGAAAACATAAGTAGCTAGTTGACCCTTCAAGCCCACCCGGGTGAAATCAGCATCGCAAAATAATCGGCGACGTATCTCTGCAAAAGCAGAACCATTTAGGCTCACACTTGATCGGGGGATTTCTTAAAGGGGTTAGTATGCCTTAGAACGTGTCTTGGACAAGTCCAAAACAGCGAAGAGTAAGTGGAGGGTAACAACTATGGTCAACGGCTCGCTCTAAAGCAATCTAACAAATTGTTAGAATTTGGGGTAAAAGGTGCGTAATGTTCTATATAAGAACTTACAAGTTGCTATTTTAGCAAAAGCATGTCACTTTGTCAATACTTTTACATGTTTTAGGTTATTTGTAAATAACATAAGCGGTTTTCTAATCTGTAGCGATACCCTGTGGCCGGCTTGTCAGGCAAGGGAGCATAGTATAGGATAATGCCATGATAGGAGGCGAATCCCTCACCGAGCCACCACTCCCCAGGCTATGGTACGAGAGCGAGTTCGAGGCGGCCCAACTAGAAAGCGGCGACATGAGCTGGCTATCAGCCTTGGCGGGCAGGGCGATCACCGATGATGATATTGTGCAGGCCAATCGATACGTAGCGTCAGGCTCAATTAATCTCAACTACGACCACGACCCGCAGACCGTACAGGGCGTCACGAAGGCTCGCGACAGCTTCTTTGAGGCAATCGGTATCCTCGATGCGACCAGCCCTGTCAGTGATAGTTTTGAACAATTTCGGCAGCGAACTCGGCTGGCCGTACCCCTTTCCACATTCATCTCCGCCCAGCGCACTTATGCTGAATTAGGGGTTGATAGCGTGACCGCTGCTCAACGGCGTCCATACATTTTTGGAACATCTGCGGCGAAAATTAAGCAGGTTGTAGTAGCCTTAGAGGCCCGTGGGCTGGACGCAGCCCGTGCGATTAATGCCGACCCAGCGTTCGTTGGCTACGGCTCGTCGACAATTGCTAAAAAACTCAGCCTATTGCAAGAGGTTAGGCTGCCCATGAAGACAATTTACAGCACGCCCCAAGTTATGCGTATTTCTCGGGCCAAGGTTGATGCTCTTGACACCTTAGGCCTGAACGTCGAGAGGGTTTTAAGGAAGCAGCCTGGTCTCATGAGCCTCTCGTCCAAAACCCTGGTAGCGAGATTTGACAACCTTGTTGGGCTAGGTCTCGATGCCACAAAAGTTACAAATGCCTTGCCGACCGCCCTGTGCTTAGATCCAGAGGGTATTGACCGTCGCCTGAACAGCATAAACGAACGGGGTCTGCCGGCCGTAAAGGTCATTAACACTGTTCCCGCACTACTCGGACTTGGCAGTGAAACCATCTCGACCAAATGTGATTATCTAGACAGTCTGGGAGTTACCAGTACTGTTGCAGTCACTAAAATGCCGGGGATTCTATGTTTATCAGAAACAACAGTTAGACAACGCCTACGCACTATTCAGCTGCTACTACATACACTCGGCTCTTCTCAGGGCGCTGCCGAACTGGTTACGTTTCATCCAGCCTTACTTGCGAGCTCTACTAGCAAGATCACCGCCATAGGTCGTTTTTTAGCAGAACATGGAGAGAAGAGCCCCGAAGATGATACGCCTCGCTATATCAGACGACTCATCATGCAACCTCTGGCGCATTACCTACTTGTGGTGGCGGACGGCCACGCGCTAGACGCTCGGTCGCTCGAACGCAGCCGACATCACACCCCCAAAGAATCACGACGACAGGCCGTTCTTGAAGCCATTACTGATCCCGCTCAAAGACAGCTGGTAGGCAAGAAGTGTCTAGCTGCTTACTTAGCATACGACTCGTCTACTCTTGAGGAGTAGTTAATTTTTTCTTAATCTTTACTCTGTATGCTAGGAATATGGACATACATATTGCCAGGCGCGGCCAGCCCGAATACCCACTTGGGGCGGGACAGATGCACAAACCACCGGAATGTCTCTATTACCGAGGTGACCTAAAAGCCTGCCTAGCAACTAAACGCGTCGCCATCGTTGGCAGCCGCCGCATGAGCACTTATGGCAAACAGGTCACCACCACCTTCGCTCGCGAGCTTGCCGAGCAGGGAATCGTCATCGTCAGCGGCCTCGCTCTGGGTGTCGATGCGCAAGCCCATCATTCGGCTTTAGCCGCTGGCGGTCGATGTCTGGCCGTATTGCCGTGTCCGCTCGATAACATCGTGCCCGCCACCAACCGGCGCCTAGCCGAGCAAATCATGCAGGCCGGAGGTGTCTTGGTTAGTCAATATCCACCAGGTAGCGAAGTGTATAAAGGTAACTTTGTGGCACGGAACGAACTAGTGGCTGCGCTGAGTGATGTACTGCTCATTACCGAAGCTGCTGCTGGCAGCGGCAGCCTCCATACCGCCAACTTTGCATCTACCATGCAAACCGAAGTTCGAGCTGTACCAGGCAACATCACTAGCCCACTATCGGCCGGTACTAATGGCCTGCTCAGAGCGGGGCAGGCTGGCGCGGTCACAAGGACCCAAGATGTACTGCATGCCCTTGGTATATTCGCACCCCGTGCACGCCACCTACCAAAGGGTGCAACACCGCAAGAGCAGCAACTGCTCGACTTGATCACTCACGACGTACACGACGGGGAGGCACTACTGGCCGCCAGTCACCAACCGGTGACGATTTTTAATCAAACGCTGACCATGCTCGAAATTACCGGCAAGGTCATTCCGCTGGGCGCCAATACTTGGGGGTTACCATAACCATGATTGCGCTCATGACGCCCAAAGCCTACACTAATCGCTATATGAAGTTACTGATAACTGTTGGTCTTGTGGTGTTTGGCAGCCTGGGCGCCTGGCTGGGTGGCGCGCTCGACCATGGTAATATACTAGGCCCCTGGTTACTGCTATTTTCGACACTTGGTTCATTTGTAGGGATCTGGGTTGGCTATAAGGCTGGCAAGAACTGGCTGGGCTAATGGCTGTATTTCAGTGCTTTCTTATATATAGGTTGCATTATGTGGGCTGAACACTTAGTATGGAGTACGTTATGCCCAAGAATTTAGTCATCGTTGAAAGCCCGGCAAAAGCCAAAACTATCGAGAAATTTCTCGGTAAGGATTACGTCGTTAAGAGTAGTTTTGGCCACATCCGCGACCTACCAAAAAAAGGTCTCAATATTGATGTCGAGAAAAACTTTGCACCACATTATGAAATTAGCAGCGACAAACGCAAGGTAGTCAGCGAGCTAAAAGCTGCCGCCAAGGGCGCTGAAGTCTGGCTGGCTAGCGATGAAGACCGCGAAGGGGAGGCTATTGCCTGGCACCTGACGCAGGCGCTCAAGCTTGATCCCGCTAAAACCAAGCGCATTGTCTTCCACGAAATTACCAAGTCGGCCATTGAAGCGGCTATCAAAAAGCCCCGTACGGTTGACTTGGCCCTAGTCGATGCTCAGCAAGCCCGGCGCGTCCTTGACCGCCTGGTGGGCTACGAATTAAGCCCCGTACTCTGGAAAAAGGTCCGCACCGGCCTCAGCGCCGGCCGTGTGCAATCGGTAGCCGTGCGCTTAATCGTCGAGCGGGAACGCGAAATCCGTGACTTTACCGCCAAGAGTAGCTTCAAAGTTACGGCCGTATTCTTGGTCGACGGCCAGGAACTACCAGCCGAGCTAACAACCAAGTTTGACAGTCCCGAAGCCGCTAAAAAATGGTTAGAGTCGATAGTTGCCAGTACCTACACGGTGAGCGACATCTCTCAAAAGCCTGGCAGTCGCAGCCCGGGAGCACCATTCACAACCAGTACCTTGCAGCAGGAAGCCTCCAGGCGTCTGGGTTACAGCGTGCGCCAAACCATGACGCTGGCTCAACGCCTCTATGAAGCCGGGCACATCACTTACATGCGTACCGACAGCACCACACTATCTTCGCTAGCTCTCGGTACGGCCGAACAATTCATCACCGAAAACTACGGTAAAAATTATCATAAGCTCCGGCAGTTCAAAACCAAGAACGAAAGCGCTCAGGAAGCTCACGAAGCCATCCGTCCAACTGAGTTTACCAAGCAATCGGCCGGTGGCGACGAGCAGCAAAAGCGTCTGTATCAGCTGATTTGGCAGCGGGCCTTGTCCTCGCAAATGAGCGAAGCCAAACTGGAGCGTACCGAAGTAACTATCGATGTCAGTGGCCACAAGGAGCAGTTCATGGCCAAGGGCGAAATACTGCAGTTCGATGGTTTTATGAAAGTTTACGGCGGCGGTAAAGACGACACGCTGTTGCCACCCATTAAAAAGGGCGACGCCCTGAGCACCCAAAGTGTAGTGGCAACCGAGACCTTTAGCCGGGCACCGGCTCGCTACAGCGAAGCCGCCCTGGTTCGCAAGCTGGAAGAGCTGGGCATTGGCCGTCCGAGCACCTACGCACCAACCATTTCCACGGTGCAAACCCGCGGCTATGTCGAAAAGTCCGATCTAGAAGGCGTGCCGCGTACTATTCGCTCCCTGGTACTAGAAAATGGCGCTGTTGACGAGCGCAGCGAAGAAGTCATAACAGGGGCCGACCGCAACAAACTTATTCCCACTGGCATTGCCGATGTTACCACCGACTTCTTGGTGAAGTTCTTCCCGAGCATTGTCGACTACGACTTTACCGCCCAGGTAGAACTCGGCTTCGACCGCGTAGCCGATGGCAAACAGCAGTGGGAAGCCATGATCGCCGATTTTTATAAAGATTTTCACCCCTTGGTAGAGAAGTCCGCCGACATCTCGCGCCAAGAAGTTAGCCAAGCGCGTCTGATTGGCACCGATCCAGTCAAAAAAGAACCTATTTACGCCCGTTTTGGCCGTTATGGACCGATGTTACAGCGTGGCGAAGTAGAAGACGAGTCTAAAAAGCCCGACTTTGCGCCGTTGCCGAAGGGCAGCACTATCGACACCGTAACCCTCGACCAGGCATTAATCATGTTCCAGTTACCGCGCACTGTCGGCACTACCGAAGACGGACAAGAAATTAAAGCCAACATCGGTCGTTTTGGACCCTACATTGTGATCGGTAAGACGTTTGTATCTATAAAGCCCCTCGATCCGCACGACATTGACGAAGCTACCGCCCGCAAGATGTACATCGAAAAGCTCGAAAAGGATGCTGCTAAAAACATTGCTGAGTTTGCCAGCGGAATCAAGATTCTGAATGGTCCGTATGGCCCCTACATTACCGACGGTAAAAAGAATGTCCGCATCGCTAAAGATGAAGATCCTAAGGCCATTACCGAAAAACAAGCTAAGGAGTTACTGGCCAAAGCGCCAGCCAAAAAGCGCGGCTTTAAACGACGAGCGCCCAAAAAGTAACAGGGCAGGACTTCCCATTTACCTCTGTTAATGGGCCCATATAATTCTACAACAAGATACGGGCGGATATGTCACAATTGTGCTACAATAAACGTAGCACGCAATACGTTTGACTTTTAAAAATTAAAGTTCTATAATAGTATTAATTACTCAGTAATTGTAGACAGGAAACCCCGTATGGCCGAACAGACCACCACAGCAAAGCTGCAGACCGAAGAACTGATTGCCGACATTCTCGGCACCATTGAACGTGAACGAGAACGCGAAATCGTTGCTCGTCGTTTTGGTTTGTTTGACCGTAAGGAAACACTAGAGCAAATTGGTGAGCTACTTGGCATTACTCGTGAGCGCGTTCGTCAACTTGAGAAATCAGTTGTCACTCGCCTAAAGACGGCCGCTGAGCAGCAGTCGCTGCCACAAGTCGAACAGTTCCAAGCCGATGTTACCGCTTACCTCGAAACCGTTGGTAATGTTGCTCGTGTTAGCAGCCTTACCGCTGAACTCGTCGAAGACGCCAGCCGCATTGAGCAGGCCCGTGTTTCTTTCTTAAGTCAGCTATGCCCAGACCTACTGGTACTTACCGAAGACGACCACTTCTACAACAGCGTAGCCATTAAAGGCAACCTCGACGAAAAGAAGCTCAAAGCTGCTGTAGCCAACGTTATTGAAGCCATCAAGAAGCTCGGTGAGCCAAAAAGCATCGCTGCCATCGCTGCCGCTGCCGACATCGCTGATGCCAAGCAGGCCGAAGCCCTAGCTAGCACTAGCAAGCAACTCGCCACCCTGAACGACCGCTGGGGCCTGATGAAGTGGCCCATGGTTAACCCTAAGAACATCCGCGACAAAATCTACGTCATCCTGAAAGAGAAGGGCACACACATGCACTTCAACGAAATCGCCGAAGCCATCAAGGACAGCGACTTCAAGCGTAAAGATGTTACCACCCAGGCTATCCACAACGAACTTATCAAAGACAAGCGCTTTGTACTTATCGGCCGCGGTATTTACGCCCTCAAGGAATGGGGCTATAAAAAGGGAACTGTCTCTGACATTATTAGTGAAGTACTGCGTGATGCTGGCGAGCCCTTGCACCGTGACGAAATCGTCAAGCGCGTTCTTAAGAGCCGCTTCGTTAAAGAAACTACCATTCTCTTGAACCTGCAAGGTAAGCCCCAGTTCAAGCGCGTCGCTAAAGCTACCTACGAACTCGCTGAGTAAACACGCATGGTGACTCCCCCGGCAAACCGCCGCCCGCAGTATCTACTACCGCGTGGTCTCGTTGAAATAAGTCGACCCCATGCTACGGAGCGCAGTCTCAGCCTATCGAGGTATGGCCGTCATGCTATTGAACTCCTCAACTTTGCATCGATCAAAAAGTTTAGTACAGCTACAACCCGTCTTCTCGTTTCATCCGGCCTAGAACTACCGCTGCCACTCCTAGCAGTAGCTCAGGAATCGACCGTGCACCAGCGAGTTCCCATTCAGCTTCCCGAGGAGCAAGTAAAACTTTTGGAGGTCTTTGCCGCCCAAGCCGGCGTCAACCCCGACATTCGAGTGGCACGCGCCTTTAGGTTTGCAAATTTTATTGCTGAGAATGTCTACCCGGGGGAGACAATCACTTTCCAGCAAGACAACCAACGACCTATCAACATCATTAGCTCGTTCTAGTACCTGCGAACAATTTACGAACAGTTTTCTTTTGTTCGTGTAACTAAACAATTTACGAACAAGTGATACTACAAGTAGGTAGTGAAGGCCGGCACCGTAAACCTAGAAGAACACAGCCATAGTGGGGCGGGCCACAAAAATAAAAAATGCAGAGCAGCAGACGAGAAACTGAGGGCGGAAAGTAGGTCTAAGAGGGCACGCGGCAGTCATAGTCATAACGTCGCACAATGTATATTTTGCGACTCTAATATAATCATTTAAGATGATAAACGATACCCCTCCTGTAGGGGACTATTCTGCCCATGGGTATATTGTTACGGGCATTCGCGTTACTACGCGCCCGTCAACGTGCCTACACTCGGTTAAACCACGCCATTCTGGGCATCCCCTCAAAGTGCCATAGCGCTTACGTTGTGATTGGTGACACTAGAGGACTTTTCCACAGCCTTGCGTGAAAACATTTGCTTTTTGCGACGTTTCATAGCCTTTTATTGACTTTCCCCCACTTCCCTTTGTTTATATGTTTTTTGACTTTTTAATAATTTGGTATGTTTGTATAGTTTTTTGCTAAATCTACAGTTTGCGAATATATGAACATTTTCCGAACAGCTAGGGAAGAATAGTGGGGGAAGCCAGATCTTATAGGTAGTAAGATCGACCGAGCACCCGCACATCAATATACTGCGCCGGGGTGATGTTCTGCCCTGCCAGGTTACTAGCCGTTGCTAGGTACGTCCCTACCTGCTGGCGGGCAGTTGTAGTATCGTGCATATTGAACTTCACCAGGTAGGGCTTACCGGCAATTCGGACATCTAGCTCTTGGGCGGCATTAGCCGGTAGACTCAATGAGCTAACCGTTACAGCACGGGCAGCCAGTGTATCTATGACGATGCGAATAAAGGTCGTTTCACGGCTGCTCATGACTTGTTTACCGACTTCCGCATGCAAGCCAGTCTGGTCAGCAATCACTGGTAATTTGGCTACGGTAGCCGCCGGAGCCGCTGCTTTGGTGATCAAAGCCTTGCCGCCAACGTCCAGCACAAAGGTGCCGTTGACGGTTTGCAGCACAAAGGCCGGCGCGTTAGCCCGCAGATAATAAATGGGGCGATGGCCGACCAGGGGTAGCGTAATGCTCACTTCGGCTAGTTCCGGGAATTGCTTTTGCATTTGAGCGCTGGCGCTGCCAGTGTTGACGGTAATCTTATTCTTGTTCCAAATAGAGCTGCTTAGG
This sequence comes from Candidatus Saccharimonadota bacterium, assembly GCA_028286405.1. GTDB lineage: Bacteria > Patescibacteriota > Saccharimonadia > Saccharimonadales > UBA4665 > JAGQNO01. The sequence goes on from JAQBRP010000008.1 coordinate 75,042, forward strand.
TTCTGAGCGGCCGCTGCTTGATATTCACTGGCATCGTGAAAGGCGTATCTGTTATTCTGAGCGTCAAGCAGTACAATCCGCGGACTATTCGATAGGCTCAAGATACTCACTGCGCAAACCAGCGCCACCAGCACGGCAATTAATAGGCCGCTGCGTTTAGCCCAAAATTGGAGGGATAGTAAGCGACTACGCTTGGTAGCCAAGCTCGGTTGTTGCCGGCCACCAGCTGCATCGGCGCGCTCCGCTCGCTGGGCGTGGTAGGAAAAGGACGAAGGCCGCTGCCAATCGCTGGTACGACGCTGGCGACCATTGTCTTTCGACTTCTTACCACCCAATAGCTTCATGCTTTTACGGGTGCCTCATTAAGGAGTAACTGGGCAAGCTCTTTGGCGGCTCCCGGGTGACCAAATGATCTAAATTTAGCACCAAGTGCCACTTGGTGAGCTGGATCAGCCAGTAAAGCACTAACATGTTCAGCCAATGTTTCTGGGTGACTTTCGAGCTCTGTTTCACTAATTTGTTCGGTAGCCTGCTGCTCTTCTAGGTACGCGGCATTTTTTAGCTGGTGACCAGCGGTCAGGAAGGGATTAGGTATTACAATGCAGGCTTTCCCCTGCACGGCAAATTCGGCGATGTTGGTCGCCCCTGCCCTCGTGATAACCACGTCCGCAGCACCGCTGTAACGATATACATCATGCAAGAAGCCGACCACTGTTAGACGACCGAGCTCAGCTGCTTCGAGCAGCCCCTGGTAGCGACTCAGCATAGCGGCCTCATTGGCCCGCCCCACCCCGTGCACCACCCGTAAATCTGGAAATTGAGCCATCAGACCGGGCATGGCCTGGGCAACTGCTTCGTTTACCCGCTGGGCGCCCAGACCACCACCGATGATAAACAGCATTTGAGCAGTTGTTGGTACATCGAGTTCCTGGCGGTATTGAGCCTTGAGTTCTGGTGTCACAAATTGGTAATCAGTCGTGACCGGCACACCAACAGTCACTGTTTTACTAGGGTCATAGTTGTATACTTCGGCCGGTAAAGCCACGGCGTGCTTTTGCGCCCAGCGACCAATAATCCGGTTGGCCAGGCCAGGAATTGCGTCAGAATCATGCGTCACAAACGGAATATGCAACCACCGCGCAGCGAGGCCGACCGGTACACCAACAAAGCCTCCCTTAATGAAAATAATATCCGGTCGTATTCGGCGTAACAAGCGCCAGCTCTGAAAAATACCAGCTAGCACCCGGAACACATCACGAAAGTTCAGCAGTAGCGTTTTGATATCGAGTAGCTGCTTCAGGCCTTCACCGTGGTAACGACGGAATTTACCGGCTGAAACGCCGTAGACCTTATTGATGTTTGGGTCGCGCGCTGGCACGTCGGCCAAGGAGTCGCCCTTTTGTCCGACGTACACAATGTTGATACCGGGCTGGAGCTGCTTAAGCTCCTCAGCGACCGCTAAGATCGGGGTGATATGCCCCCCGGACCCGCCGCCCGTGACGACTATTGTCATGGTCTCTCCTGTTGTTATCATCGCGTACTCGTGGTGCGCCGAGCGCTGAGTAATGCGAAATTTGGAATATAATACCGACGGCCGCCGCCACAAACACAACGCTTGTGCCACCGTAACTAATAAATGGTAGCGTAATGCCCTTTAGCGGCAATAGTCCTATCATAGCACCGATGTTAATGGCTGCCTGCACACTAAACCAACTCAGAATGCCAACCACCAATAGCCGACTAAAGTTATCGGGTGCTCGTTCGGCAATTTTCGCAATCCGCGAAAACAGTCCCACAAAAATAAGCAGCAAAATAATACTACCTATAAAGCCGAACTTTTCAGCGTAAATCGCAAAGATTGAGTCGTTGGCCGCCTCTGGTAAATAACCGTACGCCTGTACGCTACTACCAAG
>JAQBRP010000004.1 GCA_028286405.1 Candidatus Saccharimonadota bacterium
GGCGGTATTGTCACGATCTGAATCGGCTGTGATTAGGGGCAGCGGGGCGGCATCGGTGACGGCTAGCTTTACCAGTGGCGTAATGCTCACCGAAGCATTTGGCTGAACTGTAAACACGCTATACTGCCACTCTCCAGTTACCGTATCGTACATAAAGGCGGAGTAGGCTGCCGGGTTCTTAATGGCCCCAAGATTAGGCTTGGTATTAGTATGCCCACCCCCACTACCGTTGGTATATTCTACTGCGGTGGTATCGGCGGCAGTATTGTAGTACCGTGGGCCGCCAAAATCGTAAGAACGGCCATCAATAACCAGTGCCGGCGGGGTAATACCGGCCACTGTAAGTCTATCCAAAATCAGCTTGGCCAGCTTATGGTCGTGTAATATCATGACTTGCGGTTGGGCGTCGGCAATTTCTTGCACGGCGTTATCGATAAATTGGTCAACATCTACCTCGGGATCGCGCAAAATATCGCCAATCCCAAAATTACCGACCGTTGATATGCGCGGATCGTTCAACAGCAAAAACTTGAGCCCTTGAATAGTGCGCGTTCGATCTTCAGCGATAGTAATACCGCGGTCTTTCTCGGTTTGGATTATGTCGGCGGTATCGTGCAGGCCGTCCATGGCATAGGTCTCGACACCACTGGCGCGGTATATGTAGGAATCAATAATCGGTGTTTCGAACAGCTTACCTAGTACTGTCCAGTCCCCGGTATAGAATGCGGCACTGGCATTAGTCTCGCTGACCGACTCGCCAAATAAGCGCGCCATACCACTGACGCTCTCAAAATCGTCGGCCACTAAAAACAGCAGCTTATCGCTGCCTGTCTGGAGTTCTGGCTGCTGGGCGAGAGCCGCTTTTAAATTCTGGGAGGCGGTATCATAAAAGGTACTCTTAGTCTCTAATAGCGACAGGTAAGGCAGTATATCGCCGAGCACACCATTGACTTGGGTTTCATCACCGAGCGTCGTGCCCGCCAGCTCCGGGCTGCCTATAACAACGTGCTCATCATTATGGGTATACACCGGAATAGCCGCCATGTTTACACCGATAGCCAACACAGCTAGCAAGCCCGTTCCGCCGCGCACGTAGGGCTTAATGTAGTTCCGGATGGCCGTTTCACTGGTTTTGGAATCACCTGCAAGGCGTTTGCGGCCGCCGCGCACAATTCCCCAGCCGATGAGTTCGGCGATCGCTACGCCGCCAGCCACACCGGCACCCCATTCCAACAGATAATCTTCAGCGGCGTCGGTTATGCGGGCTATTTCGGGCTCTGGGTCATTACTGAGCTGTATTAAATACTCACGGGTAGTTTTGTCTTGGGGTATAAGCTCGTTCCAGTTAGCGTTGATGTCGAGGCCGATAGCTTTGTGAATCACTGGTATATCAACATGCTCCGGGCGCAGCACGGCACCGTCGCCAATCCGGGTGGTATTCTGGCCAATAACCGGCTTAACTCTGACGGGCTGCCCAGCTATCTCGACGTGCGCTGGTGGGGCGTACTCAATAGCTACCAATCCTGCTGCAAAGGGGGTTGTTATCAACAGCGTGGTGCCGGCCAAATGGCCAAAGCGCTGCCAGCGACTTAGCTCTTCGGGCGAGCTGACGGGGGGCTGACCGATTCCTTGCTCATGACTCATAAATTAAGCACACTGTAACCCTTCTGGGGCGTAATTACCAGGGAGGCACCGCAAGATAGCTACCAGTGGCTAGTATCTGCTACAATCAACAGATATGAATGCTCAGCAAATCCGCAGCGCCTACCTACAATTTTTTACTGATCGCGGTCACGTGTTGGTGCCTCGTGCCCCACTGGTACTAAAGGATGATCCGACGACGTTGTTTACCGGTTCGGGTATGCAGCCAATGATTCCGTACCTACTGGGCGAGACGCACCCCCAGGGTCAGCGTATTGCCAACAGCCAAACCTGTTTGCGCGCCCAAGACATCGACGAGATTGGCGACAACCGCCATACGACTTTCTTTGAAATGCTCGGCAACTGGAGCATGGGGGACTACTTTAAAGACCAACAAATTGAGTGGATGTTCGAGTTTCTGAGTGATGTCGTTGGTTTAGACATGAACCGGGTATACATAACCTGTTTCATCGGTGCCCCTGAATACGGGATTGATAAAGATAGCCAGGCGGCCCAAGCATGGAAACGACTGTACGAAGCCAAGGGACTTAGTGGTAATGAGGCCGAAATCGGCTCGGAAGCCGATGGTTATAGTCGGGGCATTAGCGACGGCGAACGCATATTTTATTATGATGGCTCCAAAAACTGGTGGAGTCGCAACGGCGGCCCCGAGACTACGCCGATCGGTGACCCCTGCGGTCCCGATAGCGAAATGTTTTATGACTTTGGTACCGAGCACAATCCTGAGTACGGCGAACATTGTCACCCCAACTGCGACTGTGGCCGATTTATGGAAATTGGCAACAACGTCTTCATGGCCTACCGTAAAGTGGCTGAGGGCACATTCGAGCCGCTTGAAAAGCCAAACATTGATCACGGCTCTGGTCTCGAGCGCATTGCCGCCGCCAAGCTGGGCGACCCAGACGTGTTTAAGATCAGCCTGATGTGGCCGATTATCGAGGAGCTCGAGCGCATAAGCGGCAAGAGTTACGAGCAGCATACTAATGCCATGCGGGTGATTGCCGATCACTTGCGGGCCGCCACATTCCTAGCGGTCGATGGCTGCGTGCCATCCAACAAAGAGCAGGGCTACGTCATGCGTCGTCTAGTCCGCCGGGCCGTCCGCTTTGCCTTTGAACTAGGTGTCGAGCAAAACTTCTTGGAGCAAATCGTGCCAGTCATCGCCGACCTTTACGTCACCGACTTCCCCGAAGTTTCGCAAAATCGCGACAAAGTAATTGAAGTGCTCGTTAAGGAAGAGAAAGTCTTCCGCCAAACACTGCGCAAGGGACTTCAGGAATTAATTAAAATGGCGCGTACTAACTCCGCTATCAAATCAACACGTGAGGGCGAAATTATCTATGAAACCTCTCGTCGTGACGAAGCGGAACACAGGCTGCTATTATTGGGCGAAGATTTATTTAAGCTTTATGACACCTATGGTTTTCCTGTTGAGCTATCAATCGAAGAAGCATTTAAGCAGGGTATAGTGCTGTCTGATGATCATCGGCAGGAGTTTGAGGCTAAAATGCAAGAACAGCGTCAACGCTCACAGACGGCCGCCAAGGGCACGTTTAAAGGTGGCCTCGGGGGTCAAACCGATCAACACAAAAAGTATCACACAGCTACGCACCTGATGTACCAGTCATTACGCCAAGTACTGGGCGACCACGTCATTCAACACGGCTCTAACATTACCGAAGAGCGGCTTCGTTTTGACTTCAGCCACCCCGACAAGGTTACGCCCGAGCAAATCAAGCAGGTCGAAGACCTGGTTAACCAGCAAATCGACAAAGATTTACCGGTGTTCTGGAAGGAATATCCAACTAAGGAAGCCATGGACATGGGCGCGCTGGGTGCTTTTGGCGACCGTTACGGCGATGTCGTTAAAATTTACCAAATGGGCGAGGGTGACGATCGCTTTAGCTTCGAAATTTGTGGGGGTCCGCATGTTGATCACACTGGTCAGCTTGCTGACGGTGGCAAACACTTCAAAATCACCAAAGAAGAATCTTCGAGCGCCGGCATCCGACGAATTAAAGCCGTTCTGGCGTAGTTATTTTTTGTGACGCTTGTCACAAAACCCTTGAACCATAAGCTCAATGGGGATATACTTTGAGTAGGTTATTAAAATAAACATTTCGGAGAAAATATCGTGCCACGCATCTCGTTCATGGAAGATCTAAAAAGCCCAGGGCCAATGGGATACTGGGGAGCGGATGCGATAGAGCCACGTGAAGGGGATCCTGAATTGTACGATGCCTTCCTTGATGTTGAGCACGTCGATGACCGGACGCCAGCCGAAATCCTTGAGCACATGATGGCGCAGCTGGCTACTGACGCCGCGGTCCACGACCGCTAAGCTGTTTTTCAGCTGGAGCAATCATACTCCTCAGTGATATACTTATACTGATTATGCTTGATAAATTAAAAGCCACCTCACAGTCATTTGCCAAGCAGGCGTTTGCTACCGCCAAAGATACGGCCGCTAAAGCCCGCACCAAGGTGCAGAAGGGCGGCGATCAGCATATTGTGGCGCTCGACATTGGTACCGAGTTCGTCAAAGCCCTCATTGGTCACATTAAGCCTGACGGTAGCATCGAAATTATCGGTGTTGGTCGCCAGCACCAAGCGTTGACCGATATGCAGGCTGGCGCTATTGCCGACATCGCCGGTGTAGTCGAAAACTGCGATAAGGCCCTTAACGAAGCCGAGCAGCAAGCCGGCGTCAGTGTACGCCAGGCAATTATTGGGATTGCCGGTGAGTTGGTTAAAGGCACTACCACTACTGTTCGGGTGGCCCGCAAAGACTCCGCCAAGCAGCTCGATGTGGCCGAAATGGAAAAGATTATCCACCTGGTACAGGAACGAGCCGAAAAGCGCGCCAAGCAGGAATTAGCCTGGGAGCTGGGCGGCAAAGAAGTCGCTGTTCGCTTGGTAAACAGCGCCCTGGTTAGCATTGAAATTGACGGCTACCCTGTCACTAATCCCATTGGCTTCCAGGGTAAAGACGTGGTCGTACAGCTGTACACCGCCTTTGCGCCAATGATCCACATTGGGGCTCTCGAAAAGACGGCTACCGAACTCGACCTTGATCTGTTGGCGGTGGCTGCCGAACCATTTGCCGTGTCACGTGCCGTGATCGGCGACACCCCAAACCAATCATTGAGCGCCATTTTAATGGACGTTGGTGGTGGTACCACCGACATTGCCGTGATTAACGATGGTGGCGTCCAGGGCACTAAAATGTTTGGCATTGGTGGCCGAGCCTACACCCGTGCCGTGGAGCGCGACCTTAGTGTTGATTTTGAGCAAGCTGAATTATTAAAAGTTGGTTTAAGTACCAACCAAGTGCCCAGCCAAAAGCGCCCTGCTATTGAAGCTGCCCTCGGCAAAACCGCCGACACCTGGATTGCCGGTATCGAACTGGCCCTGGCCGAATTCCCTAAGCTCGATCACCTGCCACACCGCATGTTCCTCTGTGGGGGCGGTTCTAGCCTGGATCTGATCATGGATCGCCTGGAAGACGGCAAGTGGTACAAGCCATTGCCGTTCACCCGCAAGCCCTCGGTGAACCGCATTCGTCCCGAACAGGTGGTCGGTATTACCGACAGCACCGGCAAAGTGAACGACCACACCTTTATTACGGCCATGGGCCTACTACGGGTTGGATTAGACACACTGCAGCTAAGTGGTAGCAATGGCGGTAGTATTCGTGAGAAACTAGATAGGATGCTAAGCGTTTAGCAGCAATTATTATGACAGCCAACGACAGAGACACCATTTATATCGACATCGATGATGAAATAACCACCATCATCGATAAGCTGCGCGGTAGTTCCGGCAAAATCGTTGCTCTGGTGCTGCCCAAGCGGGCCTCTACCCTCCAGAGCATTGTAAATATGAAGCTGCTGAAGCGCGCTGCCGACGAAACTAAGAAGAATGTTGTACTAGTGACCACCGAATCAGGCCTCCTACCGCTTGCCGGTGCCGTTGGTCTGCACGTTGCTAAAACACCGAGCAGCCGACCAGAAATACCACCCGCCCCCGATGCTATGAGCGATGCCGAAGTGCAAGTTAATGAAACAGCCGACATGCTGGATGACGATGATATGGGCGCTGCTACTGCCGAAAATGCCGGCAACAAATCAGTCGGCGAACTCGCCGGCGCGGCCGTAATGCCCATTCCAACTCGCCCCGCCCCAGACAGCGGCATTGAAACCCTCGAACTCGATAATGAAGACAAGTCGGCCGTCGGTGCCGCTGGCGCGGCCGCAGCTGCTAAAAAAGCTAAGCTTCCCAAAGACAAAAAACTAAAAGTGCCCGACTTTGATCGCTTCCGCCTGCTATTAATTGGTGGCGCGGCACTGCTTATTATCCTGATTTTCGGTGGCTACATGGCCCTGGCCGTGCTACCCAAAGCCACTGTCAACATTAAGACCAACGCTAGCAACGTCAATACCGATGTTGACTTCGCGCTGAGCACCTCGGCCACCAGCTTCAATGAAGGCTCCAAAATCGTACCGGCCAAGCAAGTCCAAGCCCAAAAAACGCTCACCGGTACAGCACCGGCTACGGGTCAGAAGAACAACGGTCAAAAAGCTAACGGCTCAGTTACATTTACGAGTCCATGTGTTAATGGTGTGCAGTCAGTGCCCGCTGGCACCGGGCTGAGTAGTGGAAGCCAAACCTATGTCACCCAGAAAGCAGTGACTATGAGTAGCGCATCGGGTGCTGGTAGCAATTGCAAGTTTTCTGGATCAACAACCATTGGTGCCCAAGTCGGTGGGGCAAAGTACAATACCTCCGATAATGCTAAATTCACTCTATCCCCGTCGAGTAGTGGTGCGTACGAGGCGTCAACAATTACGGCTACCGGTTCAGCCAGCGGCGGCACCGACGACATTCAAACAATAGTCAGCCAGGCCGATATTGATAGTGCTAAGGGCAAGATTGCCGCCACCGACAACTCCACCGTGCAGGACGAACTGAAGGGCCAACTGACAGACCAAGGACTTTATGCCATTGCCGCTAGCTACAGTGCCGGTACCCCCACGACCACTAACAGTAGCGATGTGGGCAGTGCAGCTAGTAACGTTACGGTCACGCAGACCTACACCTACACTATGCTCGGTGCTAATGAGGCTTACCTCAAAACTCTGGTCGATAATGATATTAAGGGTCAGATTGATACCAATGCTCAGGGCATCCTGAGCCAAGGTATTACCCAAGCTTCGTTTAAACTCAAGGATGCTAATACTAGCGGTGCTAATATGAACATACAAACCGTTGCCGAAGTTGGCCCATCGCTCGATACCGATCAAATTGCCAGCGCTGCCGCCGGCAAGAAGAGCAGTGAAATTAAGTCTGATGTTGAGGCTAGCCCCGACGTCACCGAAGTCACCGTCAAGTTCAGCCCTTTCTGGGTCACCAAGGCTCCCAAGAATGTCCATAAAATAACGGTGATTATCGCCAAGCCAACTAAAACTGCCAATGCTGACTAGTTATATTGCGTTAGATGTAGGGCGGGTCCGAATTGGCGTTGCCGTGGCTAACGATGTGGCTCGTATTGCGGCGGCGCTGCCATTTGTCAGTAACGACGAATCCTTTAAAGATCGTCTGCAGCAGCTGATTACTGAGCACGATGCCGCGGCCGTGATTGTGGGCTGGCCACGCGGTCTGAATGGTCAGGAGACTGAGCAAACGCAGTATGTAAACCAGTTTGTTGATGAACTCGAAACCTGGGTCAAAGTGCCCGTCCATTTGCAAGATGAAGCCGGTACTTCACTGAAGGCCGAAGAGGAGCTAAAACGCCGCGGTGTGGCCTACGAAAAAGGCGATATTGATAGTTTGAGTGCGGTATATATTCTAGAAGACTTCCTAGCCGAAGGTGTACACTAGAGGACGCTATGAAAAAATCCCGATCCCGCATACCTCGTCGTCTGATTATTGTTGGTGCGCTGCTCGTTGTGTTACTAGTCGGCGCTGTCGTCGTCGTTCGGCATGCCTATAACCAGAGCCTTAAGCCTGTCAGTAATAGCCAACAGACCCAAATTGTAACTATCGCCAGCGGTAGCTCAGTGAAGCAAATTTCCAAGCAATTGGCTGACCAAAAGCTGATTCAGAATGCCTGGGTATTTGAGTGGTACGTGCACAGCAAAGAGCTTGGTGACCAACTGCAGGCTGGTACCTACGCCTTCTCGCCGAGTGAAGGTGTGCCACAGATTGTGTCGACCTTAACGCAAGGTAAGGTCACCACCCGACTGGTAACTATTCTGCCTGGTCGACGCATTGACCAGGTGCGGGCTGACCTGATTAACGATGGATTCTCGGTGGCGTCAGTGGATGCCGCCCTTAAGCCCGACCAATACCGCGACCTGCCAGTGATGTCCTACGTGCCCGCCGGTACCAAAACACTAGAGGGCATGCTGTATCCAGACTCATTCCAACGGCTGGAGGGCACCGACCCGTCACTCATTATTCGTGAATCATTAAAAGAGATGGGCGACCATCTGCCATCGACGGTGCAGGCCGCTTTTGCGAGTAAGGGGCTGACCGTCTTTCAGGGCATTACCTTAGCCTCAATTGTCGAAAAAGAAGTCTCCAAGCCGAGCGATCGACCGCAGGTAGCCCAAGTGTTCCTGTTGCGCCTCAAGCAGGGTATGTCGCTGGGCTCAGATGTTACGGCGCTGTATGGTTCGATTGCTGCTGGTAAAAATCCTTCGCTCAGTTACGATTCGCCGTATAACACCCGGATTCACACCGGCTTGCCAGTCGGCCCGATTAGCACAGTCAGCGAGGAATCTTTGCAAGCGGTAGCCAATCCGGCCAACACCAGCTGGCTGTATTTTGTGTCAGGTGACGACGGTACAACCTATTTCGAGCAAACCTACGAGCAGCATCAGGCCGACGCCCAGCAGCACTGTCACGAGCTGTGCGGCAATTAGCCAAAGCGCTTGTGGTTGCAGAATATGCCCAGTTTGATAAACTTAAGGGGTAACAGGCGGGTGCCGGATGGGATTCCACCCCTGTTATAACTGGGCAGCAAGACTACCAGTAGTACTTGCTTTGTGTCCAGTAATAAGGAGTTAGATTATTAGTAATCCAGCCACGAAATCAGTTAGTTCTACACCGTTATTTGCGCATACGCAAGCTAGTAAACCATATCGTCGATTCACCAAAATCCTTCGTAAGAAGGCTAATCGTCGTCGGCTTATTACCTTTACTGTCGTCGGCGGCAATATGGCCATTTTAGGTATTGTTACCGCGGTTATAATGTTTGGTTCGCAAGACAGCGTGGCCGAAAAGCCACTGGCGGCTATTTCGGCTAGTTCAGACCAGGCCTTTGCCAACCCGCTTGACCACGTTTCCTCGGCCAACATCGCCGAAACGGTAGCTACTATGAGTCGTATGCCGGAGCGCATCGCCGTCACCAACCAGGCCGACAGTGAAACTACCGAACTGGCTACGGTGCCGACAACCTCCAGCGTGGTCGACAAGCCGCAAGTGGTCAGTTCATCTGGCTTTGCCTCCAACAAAGACATCACCACTTACACCACGGTGGCTGACGATACCATTAGCTCAATTGCTACCAAGTTCGGTATTACGTCCGATAGTATTCGCTGGTCGAACAATGTATCTGGCGATGCTATTGGTGCTGGCGTAAATCTGGTTATTCCACCGGTGACAGGTATTGCGTACCGGGTGGCGGCTGGCGATACGGCCATAACCTTGGCCGCCAAGTTCCGGGCTGACCAGAACAAGATTGTGGCCTATAACGATGCCGAGCTGACCGGACTCAGGGTAGGCGATCTCATACTGATCCCTGATGGCTCCAAGGCTGCTGCTGTGGCCAGCAGCAGTTCAGCTATCCGTTTTGGCGGTAGTGCTACCTACGGCGGCTACAACGGCTATGACTTTGGCTACTGTACCTACTGGGTAGCCAAGCTGCGCGCTCAAGCCGGTAACCCAGTGCCGACCAACTTAGGTAACGCTGCCACTTGGGCGAGCCGAGCCGCAGCCATGGGATTACCAACTGGCACCACACCTCAGGTTGGTGCGGCTGTCGTCACTAAAACGACCGGTGCCGGTCACGTCGGGTACGTTACGGCAGTGAACGACGATGGCACAATTACCATTTCCGAAATGAACCACAGCGGCTGGAATAGGGTAAATAGTCGTACGCTACCAGCTTCGAGTAGCTACCGCTACGTCTACTAGTTTACATCTGTAAAAAATTAGTTTATAGTATACTGCTTAACCTCATTGGATTATATGAACTTTATTGATAGCGTTTCGGTTTCGGTGAAAGCAGGCGACGGCGGCAATGGCAAGCTGAGTTTTCGGCGTGAAAAATTTGTTTCCAAGGGCGGTCCCGATGGCGGCGATGGCGGCCGTGGTGGCCACGTTATTTTGGTAGCCAGCCGTAACCAGAACACACTGGTCCAGTTCCGTTTTAAAAAAGAAATTGAAGCCGATGCCGGCAAGGCTGGTGGCGATAGCAATAAGCACGGTCGAAATGGCAAAGACCTTCGAGTTGCCCTACCAGTTGGTACCATAGTTACGAACGAGGAGGGTGTTGCCCTGGCAGACCTAACACAGGATGGCCAGGAAGTTATTATTGCCCAGGGCGGTCGTGGTGGCTTCGGTAATGCTCACTTTGTTTCATCTCGCCGTCAGGCACCAAACTTTGCCGAAAAAGGCGAGCCCGGCGATATGTTTGAACTGCACTTCGAACTAAAAATGATTGCTGACGTTGGCCTGGTGGGCTTGCCCAACGCTGGTAAGTCGACACTACTGAGCCGCATTAGTAATGCTCGCCCCGAAATTGCCGACTATCCCTTTACCACCCTCAAGCCTAATTTGGGCGTGGTTACAGTTGATAATGAAACCACGGTACTGTTTGCCGACATCCCCGGTTTAATTGAGGGCGCTGCCGAGGGCAAGGGCCTGGGTCACGACTTTTTGAAGCACGTCGAACGCACGGCAGTTATTGTGCACTTGATTGATGCCTACCAAGACGATGTTGTCGCAGCCTACAAAACTATTCGCACTGAGCTAGCTGCCTACGGTACAAAACTCGATAAGCGCCCCGAAATTATTGCCATTACCAAAATCGAAGGCCTCGATGCCGAAATGACTACCGATCTTATCAAACAACTGCAAAAAGCCGCTGGCAAAAATGCCACGGTTATGGCTATTTCATCGCAAGCCGGCACCGGATTGCGTGAATTACTGTTTGCCGTCAAGCGCATGGTAGCCGAAGAACGTGCCAAAGTCATTGAAGCCGAAGCCGTCGATCCTATACCGGTCCTAAAATTGGCCGACAATACCGCCCAATGGCGCGTTACTAAAGAAAACGACGTCTTCATGGTCACTGGCTACAAGATTGAAAAGTTTGGCTATCGTACTGACTTTGATAACGAAGAGGGCTTACAGCGCTTGCGCGACATCATGCGCAAAATGGGCATTATGCACAAACTGCTACGCGAAGGCTTAGAGCCAGGCAACACCATTCGTGTTGGCGGTGCTGGCAGCTTTACGTATTAAATTCTTAGTGTTTGCTATACTTTGCGTATGGTAAGCCCACCCATGGACGCCTGTCCATTCCGTGAAAGTCCAAGTCAACCCTGTCCGATCCCTCTGGAGACTACTCAGGCAGAACTTGTTGAGCCATGCTTTCCAGGTGAGTACGGCGAAAGGTGTGGCCAAATCTTAGCTCAAAATCTCCTAGCTCGTATGATCGATGTCGAGACGTTCACCTGTTCATTAGATGAACAGTACGGGAGATACGATGCATACTTTTGTATCTCGGCTCCAGATCCAGAACAAATTGAGGGCCCTGCGCCCCGTTCTGTACGAATCGCACTAGATGGTATAGAGCTCCCACTGCGTAGCGAACGACCACAGCCTGACGATGGGTCGGTGTATGTCCTCCACGCCGACATAGTCCTCGGGCTACTCGATAGTGGTCGCATTGAAGCGGCAGCATGGTATAACCAAGAAGTGAGCCGACTAAATCGTAGTCGGCCTGATAACGCAGAACACTATATGTGGTGGGCATTTGCTGGCTCGAATGGAAACGTACGGCCTGATTTCTCAACTGGGGGTACTCCAACAACCGAAGCTCTGGGGCATGTTATGCGCAATGGCTTTGGCGAGCCGCTTCGCAATACACTTATGCCCAGCGTACGTTTAGTTCGTTCCATACATGACGCCCAACAAGCCGGTATAGATATTAACGATACAGATCCCTGGAAAGTTATATATTAACAAGTAATTAACTTTTTCTGCGTCTCTTCTGGCTAGGTGTTACACTAGGCTATATGGCAGCTTCTTATTTCTTCTACGATTTAGAAACCTCGGGCTTCAGCCCGACTGCGGCCCGCATTATGCAGTTTGCCGGCCAGCGCACCGACGAGGACCTTAACCCCGTCGGCGAGCCTGTAAATGTGCTGATAAAATTGGCACCCGACGTACTGCCTGAGCCCGACGCCATTATGCTCACTGGCATCACGCCGCAGTCCACAATTGCCGAAGGCCTAACCGAAGCCGAGTTCCTCGATTACTTTTATAAAGAAGTGGTGCAGCCCGACACTACCTTTCTGGGCTTTAATACGGTGCGGTTCGATGATGAGTTCATGCGCTTCCTGCACTACCGCAACTTTTATGATCCTTACGAGTGGCAATGGGCGAACGGCTGTTCTCGGTGGGATATTTTAGACCTGGTGCGCATGACTCGGGCACTCCGCCCCGAGGGCATTGAATGGCCAGTTAGCGATGAAGGCAAGCCGACCAACCGACTCGAGTTATTAACCAAGGCCAATAATCTCGATCATGACCACGCCCACGATGCCCTAAGTGACGTGCACGCCACCATTGCCATCGCTAAGCTGGTCCGTGACATACAACCAGACCTGTTCAAGTACCTGCGTGACTGCCGTGGCAAAAAGCAGGTGACTGCATTGGTCGAGGCGGGCCAGCCGTTTGTGTATACCTCTGGGCGCTTCCCAGGCCAAGAACTACACACCACGGTTGCCTTTATGCTGGCTAAGCATTCGCAACAAGACAGCGCTTTGGTGTACGATTTGCGCCACGACCCAACACCCTTCTTTGCTATGACCCCGGAGCAGCTAGTGGATGCCTGGAGCTACAAAAAGGATCGCGCTGAAGACGACTTACGGTTGCCCGTTAAAACGCTAAAGTACAATCGTTGCCCGGCTATTGCGCCACTTGGCGTAGTCAAAGATCCAGCTACGCAAGAGCGGCTTGGCCTGTCGCTCGACACGGTGCAGCAAAATCTCGAAAAACTCAAAGCTGGCCAAAAAGACTTTACCCGCTCGGTACTGGCTGCACTTGAACTCATGGATAATGCCCGGGCGCGTAAATATACTAAGGGGGAGCCCACCGACGCCAACGTCGATGCTATGTTGTACGATGGCTTCTTTGGGCCCAACGACAAGCAGTCCATGCGGGCAGTTCGGGTGGCTCAGCCGGAGGCCATTAGCGACCTCGGCCATAAGCTGAGCGACAAGCGCCTGCAGCAACTGGTCCCGCTGTATAAAGCCCGCAATTATCCGCAGTCCCTGTCGGCCGACGAGCGTCAAGCCTGGGAGCAGCACATTTCTGGCCAGTTATTCGACGGCGGCCCAAGCAGCAAATTGTCGAAGTATTTTGCTCGACTACAGCAGCTGGCCAGCGGTACTCTCACTAGTCAGCAGGAATACATCCTCGAAGAACTGCAGCTGTACGGCGAGTCTGTGATGCCTAGCGATATTACTGAGCAGTAGCGGCGTGGTCGTCGGAACCAATAGTAGGATCCATGCCAAGCTGGAGGGGCTGGTTGCGGTGCATGCGCACAGCGAGGTAGATAAGTGTGGCGGCCAGACATAGCGTCAACCACATGGTAAACGAGATTGTGATGCTGGTGCCAGGGATTTGCCCTAGTACAAAGAAACTGTACATATTCGCCACTCCTACAAAGTATTCAGAATTATACATAAAATTGTAGCTAAGTCAAACATACAGTATAACAAGGTTATGCTTAATTGAGATCAACATTAGTGGTTTGTGAGCAAGTGACTAGAAAAAGTTACTGTTTTTCGGTATAATAAACCGGATTCTGGGGAGGAATATGGCAGACGAAATTGTTGTTAAAGGCGCTCGCGAACACAACTTACAGAATGTGGACGTAACTATTCCGCGTAATCAGCTCGTTGTTATTACCGGGCTGTCTGGTTCTGGCAAGTCATCGTTGGCCTTTGATACGATTTATGCCGAAGGGCAACGCCGCTATGTGGAGTCGCTTAGTTCGTATGCCCGCCAATTCCTGGGCCTTATGGAAAAGCCCGACGTCGACCAAATTGATGGTCTGAGTCCGGCTATTTCAATCGACCAAAAGTCGACCTCCCGCAACCCTCGCTCCACGGTGGCGACGGTCACCGAAATTTATGATTATTTACGTTTGCTGTACGCTCGTGTGGGCGTGCCACACTGTCCGGTCGATGGTACTGCCGTAGAGCGTCAAACCTCAACCGGGATTGTCGACCAAATTGTGGCCACTACTACCGGCAAGCGCTTAATGATTCTGGCCCCTGTCGTTATCGATAAAAAAGGTGCCTTTGAGCACATTCCGGAGCAGTACCAACGGGCTGGCTTTGCTCGTGTACGTGTCGATAGCGTGGTGTATGCGCTCGATGAATTTCCGACACTCGACAAAGCCAAGCGCCACCGCATTGAAGTCGTTGTCGATCGCCTAGTGAATGATGATGACAGCCGGGGCCGTCTGGTGCAGAGTGTGGAGCAGGCGCTCGACATTGCCGAAGGCAAGGTTGTGGTGCTAGATGCCGACGCCGAAGGCGACGAAACGACCACCTACAGCCTGATGTACGCTTGTCCCAATCACCCCGAAATCAGCATTCCGGAACTCGAGCCCCGAACCTTTTCGTTTAACTCACCACATGGTGCCTGTCCGGTTTGTACCGGTATTGGCTCGCGCCTGGAAGTCGACCCTGAACTGGTAATCCCGAACGGCACATTGACGATTGCCGAAGGTGCCATTCGTCCCTACAACCGCATTAACGTCGACAACTGGTACATGAAAAAGCTGCAAGCGGTAGCCGATAAGTACAACTTCAGCTTGCACGTACCAACCGGTGAACTAACTGAACAGCAACTGAACTTGATCATGTATGGCACCGGCAAGGAGACTTACCGCGTGTCACTGGGCATGGGTCGGACATTCGAGACCACCTACGAGGGCGTGGTCCCAAACCTGGAGCGTCGCCATAAGGAAACCGACAGCGACTTTATTCGCCGCGATATTGAGCGTTTTATGCAAGAGCGACCGTGTCACCAATGTGGCGGCCTGCGGCTGAAGCCCGAAGTGCTGGCTATTACTGTCGGTGACCACTCCATTATGGACGTCTGCCAATTGTCTATTGACGATGCGCTGAACTGGTTTAATAGCCTAAAACTAAACACTCGCGATGCCAAAATTGCCCAACTGATTCTAAAAGAAATCGGTGCCCGCCTGCAGTTCCTGCAAGACGTCGGGCTTAACTACCTGAACTTGCTACGCGGTGCGACTACCTTGAGCGGCGGTGAAGCTCAGCGTATTCGCTTGGCCACTCAAATTGGCTCGGGCCTGATGGGCGTGCTGTACGTGCTCGACGAGCCAAGCATTGGCTTGCACCAACGCGACAACGAACGCTTGATTCGCACGCTGAAGCACCTTAAAGAACTGGGCAACACGGTGATTGTGGTGGAACACGACGAAGAGACCATCCGTACTGCCGACTATCTGCTCGATATTGGCCCTGGCGCTGGTATTCACGGCGGTAAAATTGTGGCTGCCGGTACGCCCGCCGAAGTTGAAAAGGTAAAAGAAAGCATTACTGCGCAATATCTGATCGGTACCAAAAAAATCCCCGTACCTAAAAAGCGTCGTGCCGGCAACGGCAAGTCACTGATCATCAAGAACGCCCGCGAGAATAACTTAAAGAACGTTG
>JAQBRP010000009.1 GCA_028286405.1 Candidatus Saccharimonadota bacterium
CCGGGGATAACAGGCTTATAGCGCCCAATAGTTCACATAGACGGCGCTGTTTGGCACCTCGATGTCGGCTCATCTCATCCTGGGGCTGGAGCAGGTCCCAAGGGTCCGGCTGTTCGCCGGTTAAAGAGGTACGTGAGCTGGGTTCAGAACGTCGTGAGACAGTTCTGTTTATATCCGCTGTGGACGCTAAGAAACTTGAGAGGATTTGCCCCTAGTACGAGAGGACCGGGGTGAACGCACCGCTGGTGTACCAATTGTTCTACCAAGGGCATTGTTGGGTAGCTATGTGCGGAACAGATAAGCGCTGAAAGCATATTAAGCGCGAAACTGACCTCAAGATTAGGTTTCTCTATGAGGACACTGAAAGACGATCAGTTTGATAGGCGCAAGGTGGAAGTATGGCAACATATGGAGCCGAAGCGTACTAATAGTCCCACTGACTTTTTACGACCTTAGATTGGCTTCGTTTACGGAGTTGGTCTAAGGTAGCAATTGACTAGTTATTGGTGCATATCAGCACCAGGTCAATCCGTTTGTCAGAGCGAAAACGAAATTTTAACTTGTTTGAAACATTAGTAGCATTCGTGCTTTTGTCTTGGGCACCGATGTGTGGTCTTAAATACGTTTAAGACGCACACATTGGTGCCCATAGCAGGAGGGCAACACCTGTTCCCATGCCGAACACAGCAGTTAAGCCTCTTAGCGGTGACAATACTTGGGCCTGAGCCCTGGGAAAATAGCACGGTGCCAAATTTTGATTAAGACCTCCGTTCGCGGGGGTCTTTTTCTTTGCAAGATATCTTACAGAAAGACATAAGCTTGTTCTGTTAGCATAAGTAGGTTCATGGAGGAATACAATGGCTGGAACAGCACAGGGCGGACGTTTAGCCGCCGAAAAGAACAAGCAAAAGGACCCAGACTTTTATAAGCGCATCGGGGCCATGGGTGGCCGCGCCGGTCACACTGGCGGCTTCGCTGCCGGATCGGCTGGACGCCGACGCGCCAGCGTTTACGGCGCTATAGGCGGCAGTAAGTCACGGCGTCGCACATAGCGTTGAGCATTTGATGTTCTGTAAAATGGAGGCCGTTACGAGAGCCTCCATTTTTTGTACTTTTTAAGATCATACATAACTCATACATAATGCCTACAAACTTTGTATGGATTTTGTATGATTTGTGAAACGGCTTTATTCTATGCGCCGTCACAAAGGAATTTGGGTCACCTTGCCCTTAAAACAGTTAATGAAAAGTTAATTAAAATTAGCATAGGCGGTATTGACATTAAAGCAATAGCGTGATATCATAAGCGTAATTCTGATGAGGAATAGAGGGGATTTGCCGTAAAACGGCAGGTCCTTTTTGTTTGTTTTCAGGAGGTGCTTATTAACTAATATTAGGAGTCCTCACTATGGCTGGAACTAAAGCTGGCGGCGAAGCCGCTGCCAAGACCAATAAAGCTAAGTACGGTTCTGACTTTTACGCTAAAATCGGCGCTGCCGGTGGCAAAAAAGGTAAGACCGGTGGTTTCTACGCTGACCGCGAACTCGCCCGCATTGCTGGCGCTCGTGGTGGTCGCGTAAGCCGTCGCACCAAAAAAGTCGCCTAACTTAGGCCAGACTTCCTAAAAATCCCCGTCTTCGGATGGGGATTTTTTTAGGCTAAAAACAGCGGTCGGTGTGGTGGGGTGCTGCTTCAGATTTTTAGTTGCCCGGTAGGCGCGGCAAAAGCGTGAAGGCGTCACGCCCCAGACGGTGTGGCAATTAAAACAACGGTAATGGGCATAGTCGTTTTGCTGCAAGGCGCGAGTAGAGCAGTGCGGACAGATGCTGCGCTTGTACAGCCAATCGCGGTAGGTGTCGAGGCAGTCCTGAATGTGATTTTCGTCGATGGTAACGCCAAAATCCACGGCCAATTCGCGGGCTTTAGCCCAAGCGGCCATTTCTAGGCGCAACAGTTCAAAATCGGCTAAATACTGGGTGTGATTAAGTAGTGCGTGACCAGTTTCATGCAATAGCGACCAATCAGCTGTTTGATCGTGCCGAGCCTGATCGTAGCCAATTTCGTGTGTTTGCGGTGACCAGCAAAAGCGGCTGCTAGCCACAAAACGTAGGTCCGGAAAGCGGGCTTGTAACTGCTCAAGCATGGACGACTCCGTGCTGCTGTTTGGCGTAATCGTAGCAGCCGTAGACCACTGCTTCCTGGGGCCGCTGGGCTTTTATGATCGGTGGAATTTGCAGGATGGGGGTTTCATATTTGGTCAATTCGTTGACCAGCAGTTGCTGGTAGCGATCAAAGTAGCTGCCAACACTACCGCCAATGACAACGACATCTGGTTCAGTTATGGCGATCAGCTGCAAAAAGCCCCGACTCCAGTCGTGGACAATGGTTTGCCAGGTAGCTTGGTCGTGAATATCGGCGGCTTTTTTGCCAAAGCGCTGCACGATGGCGTGACCCGAAGCAAAGTGCTCCCAGGGCTGCAGTTTGTCGTGGTGTTGCAGCAGCATACCCGCACCGCCGGCATCGCCAATGTTGGTGTCAATTTTTTGATCAACGATCAGCGCCGTGCCAATGCCGGTGCTAATCGTAATGTACAGCACCTTGGAATACTGCTTGAGTAGCATGGCCTCACTGAGACCGGCCAGTTTGGCG
Source organism: Candidatus Saccharimonadota bacterium (assembly GCA_028286405.1). Classification (GTDB taxonomy): domain Bacteria; phylum Patescibacteriota; class Saccharimonadia; order Saccharimonadales; family UBA4665; genus JAGQNO01. The sequence continues at coordinate 2,650 of JAQBRP010000009.1, forward strand.
TCGTTTTCGATGGCCACCGGGCAGCCGGCAATCTTTTCAATGTCTGAGCGCACGGGCACCACATGCCAGGGCAGGTTGCCAAAACCAATACCAATCCCGCGCTCGCGGTCAAAGTCGGTGACTGGCATACCAACACCAGCGGCGCGGTAGTTTTTAACGCCAAAATCGTCGACTGTTTGCTGAAGTTGCTGCAAAAACTCGGTGTAGTTAGCCGGGGTTGGGAACTTAGTTTTCTTGGTTATTACGCCGCTGGCATCCAATACCGCGGCCAGAGTCTTCGTACCGCCAATGTCGACCCCCAAATACATACGCTTAGTGTACACGAGGTCCCGCCCCTCGGGGAACATTGACATATGCAGTGCTTTCATGTATGATATTGATCATGGATCTAAAAGGCGCAGTACCAGCGCCAAAACATAAAACAGAACTTACCGAAGAAGGGCGTCGGGAACAGACGGTCCGTCGTTGGGCCATCCCCGTCGGTGCCTTAGTCGTTGGTTTATTGGTCATCGCACCGCATATAACCCCAGACACACCGTCCGTAGTCCCAACCAGTGTCAGCCCTGACCAGCAGCCGACTTTGCCACAAGAACTAGCTACTCCCGTTGCTTTGCCAGACGTCTCAGAGTTACTTCCGCACTAGCCGACGGTGACCCTTTGACGTCCCCCTGTTAGAACTGCTATAATATAGATAATCTTCGCGGGCTTTGATCTCTTGTCACGAAAGTGGTGTTAGCCAAGCTTGCTTAGAAATACATTCGAAGGAGGCACCTAAGAAATGCCAAAAACAAGTTTAACGATGGATGAGCTTTTAGCTCAGAACGATGCCCAGGGCCTCGGCGCTGGTGATGTCATCGAGGGAACCGTCACCTCAATTAAGAAGCACGAAGTCTGGATCGACCTCGGCGCCAAGGGCGTCGGTGTTGTTATGCGCCGAGAAATCGGTCACGGCCAGCAAATAGAAGAAGGTCAGACGATTACCGTTAGTGTGATCGACCCTGAACTCGATGAAGGTCACGCGCTGCTCAGCATGCGCCGGGCCGCCAAAGATCGTGGTTGGGAAGAGTTGGAGCGCGTGTTCCAGGCTTCCGAAATCATCGAAATCCAACCATATGACGCCAACCGTGGTGGTTTGTTGGTTGAGCTAGAAGGTATCCGCGGATTCCTGCCAGTTTCACAGTTGGCTGCCGGCCACTACCCACGGGTAAGCGGTGCCGACAAGGACGAAATTCTGCAGAAGCTCAACGCTCTTACGACGCAGCCCCTGCGAGTGCGAATTCTAGACGTCAGTCGTAAGGACAACAAGCTAATCTTTAGCGAAAAAGAAGCCGTTAAGGACGATATGGCCCAGCGCTTCTCGACCCTTAAAGTTGGCGATGAAGTTGAAGGTGTGGTTACTGGTGTTATCGACTTTGGTGCATTCGTCAACGTTGACGGCATCGAAGGCCTAATTCACATTAGCGAAATTAGCTGGGAGCGTGTCGACAACCCACGTAACTACGTGAAGGTTGGCGAAACTGTCAAAGCTAAGATCATCGCCATCGACAAAGACCGCCTAAGCCTTAGCCTGAAGCAAATGAGTGAAGACCCATGGCTGTCAGAAGTTAAGAAGTTCAAAGCCGGCGAAACTGTCGAGGGTAAAATTACCCGCATCACACCATTTGGTGCCTTTGTGCAGCTGAGCTCAGCCGTTGAAGCCTTGGTTCACGTATCAGAAATGAGCGATGACGAAGGTGTCGACCCTGAAAAGCTGTTCCAGCTAAACGAAAAGAAGCAGTTCAAAGTGCTCGACATCGACACTGAAAACCGCAAAATCGCATTGTCGCTTAAAAACACTAAGTAGCATGCGCACATAACGTAATCAGGCCGCTTGTTCGGCCGGAAAGGGAAGATCCGATGGCAAATACTGCAAACATCATTGAAATAGAAGATATGATCACCGTCGGCGCCCTGGCCGACAAGCTCCTGATTCCCGTTACCAAATTAATTGGTGAGCTTATGAAGAACGGCGTCATGGCGACCGTTAACGAGCGGATCGACTTCGATACCGCTCAAATTATTGTTGGCGAGCTTGGCCTCGACGTTGAGCTGCAGCGTAAAGATACGACTGCCGAACCAGCTCCCGCTCGCGTCAAAATTGCCGCTAGCGACAAAGCTGAGTCCCGACCCCCCGTCGTAGCCGTAATGGGTCACGTTGACCATGGTAAAACCAGCTTGCTGGATGCCATTCGTGGTGCCAACGTCGTGAAGGGTGAAGCCGGCGGCATTACTCAGCACATTAGCGCTTATCAAATTGACCATAAGGGCCGTAAAATTACCTTTTTGGACACGCCCGGTCACGAAGCCTTCGCCGCTATTCGCGAGCATGGTGCCCAGCTAACCGACATTGTTATTTTAGTAGTGGCTGCCGACGATGGCATTAAGCCGCAGACCATTGAAGCCATTCGCTATGCCCGCAAGGCCGGCGTTAAAATCATTGTTGCCGCCAATAAAATCGACAAAGAGGGCGCTGACGTAAACCGCCTCAAGCAACAGCTCAGCGAGCACGAGTTGCTGGTTGAAGAATGGGGTGGTGACACCTTTGTGGCCGAAGTCTCGGCTAAGACCAAAGCCGGTATTCCCGAACTACTCGACATGGTGCTCCTAGTTTCCGACGTCGAAGAGCTCAAAGCTGACATCGATGTGCCAGCCCGTGGCTTAATTATTGAGGCTCACGTCGAAACCGGCCGTGGCCCGATGGCTCACGCCCTGGTAGAAGCTGGCGTGCTGAAGCCTGGTCAGTTTATTGTGACTGGCTCAACCTACGCCAAAGTTCGTAACCTCGATGCTACCACCGGTGGTGCGCTCAAAGAAGCTGGCCCCTCAACGCCCGTGACAATTACTGGCTTTAAGACCTTACCTGAGTTCGGCGACGAATTTGTGGTAGTAGCTGATGAAAAAATTGCCCGTCAGCAATCCGGTGCCGTACTTGAAGAACGCCAGACCGCCACGACGCGTGGTGCTAGCAGCTCAGAACTACTGCGAATTATTAACCGCAGCAACGAGCTGCAAGAGCTTAACATTATTGTGAAGGCTGACGTACAAGGCTCACTAACATCGGTCATTGACAGCCTCAAGGGTCTTGATACAGCCGAAGTTGCCATCCGTGTAGTTAGCTCGGGTGTCGGTTCAATTACCGACAACGACTTGCGTTTAGCTCAAACCAGCAATGCCGTAATTTACGGATTTAACGTCACCGCGCCTAGCAATATTCGCCAGCAAGCCAGCCGCGACAAGGTTGACCTGCGCTTATACAAAGTCATTTACGAACTCATAGATGACGTTAAGATCGACCTTGGACACCTGCTTTCGCCCGAAATCATTGAAACCGAACTTGGCCGCCTGGTCATCCGTGGCATCTTCAACACCACCAAAACAGCTATTATTGCCGGTGGCGAAGTCACTAAGGGCAAGTTAGTTGCGCCGGCGTTGGCAAGGGTATACCGCGACAAAGAAGAACTTATGGAAGTGCAGGTCACTGGCCTGAAGCGCGGTCCTGCCGAAGCTAAAGAAATCATCGAAGGCGAAATGTGCGGCATTTCGCTGACTACGCCTTCGCGACTCGACCTCCAAGAAGGTGATCGTATCGAGCTGTTTACGCGTGAAGCTGTTAAACGATCGCTGTAGCTGCCACTTAGGGACTAGGAAGTAACAACTAACAACTGTGGTAGCTATGTTTCAAAGGCACGGGAGGGGTCCGCGCAAGATGTAGATAATTACAGGCAAGTCGGCCGTGTTGGTCGACGCGTGTAATTATCTACATCTTGCCATCACCTCTAGCGCACTATGAAACATAGATGATACAATTGAGGCAGTATGGCAATCAAAATCGACAACGACCTACTGCAACAACTAGGCCTGGCTACTTTACCCGAGGCCGAAAAGAACAGTTTGCTACGGCATATTTACGAGACGCTGGAAATGCGCGTCGGTATTCGCCTGGCCGATCAAATGACCAACGAGCAGCTTGATGAATTCGAGAAGTATTTTGATGCCAAGGATGACGCCGGTGCCTTTAAGTGGCTGGAAACGAACTTTCCCAATTATAAAGAGATAGTGCAGCAGGAATTCGATAAATTAAAGACCGAAGTTGGCCAGGGCGCTCAGCAGATTCTGACCGCTTCACAACAAGCGGCACAGCAGCAGGTAGCGGCTCCAGCTCCTCAGGCTCCTCAGGAGCAACCCGTACCACAAGCCCCACAGGCTCCGCAGCAGCAACAGCCTTACCAGCCACCGGTTGTCGAACAGCCACAGTCGCAGCAACCACTGCAACAGCCAGCTGCCGCGCCTCAGGCCCCAGCGGCGTACCCGCCACAGCAACCTTATGTAGCCCCACCTGCTCCTGGTTCGGAGCAGCCTTACCCTCAGCCATCAATGCAGCCGCCACAGTCGCCGCAAGTGCCTCCGCAGCCTGATTATCCGCAGCAACAGCCGCCAGCTGGTCCAGGCGTGCCTCAGCAGCCCTGGCAACCACCACAGCAACAGTAATTACACCGTGGGTTTGTAGCCGAGTAGGAAATCGCTACCGGACATGGGCTTTTTGCCAGCCGGTATTAGTTGATCAATTACCAGAATACCTTCGCCAGTTTGCATACCCAGTTGACGATCTTGGAGCCAAATAACGCCGGGTGTACCGGTGCCAGATTCGACGTGAGCAGCAGTTATAACGACGTCGCGGCCACCGATGGTGGTGCGGCTTTTTGGCCACTCAATAAAGGCTCGAATTTGGCGCTCAATGTCGATGGCTGATTTTTGCCAATCAATAGTGCCGTCTTCTTTGCTCAGCTTGCTGGAATAGGTGGCACCAGTTTCGGGCTGGGGCTGCGGTTCGATCGAGCTAGCCAGGTACAGGGGGAGGGTAGCCTTAAGCAGGTCATCGCTCAGTTGAATGAGCTGGTCGGTTAGCACCGGCGTAGTTACGTCGGCGGTTAGCGGCAGGGCTTGCTGAACTAATACCGGACCTTCGTCGAGCTTCTCAACAATCAGCATTAAGGACACGCCAGTTTCGCTATCGCCCTTCAAAACCGAAAAGGTAATAGGATCAGCACCGCGCCACTTAGGCAGCAGGGAAAAGTGGCTGTTCACAATGCCCAGCTCAAATGAGTCGATGACGTCTTGCGTAATAATGATGCCAAAATCGATCACCACGCCAACGCGACTGGTAAATTTTTGGTCAGCGAATAGATCAGCCAGTTCACGTTTGTTCGACACGGTCAGCACGTTGGTGATGCCCAAATCACGACTGGTGGCAATGACCGGAAAGACCTCTTTGTGGTGCTCGGGCTGGGGCTTGGTAATGACGGCTTCAATCGTGCTGTGCTGAGCCAATAAGGCCAGGGCTTTGGCGGCTACTGGGCCACTGCCGAAGAAAACTACTGAGTCCGCCATGGTTTAATCCCACAATTCTTGGTTAGTAATAACAGAGGTGTAATCCAGTTTGGCGAGCTTGCCATCGCTTTTTAGCTCGTAGAAAGCTTCGGCGTCATCTTTGATGTGGTCAATGAACACAATTCCGTTGCAGTGATCGATTTCGTGTTGGAAAATACGAGCCAAAAAGCCCTCGGCCGTGACTCGAAATTCTTTGCCCTGGGCGTTCAGCGCCTTAACTTTGACCTTGTCGTAGCGAGCAATTTTTCCGTATACATTTGGTACGCTCAGGCAGCCTTCGTAGTCTTCCACCAGCTTGCCTTCGGTTTTAACCACCTCCGGATTAATAAAGGCCGTGAAGGTGTGGTCGCTTTTGTCGTCGTAGTTATTGCGGACCACCACAATCTTGTACAGTCGATCGACTTGCACTGCCGCCAGCGCTACGCCAACTTCATGCTCACGGCTTTCGTCCCAATTAATAGTCGCCGCTTCCATGTCAGCAATGACTTGCTTAATTTCGTCGGTAACCAGGCCCACTTTTTGCGATTTTTGGCGTAAATGTGGGTTGGGCAGGGCAATAATGTCGTCTTTTGTCATTCGTCCTAGTATACCGTACTCAAGGAGTCGTTTGTAGCTGCTGTTACTATGAATATATGTATAAGACGAAGTTGATCATACTTCGAGGTAACTCAGCCTCGGGTAAGAGCACGGTGGCTAAGCGGCTACGCGAAGCGAGCAGTAGACCGGTGGCCATCGTTGAGCAGGACTACTTACGCCGGATTGTGTTAAAAGAAAAAGAGACTGAAGGAACGAATAACATTGGGCTGATTAAACAGACAGTGGAGTACAGCCTAGCCCATGGCTATGATGTAATCCTCGAGGGAATTCTCTACTTTCCACGCTACGGCACTATGCTCCAGCAGCTGATCACGCAGTGTCCCGAGCACTATATCTACTACTTTGACGTGAGCTTTGAGGAAACGCTGCACCGTCACGCCACAAAACCCGTTGCAGATGCATATGGTGAGAAAGAAATGAGAGCTTGGTACCATTCCATGCAGATCACAGGCCTTGAGGGAGAGCAGATTATCCCCGAATCCTATTCCTTGGATGAGACAGTTAAAAAGATACTCACCGACACTGCTCTATAACAGATCGGCTGGGTCAATGTCGTATGACCAATTTGCGGGTAGGGCTTTGATTACCGTGAGTAGTTCCGAGCGCTGCGTCGCTTTAACGATGAGCTGATATTGGTATTTGCCAGCAACTTTTTCGTGTAGCGAAGGGGCCGGGCCTTCAACGATAATCTTTTTATTAGATTCAAGGGTGGCAGCAAAGGTCTTGGCAGCCTTGGCAGCAGCGGCGCTGGAAGCGCGGCGTACGGTGAGCTTTAGCATGTAGTAAAACGGCGGGTACTTAAACAACTTTCGTTCAGCCGATTCGGTTGCATAGAATGAGTCCCAGTCACCGGCGATAGCCGCTTGAATAACCGGGTTGTCCGGCTGGTAGGTTTGCACAAAGGCGTGCCCGGCTCGGTGACCGCGGCCAATGCGTCCCAACACCTGACTGAGTAGCTGGTAGGTGCGCTCGGAAGCAGTGTAGTCGGGCATTTGCAGGCTGGTGTCGGCCATTAGTACGCCGAGTACGCTCAGGCGTGGCAGGTCTAAGCCTTTGGCCAGCAGTTGGGTGCCCACCAGAATGTCAACGTCACCGCGCCTGACCGCTTCATCGTGCTGTTCAAAGCGCTCGGCCTTGGTGTTATCGGTGTCAAAACGCTGAATGCGAGCCTGGGGAAACAGCTTGTGCACTTCGTCGACTACGGCCTTGGTGCCGATGGTTTTATACACAATACTGGGATGCTTACAGTCGGGGCAAACGGAGGGCGGGCTCATGTGGAAGTTACAAACGTGGCAGCGCAGCTCATGGGCGTCACCGTGATAGGTTAGCGGCACATCGCAGTGCGGGCACATGGCCTGCCAACCACAGTGCTCACAAATAATCATTCGGGCGGTGCCACGCCGGTTGAGGTATAGCAGGGTCTGCTCACCGTTTTTAAGTGCCGCCCCAATGGCCTCGCTGAGCGGCTGCGAAATATAGTTAGAGCGGGGAAATAGGCTGTGATCTTTGAGGTCGATGACCGTTGTTTTGACGGGCTGCTCCTCGGTGATCGCCAGCTCGCGCATGCGGACGATTGTTTTGCCGCGTTGCTCAGCCAAGTAGTAATCGCCAATTGATGGCGTGGCCGAACCGAGTACCAGTACGCTGTTGTGTAGCTCGCGCAGCTTAGCGGCTACACGGCCAGTCTGATAATGCGGGGCTTGGTCTTGTTTGTAGGCCGGCTCATGCGATTCATCGAGCACAATCAGGCCGACGTTTTGGAGCGGGCTGAACAGTGCCGAGCGCGGGCCAATAACAATCAACGGTTCGGCAGCTGTTAGTAATCGTTGCCAGGCGGTGCGTCGTTCCACGGGTGTTAACTGCGAGTGCAGCACAATAACTCGCTGGCCAAATACTTGGCGAAACCGTTCAGACAGCTGGGAGGTCAGGCTAATTTCGGGCGTCAGCACGATTGCCGAGCGGCCCGCAGCAATGGTCTTGAGCGCTAGCTCAACATAGAGCCGGGTTTTGCCACTGCCGGTTTTTCCGTGCAGTAGGTAGGTATCGGGCGCGTCAATTACCGCTTGGGCGGTGGTTTGTTCAGGGGTCAGTGGGGGTAATTTTTCAGTTTGCGGCTTGGCTAGCACCCCGGGCTCGACCGGAACAATTTTGCTAATAGCCGGAATTAGTTGCTGAGCGACCATACCAAGTGGTGCGGGGTAGTAGGCCTGTAGCCACTTGCCCAGCTGAGCTAGCTGTACTGGTAACGACGGCAAATCAATCACCGCAGCAATTGGCTTGGTAGCAAATTTTGGTTTAGAAACGCGGGCTGTAATAAAGCCGGTGACCGTTTCCCGCTGCATGGGGACGTGCACCAATTGACCCACCGACAACATCTGTGGTGATTGATACGTCAGAGCGTCGTTGCCATGGTAGCGGCTGGACCGCACCCACACCTCGTAGAAATACATATACCTAGTTTACTGCTAAACCCGCTTGAATTATTAAAAAACGACAGCTATACTAAAAAGCAACGTTGTTGGGACAACAATATAAAAGCTTATGTTAGATATATTCATCACCTCTCGAGTTCGCCGCAAAATCATTGTGATTTATGCGAAGTACCCTGACTTCAAAACCCACGTTCGCGGTTTGGCTAAGTTAATTAAAGAAGATGCCGGTAACATCCAGCGCGAGCTAAAACGCCTCGAAAAAGTTGGCTTCCTGACTTCTGAAAAGCAGGGCAACACCAAGGTGTATTCCACGAACAAGCAGTTCCCAATCTTTAAAGAACTCCAGAGTATTGTGCTTAAAAGCCAGCGCTCAACTACTAAGCGCGTCCAAAGCTAATCTTAGGGTGTTGCAAAACCCACCCCTGTCGCGTACAATACGTACCTGATGATACAAGTAACCCGAAAAGACAGCAAAGAATCACTCGAAAACCTGCTCCGCCGCTTTAATCGCAAGGTGCAACAGTCGGGTGCGATTGCCGTCGTCAAATCAAAGCAATACTTCGAGAAGCCTCTGAGCAAGCGCGAACGCCGTTCAAAAGCGATCATTCGCCAGGAACGCCGGGCCCTCAAAGTCAAACGAACCAAACTAGGCCAACGCTAAAAGAAGGCTTCCTGCATGCTCGAACAGCGACTTGAGCAAGAGATCAAAGCCGCCCTCATTGGCGGTGACTCGGTTAAAGTTACCACGCTTCGTGGGCTTAAGAGCGTGCTGTTAAACGTCAAGGTGGCCGAAGGCACGCGTGACACGCCAATGTCTGACGATCAGATAATCGCTATCTTTAGCAAAGAGGCCAAAAAGCGCCAAGAAAGCGCCGACCTGTACGTACAGGGCGGCAACCAGCCGATGGCCGATGCCGAACTGACCGAAAAGGCTCTGATTGAAACCTACCTACCAGCGCAGCTCGACGAAGCTGCCATTGCTGCTGTAGTCGACGCCACCATTACTGAACTTGGCGTCAGCACTATGCAAGGTATGGGCCAAGTTATTGGTACCGTTAAAGTCAAAACCGCTGGCGCAGCCGATGGTGGGGTGATTGCTCGCCTGGTTAAAGAAAGGCTGAGCCAGTGATTTTGTTAATGGGCTTGCCTGGATCAGGCAAGGGTACACAGGGCAAAATGCTAGCCGACATTAACGGCATGCACCTGTTTTCTACCGGTGACTTATCACGTATGTACGTTACCGGTGAACGCCGTCAACGGATGTTAGCCGGTGAATTACTCGATGATTCTGAAGTTATTGCCATGCTCGATCGGGCACTTAAAACTGTCAATGATGACGACGAGTGCTTACTCGACGGCTTTCCCCGTACCGTTTCCCAGGCCCAGTGGTTGCTCGAACAAGTTGCGGCCGGTCGTTTTAGCGTCAGCCACGTCATATATCTGGTGGTTACCCACGAGGCAGTCCTCAATCGCCTGCAGGCTCGCGGTCGTCTGGACGACACCGAAAAAGTTATCGAAGCTCGCTTTAAAGAATACGAAAAGCTCACGGAGCCAGTCGTAGCGTGGCTCGAAAAGCGTGGCATTCCGGTGCTGCGTATTGATGGTGAACGGGCCACCGACGTGGTGCACCGCGACATTGTCAGCAAACTTCACTTATCATAAACACCATGATGACACGCGTTAAAACCCCAGCCGAAATCGCCGCCATGCGCGAAGGTGGCAAAATGCTAGCCACCATTTTGCAGTTGCTAAAGCAGGAGCTACAACCTGGCATGTCCACCAAGGATTTATCCCTCATTGCTGCCCGCGAGCTTGAAAAATATGGTGTTGAGTCACCATTCTTGGGCTACCAAGGCTTCCCAGATATTATTTGTATTTCGGTTAACGACGAAGTAGTGCACGGCATTCCGCGCCCCGACAAAATTATTAATGATGGTGATATTGTCAGTCTCGACTTTGGTATCAAGCACAAAGGCATGATCACCGACGCCGCTATTAGTGTGATTGCCGGCACGGCCAAGCAGAAGCGTCACGTACAGCTAGTACAGCGCACCGAACAGGCGCTGACGGCTGGCATCATGGCCGTGCACAACCGGGTTCGCGCTGGCGACATTGCTGCCGCCGTGCAAGCTGAACTAGAGCACGCCAAGTACGGTATTGTCGAAGATTTGGTCGGCCACGGCGTTGGCCACCAGCTACACGAAGATCCCAACATCCCGAACTTTGGCCGGCCCAACACCGGCCCCTGGCTTGATAAGGGCATGACCATCGCAATTGAGCCAATGGCCACGCTTGGTAGCGAGCGCGTCTATGTGGCCGAAGACGAGTGGACCGTTTTGACTTACGACGGCTCTTGGGCGGCCCACTTTGAGCACAGCGTGCTTATTACTGAAGACGGTGCCGAAATCTTAACTTCTTTGTAGGCCGGCTTGCTCTCAGGTAGACACAAGCGGTATACTTGGTGCAATGCGTGAAACGCAACAACAACACTTTGTTGGCCTCGACATCGGAACGAGTATGGTCCGGTGCGTGGTCGGTATGTTCGATCAGGGTAGTGGCGGTAAACCGTCACTGATCGGTCATGGCTCGGCTAAAAACACCGGTATGCGCAAAGGCGCCGTAGTACACGTTGATGATGTCGCCGAAGCAGTTGTTAAAGCGATTAACGAAGCCGAGCGCATGAGTGGCCAGCGCGTTAGTAGTGCCACCGTGAACATTAACGGCTCGCACGTCACCGGCTTTAACTCCAAGGGTGTTATTGCTATCAGCGGTGCCAACCGCGAAATTACCGCCGAAGATCGCTTCCGCGTCGAAGACGCCGCTACCGTAGTGTCGATGCCGCCAAACCGCGAAATTGTACAGTTTTTTGCCAAGAACTACTCCTTAGACGGCCAACATAACATTAAAGATCCGGTCGGTATGCAGGGTATTCGTTTAGAAGTAGACGCTCACATTGTTACGGCAGCTACCCCGAACCTGCGTAACCTGGACGGGGCGCTCGAAAAAGCCCAGGTACATGCCAATCACCACACCGTATCAAGTCTAGCTGCCGCCGAGGCGGTATTATCACGTCAACAAAAAGAAGCCGGTGTGGTGGTACTCGACATTGGTGCTGGCACCACCAACATTATTGTCGTCGAAGACGGTGAAGTGCAGCACGCCGCCGTATTACCGATTGGTGGCACCAATATTACTAACGATTTAGCCATTGGTCTGAAGACCGATCTAGACATTGCTGAGGCCGTTAAGCTGCAGCATGGCTCGCTGCAAGATGTAAAGAAGACTACCGCCACCGTGAAGATTGGCGACACAACTCATGCTTTTGACTTTGCCGAGATCCAAATGATTATCGAAGCTCGCGTCGAAGAATTGCTTGAATACGTTGAAAAAGAATTACACAAAATCCGCCGCAGCGGTAAGCTGCCGGGCGGGGTAGTGATCGTCGGTGGCACCGCTCGACTACCGGGCCTGGCCGAGTTCGCCAAGCACAAGCTGCAACTGCCGGCCCGCATTGGTAAGATTAGTAATGTTGGCGGCCTGGTCGATACCGTAGAGGACAGTTCTTACTGTACGGTTGTTGGCTTAATGCTGCTCGATATGTTGCTTTTGCCGGGGACGCCAGCCGCTTCCAGTGGCATGGCCGCCCAGACCATGGGTCTGGTCGATTATCTGTTTAAGCGCCTCCG
>JAQBRP010000005.1 GCA_028286405.1 Candidatus Saccharimonadota bacterium
AGCCCTGTGATATAGGAAAACAGATGAATAAGGCTATCACCGGCCAAGCGGGGTTATTTAAGGGTCGGGAGCAAAGCGTCGTTTTCAACCACCCCAAAGATAAGATCATGGCCACCATCGACTCAAAATTCATACTAATGGTCTTAGAAAACGTCCTCGACAATGCCGGTAAGTATTCTAAGCCTGGCGAGATCATAACCATCACCATGAGCCAGGATGAGACAGATACCCTGATTACCATTCAAGATCATGGCGTAGGTATACGCAAAATCGACGTGCCCAAATTGTTTAAAAAGTTTTCAAGAATAGACAATTCGCTTTCGGCGGGCGTCAAAGGTACTGGTCTCGGGCTATATTGGGCCAAAAAAATTATCGATCTACACGGCGGGAACATCAGTGTCATCTCCAGGCAAGGTCAGGGCTCTACCTTCAAAATATCACTGCCAACTACTACCCTCAGCCAAAGCTAACAACCAGGTACGCGTACAGGGGGTTGTTATGATCAAGCCAGGTGCGCTCGGGCGACATATTCAGCACTAATTACAGGGTTTCTAAAGTCAAACACCCCCGCACCATAAAAATCCAGTAATCGGATCAGTATTGGTGGGGGGTGGTTGACAGGATATGCCGGCGGAAGGGTTAGGCCGGGGCCTGGGCCTGGGCGTACTCGAGTTCGAGCGCTTCCGTCAGGTTGTGGACTTCCGTGCGAATGCGCTTCAAGCGCCGCAGGCGGCAGCCTTCCAGGTCAAACGGTGTCCAGTACTCGTGCCAGCGGCCATCGGCGTAGCGCTCGTTGGCGTGGCAGTCGTGCCCGAGGTACCAGGTTCCATCAGAACCGGGACGCAGGTGCACCAGGTTCTCGACGTAGAAGAGGTCGACGTACGACTTCTCCGTGAACCGGCGACCGTTGCGTGTGACCTCCGTCACTACCAGACCGAGGTTGGGTCGTCGAAGACTGGTCAGATCCTGGAGCAGCTGCGCCATGCAGCTGTTGATCTCGTGGATCTCCCACTGGCGCTTGGCGACTTCCACCGGGTCAAGCTCCTGCACGGCGGTGCCGGGATTACTTCGTCTCCAGAACATTCTAATGTCCGTCCCTTCGGGGCTAGTGTCCTGCCAAGGTGCGTTCTTGCAAAAGGCAGAGACTATGGGTCTTGCTCATATCAAAAACTATTGTAGTTTATACATGAAAATCAATAAATTGCAAGTTAGTGATCGATTCGGGTCCGGCATGCCAATGCCAACCAGCTCCCGTGCCAAATGAGCTATTATTTTCTGAAAACAGGCGTATTATTGCTGTATGACCAGCCCCGACCTGCAACCCCGCCTTGCCGAACAGCGACCAACCAATTACGACGAACTTTCTTCGCAGCTCAATCTATTGCGTTATCCCGACTGTGGACCAGATCCCAGCGAGGAAGGCGATGAGCCCTCGGGTGTATACACCGAGTTTCGGCACGGTGAAATTGGCACTTTTGAAGCCACCAGCGCCCTGACCACCGCCACCGGCCTCAGCGGCAAGCTACGCGGCCGAGTGTTCGAAACGGCCAACCCCGAGCCGAAACGTCCAGACGATAACCGCATGACACTCATCATCAAACCGCGCAATCCTTTTGCCCGAATGGACACCCACCGCCACTTCCTTATTCGTAGCACGCCCGATAACGCTGGCGTCCAGGTCAGCAACGCAAACGGTGAACCCTGCGACGAAGTCCTAGCTCAAGATCTCATAACCGTAGTGCTGACTGCCACCCGTAAGCGTCACTAGCCAGACCTGGCGACTAACTTTCGCCAGTCTGATCGTAGTATCTCGCATCGCTACTACTGCCGATTAGTTGCACGGTGTGAATGGCGCTCTCTTTACGCTCATACATCTCTGATGTTGCCAGCACCTTGTTGTTGCCGAGGCTTTTAATAACAAACCAGTATTGGTGGTTGTGTGCGCTTTTGTATATTTCGAAGTACATGGTGTTTCCCCTTAGTTACCTCTTCAATATACAAAGCAGTTATTAAATAAAGATTAAATCTTTTGGCTTAACAGATTAGACGAAATTAACGACGCTTCACGCTACCGGCGTGCCGGAAGCCCAAAACTGCCAGTACTAGCAACACAACAGCACCCGTCAGTGACACCAGAGCAGCCATTTTGGCCACGATGGCCATAGTGTCGAAAGCATAGGCGTTCAGTAATAGGCCGCGTAGTGTCTCGCCCTTAAATACCGTTTGCGCCTTGCCAGCTAGCGCCTGGTCGGTGGGGTTAGCTATGGCCGCGGCACTCAACTCAGCGTAGGTTTTACCATCACCAATGTGCTGCAAATGCGCGGCAATATAGTTATCGGCGTACACTTTGGCCTGCGCACCGCTGGTCAGCGCCTGACCAGCGTACTTGCTGACCTGATCTTTGTCGGCGGCCGGCAAAGCAGCAATTTCAGGACCGCTAGCGGCCGGGAAGGTGATTTTCTGCGCCGATAGCTGCTCCTTAACCTGACCATGAATAAAGTCATGCGCCCAAAACAAAGCGCCCGACATGAGCAGTAGGACAACCGCTAGCACTAAACCGCTTGAGGCAATAATTTTGTCGAGTGTGCTACGCGTCATGATTTTCCTTTGGTTGATTACTGTTCTTAGCCTACCATAAGCGCTTCACGGCTGGACAGCAAAGCCACCATGCCCAGCAGGTTATGTAATGGTGCTGAGCTTCGCCCCCAGTCGCGCATAACATCTTTAAAGTGCTTTACCTCGTGGGTACCCAGCTCTTCTACATTTTTTTCCGCCAGTAACAGCTTCTGCAGCTGCGGACTCGCCAGAACTTCCAGGAATACTGCAATGTCCTGTTCGGTGTAGTCTATACCGAGCGCTTCAAACAAAGTCACACACAACTCCTGAAGTTGCTCTTGCACAGCCAGCACCAGCGCTTCGTTACCGTCCTGCGCAGCCAACAACTCAAGTCCGTGTAGAGCCCCGACAATATCTTTGATAATTGGAGCCACTTCTGCTTGCTCACGTGGCGTTAAACTCGCTAGTCTTTCACTGACGGCTGGAATAATAGGTGGCAGTTCTGATGACTCGCCTTCGACAAACGCAAACAGGTTTGATAGCTCCACCATGTTCTGCAGGGCAGTCGAGAAGTCTGCCAGAACAACCTCTGGCTCTTGCTGCAGTTCTGCTCGCCAAGCCATCTCACTGCTCACTATCGACTCTGCTACTTCTGGCTGCTCGACAAAATCTGCCGTTTCCAGTGGCGGAGTCATAACATCGTCGTGAACCACCGCTTCAGGCGGCGACAAGGTTGCTATCTGGTCTACTTCAGTTGGTGCCGGCTCCGCGACACGTGAGGGCATGACTGTTTCAGTGAGGCGCTCAGGCTCAGCAACCACCAGCCTGGGGGCACTAACTATTTTCTCTACGGGCGCTATTTCTGACCCAACAATGCTCGAGGTATTAACCGTCGGCGCAATACTATCTTCAGTATCCTCACCCACGTCGGTAATTATTGTAGCCATTTCGACTTGGCGACGCCAGACAACTTCATCAATACGCCTATCGGTAAGTGTGACCAATTCCAGAACGACAGGATTTATTGCTTTCTCTTCAATAATCGGTGACCGCTCAGGCACTGTGTCTGACTCTTTTACTCTCTCTTGTTGTGGTTTAACGATCGTGTAATTGGGCTTGATGCCAAGGTCATCAGCGATCCTATTAAATCTTGGTGCCAGTTCGGCGGATACTTCTTTGCCCGCCTTGTGGTACACATTAACCACAAACCTATCGATAGCTTCGGGTGTCATCCGGGGGTCGGTCAGGGGAATGGGACACTTTTCGGCCAAGTCTTGTAGCGTGCCGGTCTCACCAAAAATTGTTATCTGTTCATGACCAAGCACTTCGAGTAAGGTAGCGACGCGCTGTTCATTACTGCGTTCTGGGCTTGCCACCACTCCCATTTCCATGCGATTTATTCCGTTGGCGATTCTTGCACCAAGTGCACATACCCTGACAGCAACGATCGACCATTCCATAACATGGTAGCGATGTGTTTTTCGTCGGCTACATCGTCACGTTCTGCTTCAGGCACCGGGCAAAGCTCAGCCCACTGCATGTATGCGCCCAGGGTGTAGGCATTACCATTTTGATCAATTACAGCTGCGTCGTCACCATGCTCGGCCACAATTTTGGCAGTACGTGGTCGAAGAGATGTTTCGTAGTCCATATATAGCTTTAATTATAGCAATAGCGGAATGAAGCGACTAGCTTTGTCGTAGCAAGTGCCGCTGCCGTACTGCCACTGTCGCGCCGGCACCAATCAATAGTCCTAACCAATATGAAACCAAGCGGTAGAGCAGGGCGACCGCCAGTGCTAACGGTGCCGAAACGTGCTGGGCGATCAACGCAGCCACTAAAGCTGCCTCGGTACCGCCCAGGCCGCCCGGCGTCGGTGTAGCTGTACCGACAGCAATTCCAAAGGTAAACACCACAAACACCGCCAAAAAGCTCAGTGAAATACCTAAAGCCTGGCAGCACAGCCACAGGCTCACCACATTGCTGAGCGTCAGAGCAAACGAAATAGCTACCGCTAACACCAGCTGCTGAGGTTGCTTGGCATAGTAGCGCCCCACCAGCCGCAAAGCTTGTAGCTGCGGACGACGCCACCGCCAAATAACTATTAGTAGTAGGCCAACAACCAACAGTGCTAGGACACTAACTAGTAGTAGGCGACCCGAAAGATGCACATCACGAAAAGCCGCTGGAGCCAGCGCCACCAGCCCAAGGGCCAGCAGTATATGCCCCATAAAACCAATCGAATTATTAAGTGTCACGACGGTAGTGGCTTGCACCGCGCTGTGCTTGTGGGCCCGCAAATACAGGTAGTTTAGCCCCAAGCCGCCAATGCCAGCTGGCAGAACTCGATTTATAAGTAATCCCGACATCTGCACCAGCAGCGTGTCGCCATACTGCAGCCGGCGGACACTAAGCACCATATATAAGAGTGCTGAACAGAAAACCGCCAAAACACTCGCCCCAGCGGCAGCCAGCACTACCAGTGGCGTGGCCTGTTGCAGCGTCTGTAAGCTGCTACCGAAGTCACCAAAGCGGGGCAGTATACCAAACAGGCCGATGGCGGCCAAGATCACGAAGCCGAATCCAATGGCGTATTGTTTGCGGGTAACTGTTTTAGGCATAACCATGATACTAGGGTCTAGTTTACTGTATATTTTGCAATCATTCTGTATAATGCAGCACATCGATGAGCATTCACATTAAACTGTCGCGTAGCTCACAGGCGTTTATCGGACTCATGCTGCTCTATGTAGCTCTGACTTTTATTCTGCCTGTCAGCAACACTGCCACTGCTACATATCACTTAAGCGATATGCAGTATCGCTATTTGTTACTGATTGTTAAGCTGCCGCTGATTGCCGCCTGGTCAATTACGTTTTACAGCTATCGACGGCTGCGAGCCTACGCCGCGCAAATTAAAGACACCGCCGAGGGCGAGGATTTTGGGCAAATCAGCCGCGGCGTTGCTTGGCTAGCTTGGGGTTTTGCCGTGCCGGCAGTTATTAGCTCTTTTTTGGGCGTCATAGCCAATTCCCACCCCAGTTTTCAAACGCTTTCCTCACTATTTAGTAGCTACTTTTACCTGGTGGTGACCCTAGCCGCCTTTAGCTACATTGCTGCTGGCATCCACAAACTCTCGGAGCGCTCAAACATCCACCTCGAAAGTAAGCATATTCGCTACCTGATACTTATGTTAGTGGCCATTGGCGTGCTGTTTTGTAGCCTGATCGCTGGGCGGCTGCACGGTCACCGCTTGGGCGACGCCTACAATTCCTTCTATGTACCTAACATTCTGGTCTGGACGACAATTGTTATTCCTTATTTATACGCCTGGTTCATGGGGCTGTTTGGCGCACTGGAGCTGATTCTAGTCGCCCGGCGTACTACCGGCGTCATTTACCGACAGGCCTTACGTTATTTGGCCGTCGGCTTAGTGATTATTATTATATCTATGAGTGGCTTGCAATACTTCCGAGCAATTATCCCCCGCAATGGCCACGTCACCATCAATGGTGCCTTGCTCATGGTGTACGGCATTTACGCAGCCACGGCCATTGGCAGCGTGCTGCTAGCCATCGGCGTCAAGCGACTCAAACGAATTGAGGACATTTAGCTATGCAGCAGTCCAACATTACTTTGTATACCCAAGTTGTGCGCGTCACACACGTCTACTTAGGGCCAGCCGCCGACCGTTTTATTGCCCGCCAAGTGCAAAACCACTTACACAAAGAACCCGACGAGCTATCCGAGAGCGATCTGCTACGCCTGATTGATTGGGTACGCATTGCCGTGTCACTCATCACCGAAGACCGTGCCATTGTCGAAGAATATATCGAACGACTCAAGCGACTCACCGTTGTCGGTAGCAGCCCGGATCTGGCCAAGGAACCAAACCATGCCTCCTAGCGAACCTAGGACCCCCATTGCATCACTAAATCTGGAAGAGCAGCGCGTCCTAGCCGAAGCCCTCTTCACCAGCATTGGTGATGGTGCCATCGCTACCGACGAATTTGGTAAAATCACCCGCATTAACCCCACGGCGCTCAAGTTGTTGGGCTACACCGAGCGCGAAATGATCGGTGCCTGGTTTCCTAAAAAGATTGTCAGCATCCACGAAAACGGAGATCCCGTCAGTTTAATTGACCGGCCAATTACGCGAGCCTTCTTAACCGGCAAAACCATCGTCGAAAAGACCTACTACCGCAAAAAGAACGGGCAGACTATTCCGGTGTCCATCACCGTGTCGCCAATTATGCTGAGCGGCAAACCGGTGGGGGCCATTGAAGTATTCCGCGACATCACCATTGAATACGAAATCGACCGCATGAAAAGCGACTTCATTTCGCTGGCTTCGCACCAACTGCGCACGCCGTTATCAGCCATTAAAACCTACTCGCATATGCTGCTCGATGGCTACATGGGTGACATTACCGCGCCACAAAAAAAATCGCTGCGCACCATTGTGTCGGCCGCTAACCGCATGAATGAGCTTATTTCTACGTTGCTCAACATTACCCGCATTGAAAGCGGCAATGTGACCGTCACGCTTAAGAATGTTGACGTCGAAAAGCTAGCCGAAGAGGTCAATAAGGAACACAGCTTGGCGGCCAGCGACAAAGACATCACCCTATCACTACACTGTAGCGGCAAAAAGACCACCGTCCATACCGATGCCTTGCTGTTTAAAGAAGTCCTGGGCAATTTAGTATCAAACGCCATCAAGTACACTCCCGAAGGGGGCAAAGTGGCATTGGGCATCAAAAATCGCCGCTACGACGTTCTGTTTAGTGTTACCGACAGTGGCATGGGTATTCCCAAGTACTCCCAAGAGCAGATCTTTACTAAGTTCTTCCGGGCACATAATGTCGTTAAGCAAGAAACCAGCGGCACCGGTCTGGGATTATATTTGGTCAAGGGGCTAGTCGATGCTTTGGGTGGCAAAATTTGGTTTGAAAGCAGCGAAACCAAGGGTACCATATTTTATGTCACACTCTCTAAAACTGGCGCTGTAAGCGCTCCAGCTGGGGACGAGGAAGTTTAATGTTAAAATTCTTATTTGTATTGTTCAGCGATATGTCATACTACCTACATAACCTAAGGCGAGGCCCACAGCATCCATGGCAAACATCCTAGTCGTAGAAGACGATAAAGACCTCAATAACGCATATAAGATTATCTTAGAAAGCGAAAACCACACTGTGGTTTCGGCGTTTAACGGCAAAGAGGCCCTCAAGGCACTCAATAGCTTCAAGCCAGACCTTATTCTGCTCGACCTACTCATGCCCATCATGGGTGGCCTAGAGTTTTTGCAGCACTACGACCTTGCCAAAGAACACCCCGACGTCAAGGTGCTCATTTTTACCAACATGGAAAACTCCCCCGAAGTAACCGAAGCCTACAAGCTCGGTGCCGCTCGCTGCATTATTAAATCCTGGACCGCACCACAGAACTTAGCGCGGGTAATTACCGATACCCTCGAAAACCGCGCCGTGAACGTTGCTTCTTAGAGCTTCAGCTCAAGTTCGGCAATATACTGATCGTTTAACAGATTGGCTAGCTTATCTAATCGAATTTGGTAGGGCGTATTTTTGCCATACGAAATGATGCCCAGGTGCTTCAGCTTGTTGAGCTCCGTAGCGGCAGTTTCGCGCGTCAGGCCCGTTAGGTTGGCAAAGTCTTGGTGTGTTAGGTTCAGCGTGATTTCGACCAGCTGGGGGCTTTTACGGATGCCGTGGCTAAGCGATAGGTAGTGCAAGGTGTAAATCAGCTTGTCGCCGGCCCTGGAGTGCTGCAGGGCGTTCAGGCGCATTGATTTGGCTAGGTGGTCAACCACGTAGCGTTGCAGCTCGGCATACATAATTTCGGGGCTGCTGCGAATGAACGTGACGTAGTCGTCGCGGGGCACGGTGTAGAGCTGCACTTCGTCGGTAAATGCTTCGTAATAATAAATGGCACTCGGTGTTTTGCCGTACGTCCAGGCACCAGGGAAGGTATCGAAGGGGGTGTAGAAGCCGACCGGCTTTTCGTCGCCATTGACACTGAGATTATAGGCCTTGACCACACCTGATTTCACGACGAAGGCAGCTCGGGGCGCTTCACCCTGGAAAATAATAATCTCGCCCTTCTTGAAGGTACGGAGTGTGTAGTGGCCTAGGAAGTCCTCAAATATGCGTTGCGTTGGGTCTGCCATACTCCCTAAAGTGTACACGGTTCAGTTAAGGCTGAACAGTTCGTCACTACGATTTTGCCTGTAATTTTGCATAAAACTTGGCAAGGCGTTGTTGGTGGTTCTTATTGTACGCCTGCATTAGATCTCCGGTACTTGCCATAGCTCCCCTCCTTACTGCTATAAATCGAACTATAGCCTAGCTATGTTTGACCGGCTGTAAAGTAGCTTACACTGCAGACTACTGCGTGCCGGTAGGAATGCGGTCGCTGCCAATGACCACAATGAAGTCGACTTTATACTTAGTGCCGTAAGGGTTTGCTGTAGTGACGGTGCTGCCCGGGTAGGCTTTTTGCAGGGCTGCTTTGGTGTTTGGCTTGCCGCCCTTGGATAGATCAATAATTTGGGTGGTGCTGTAGTTATCGCTGTCGGCGTCGCCAATCGTGCTAACCGAGAAGTTCTTGTCCTCCAGCCGATCAGATTCACTAGATGCTAGGCCATTAGTGGACGTACCATTCAGCACTATAACGTCAGCACCCTCGCGCACCAACAGGTTAGTAGAGGTCAGCTTCTGAATATAGCGCTGAATATCGCTGAAGTCATCCAGTCCAGCTGCCGGGATCAGGGCTGACTCGCCACGCGAAGTACGGTAGTTTTTGAGCAAGTTCTTGCCGTCGGCGTCGTTGAGGCCAATCGACTGAATATTATTGCCGCTGAGGCTCTTGGTTACTTCGTACAGTCGACGAACATTGCCCAGCGTAAAATTGGTTTCGACATTACTGCCCAGTGAGTCAAACAGATTGCCCAGCTTGATAGGGTTTGTTATAACACCGGCCGAAGTCGCTTTGGAACGCAGTGCCAGAATCAGCAGGCGCTGGTTTTCGGTACGGGTAAAGTCGCTATTAGCATAGCCGTACGATCGGCTGGAATCACCACGTGCGCGAGCCAAGTTGAGTGCCTGCTGACCGTTTAGGTGATGCTTGCCGTTGCTGAGCTTAACCAGCACACCACCCGTGGTCCAGTCTTTGTTGGGGTCATATAGTCCACGCGGATCGCTACTTTTAATCGTAATATCAATACCGCCGACACTGTTGGTAGCATCGCGCAGGGCATTGTAGTTTACCAAGGCGTAATACTGGGTGCGAATGCCAAGATCTTGCTGAATAGTCTTTTGCAGCAGCCCCATACCACCCTTGGCGTAGCCATCTTGGCTAAATTTTGCCTTTTCGCCAACCGGGAACACCGAGTTAATCTTTTGGTGGCCATAGCCGGGGACACTAACATACAGGTCGCGGGGTACACTCATCATAAAGGCGGTATGGTTTTTAGTATCGACACTCATAACCATAATTGAGTCAGTCAGCGTGCCGCCCTGGTGGCCAGGATCGTCGGCCGAGTTGCCAGCCAGCAGAATATTGACCCGTCCGGTCGATTCGCCGTCCAGTTTGCTAGAGGTCAGGGCACTAAACGGATTACCGCCAAACAAGCGGTTGGCGTTATACAGAATCTTCCAGCCCATCCAACCAAAAATCACCAACACAATGGTCACCAGCACGAGTACGACGCGCTTGCGGGTGATTTTAGAACGCCAAGAGGCTCGTTTGGGCTTGGGGGTTGGCTTTGACTGCTTGGAGCTATAGCTGTTGAGCGTCATACCGACTCCGGGGAAGTTAGGTTGTTTTTGGGGTTTCGGTGGCGCGACATCAAATGATTTACCCGCGCGGGCCTGTTTTGCGTTTCGGTACCGCGACCGTTGGTTTTCGGACATTACGATCCATTATACCCGATTTTAGCTGGTAATTGGCTGCGACTGGCTTACAGCTAATTTTCAACCAGGCCGCTATACTAAGGGGTATGAGAATCCTGGTAGTCGAAGATGAAGTAAAGATTGCCCGCGCCATCCAGCGCGGCCTCGAATTAAAGGGCTACGCCGTCGATGTAGTACACGACGCCGATACCGGTCTCAGCTACGCCGTCGATGCTGACTACGACGTTATTATTTTAGACCGCATGCTGCCCGGCAGCTTTGATGGCGTTGGCCTGGCCGAACAAGCCCGCAAAGCCGGCCAAAAAGCCCCCATACTGATGCTCACCGCTCGCGGCAGCGTAGCCGACAAAGTCAGTGGCCTCAACAGCGGTGCCGATGATTATTTAGTCAAACCGTTCTCATTCCAAGAATTGGTCGCCCGTATACAGGCGTTGCTGCGCCGGCCACCGGCCACCAGCGGCCCTAAACTTATTTGTGACGACCTGGAACTCGACCCCAGCAATTACCAGGTGATCCGAGGCAACACGCCCATCGCCTTATCGCAAAAGGAATTTTCGCTGCTCGATTACTTTATGCGTAACGTCGGACGGGTTGTCACTAAAGATATGATCATTAATCACGTCTGGAACGAAGATTCACTTATTTTACCGAACACCGTTGAGGTATACGTTGGCTATTTGCGGGCCAAAATTGACCGACCGTTCCCTAAATCAAAGCAATTATTACAAACGAAGCGCGGCTTCGGTTACGTGCTAGGCTAAACCTATGTTTCGCTCGGCAACCTTCAAGCTAACTATGTCCTACCTGGCAATTATTGCCATCATTAGTATTGGCTTTAGCATTGGCATTTACCAGGTCGCTTCGCGCGACCTGGAATTTGGGCTGCAGCGCCAAACCGAACGCATCACTAACCATTTCCCAGTTTTTTCGGGCAGCCCCTATTTGCACTCTGAAGGGGCCGACTTACGTGAGAGCCGCGACCACCTGGTCGGCCGGCTAATAGCATTGAACGCCGTGGTGCTCATTGGCGCCGGTTTTGCTAGCTACGCCTTGGCTCGCCGCACTTTGGGCCCGATTGAAGAAGCCCACGAGCGACAAAAGCGCTTCACAGCCGATGTCTCACACGAGCTGCGCACCCCGCTGACTGCCCTTAAAATGGAGTCCGAAGTCGCCTTAATGGATCCCACAGCCTCCAAAACTGAATTGCGCGAGGTAATTGGCAGCAATATTGAGGAGGCCGAAAAGCTTAATACTTTGGTTGCGAACTTACTGCGCCTCAGTCAGCTCGACGATGCCGATCGTGCAGAAGTCATGAACGTCATGCCGCTAAACGATGCCGTGCAAGCGGCAATCGACCAGATGCAAACCATTGCCACAAACCGAAACATCCATTTGAACGCTAGCCTCGATGACAAGCTGCAGGTACGTGGCGATCAGCCCACGCTTACCCAGTTATTCGTCATTCTGCTCGACAACGCCCTTAAGTACAGCCCGGCGGGCAGTGAAGTCAGTGTCACTACTAGTGCCAAACAGCAACTAGCCCAAATTACTATTACCGACCACGGCGTCGGCATTGCCAAAGCCGACCTCGACCACGTGTTCGAGCGTTTCTATCGCGCCGACCAAGCCCGCACCGCCAGCGACAGCAGCGGCTACGGCCTAGGCCTATCAATCGCCAAGTTAATTGCCGATAGCCATAACGCCACTGTTAGTCTTACCAGTCGGGTCGGTAAGGGAACAACGGCCATAGTCGCCATGCCAATACCCGAACCAGCCCCAGTCAAACCCTAGCGAGCTTACTGTGACAGCCCTCACAGTGATTAGCGGCCACAGATCAATGTCATTTTTAGCAAATCTGCTTTACTAAGACTGACAGCAACTGGGAGGGGGCCGTGACAGGTGAGAAGCTCCGCAACTGGACGCCAGATGACCCAGCCAATCTACAACCCAAGCTGCAAATTGGGAATTATGTAGAGAGTGCTGGCTTTGCCGTACCATTGCGATTTGAAACTTTTGATGATGCACTCGACAGCGTCAGGCACGGTGGTGCCATTATTGTCAGGAGTGAGTCTCCTTACGACTATTCAGGGCCATCCGGATTACTGAGCAGTCACGTTATTTCCTCCGAATCTATTGTTGCCGGCAAGAGACTGCAATCATTCTTCCCGAGCCTGCCAGACGAGCAGGGACTCGTTATGGGCGAGGCAGCCATTCTACCCTTTAGGGGTACCGACAAAGCAGGGGCGGGAATACACGACTTACAAGAAATTATCATTGGGAAGTCGCTTGAACGACAGCCAGCAGAAACGCTTAAATTACTGAGTAGGCTAAACCTTCACGAGCCGGCCGCCAAAAGATACATGGAGGTCACGCAAGATCGCCGATTGCTCGATAGTGCTGAGTCTTGTTTTTCATTTTGGGAATATATACCGGGGACCAACGTAACACTGGTTGCTGATGATGTGATGTCGAATAACTATCATCTGGTGGGGTCTAACAGAATAGATCTGCAACAATTTGGTGCAATAGTAAATGGCGAAGGTTCCGTAAAACGGTATACATCACTTGCACCTCTGCTCGCCAACCAACATGCCCTCGAGGATATGGTCCGAGTGTACGAAGGAATTCGCGAGTTGCCACCGTTTACTCCGGGCGATTGTCCGCTCATGGAACTACAGGTTGATGCTAAAGGTCATATTTGGTTCTTGCAGTATCATAAGGGTCGCCAATATCGGCCAGCGCCTGCCGAGCTTAGCGAGGATGACTACCCCACAAGTGAAGGTTGGATCAGGCTTGATGCAGTCCGCGGTGCGATCGGCGCATTGACTACCGTCAAGGCAGCCGTTAGCTATCCACCGGGCTATGGCACCGGTCGTTTTTCGCCATTGCCACTAACGGAGGAGGCGTCTTTGGGGTTTAAGCACGACAGTGGCCTCCATGAGGCCCTGGCACATCGCCGCACCGCCTACGTGAGCGGACGGGGCTTTGCGGGGGTGTATGACGGCATGAGCAATGGCCACGAACTTGCAAGTCAGTGGTTTAAACCTCAGGTCTCGGTAGCCTATGATGCGACTCGGCATAATATAATACCTGCGCCACTGCACAATGCCATGGCCGAGATTACTGCCCGGGGGGATCACATGGCACGAGTTGCACTAGACCTCGCAACCGACGGACGAGAAGGCTTCTTGCGTCTTAACCCTGACATTGAGCAGCCAATCATAAGTGATGTCTAAATATTGAAGCAGTATTACACCTGTGTAAGTTATATCATTGCCTAATAATATAACTGTGGTAGTGTAATTGCTAAATGGGGTGATCGACGTAGCATTTTGAACGTAACCGTACTTCGTATCATTCGATCGTGTAGAGGGGGAGGCTTGTCTTGAATCCGACATTACAGCGAAAACTACATGAACACTACTCGCAGTACCCTGCGCGCCACTACCCAAAGGGGCAAATCATTTTGTTTGCGAACGAAATGCCACGGTATACATTTTATATTGCAGAGGGTCGGGTACGAAAATATACCATTTCGTATCGTGGGGACGAGATAATAGTCGACTTGCTCAAGCCACAAGCCTGCTTTCCAATCTCATCAGTAATCAACAAAACACCGAATCGATTCTTCTTTAAGGCAGAAATTGACACCACGCTACACCTGGTGTCGATACCTGATTTTGTGTCATTCTTACAGCTCAACCCTGACATAACCATGTATTTATTTAGCCAGCTTTATCGCCGTCTGGATGGTATTAATAGCAAAATGATACATCTCATGGCAGGCACAGCACGCAGTCGATTACTATATGAATTGCTTGCTGAGTGCAGAAACTTTGGACATGTTCAGCCAGACAACAGCCACGATCTTCGGCTTAAAGAGATCGACCTCGCTTCACTGTCGGGGCTTTCCCGAGAGACCGTCAACCGCGAGATAAGACGATTAAAAGACGAGGGTTGGGTAGAAGTACGAACCGGACGCATTATCGTAAAAAATATAGCAAATCTAGAAATGGCCCTAGCCACCACGACACCATACTAAGTTACTATCGTTGGCGTCGGCGTAAGTAGTCAACGCCGTTGTATAACACGCCGGCTGCGAATAAGCCGCCGCCAATAAGCACCAGTTGGACATTACCGTCATTGACTTTAGCTTGGGTCGAGTTGCTCCCTGGCGCAACTTGCGAGCCGATTCCCTCCGCACTGCCGAGCACTGCAGCCGCGGGTGACGCGGCCAATGCTACCGCCTTCACAACACTTGCCCCGTCGTCTTGTGTCACAGTGGGGGCTGAAGGCTTAGACTGTACTGCGGTTCTAATGGATGGGGCCGTGAAGCCAAACACATTGCCCGAACCATGAGATTGAGATTGCGGCCCCTGCGCAGCTCCATTCGCGACGTCGCCTGTCTGAGTCTTCAGTACCCCAAAGTTACCACTCCAGTTGCCAAACACATTAATAAACAAAACACCAAACCAGTTAGCTAAACTAAAGGAACTATTGGTGATGTTGGCAATATTAACTGCCGCTTCAGCGTCTCCGCTCCGAGCGTTCCCAACGGTTGTGTTTTTAGTTGCCGACACATCACCCGTCTTGGCCGCAATATCGAGGTTATTAGTTATGTTACCCGTATTGGTGATGGCGGTATGTGCAGTGTCATTAATCGACGCATTTTTAACCCCACCGCCAAGAGCAGCAGCGGTAGAGCCTGCCGGCGCATCCATAATTAATCCTACCCAGGAGCCCAAAACATTTACAAAAACGAGCATGCTATTACTAGCGGTGACCTGGCTGCCGGTGAGGTCAAAGATAGTCACGTTGGTCGTAGCTGAGCCACTCTGCGCACTGCCTGCGGTAGTATTTTTTTCCATGGTGACAGCTCCGGAAGCCGCAGCGGTTGTAATGTTATTCTTAATTGCTTGATTGTTTGAAACATCGACTGCAACATTGTTAATCGTATTACTCGAGACACTTACTGTTTCATGGGGGGCATTAGTGGCTAGCAGGGTGTCAAGAAACTTTTCTGGCATCAGTACATTACCGTTGAAGTTACCATTAATATTAATGATTCCCAGGAACGATTGATTCGCCACGATCATTGAGTTCATCATGTTAACAACGTTAGCGACAGCTTGAGCGTTACCGCTCGTGGCATCTCCGGCAGTGGTATTTTTAGAAGCCGTAACGTCACCACTACCGGCAGTCAGGGCAATGTTATTGATTATTTCACCGTTATTCGCGATCGTAACGTCAATATTATTTGTACCATTGAGGCTATTGTCCGCTAGGGCAGGCTGCAACATATTGGGATCAATAATAAAATCGCCCTGCACATCACCGTCGATGTCAGCCACAAAAGTCGCCACGTTGGCGCTCAGACTTGAGCTCGACTGTAATAAATTCATAACATTTGCGATGGCCTGCGCATTGCCGCTCATAGCGTTCCCAGTTGTGGTATTGCTCAGTTGCATTACATTACCACTGATAGCACTAGAGATTAGGTTATTATTTAAGCCAGCATTAGTGCCGCTGCTAAGCGTAGCGTCGTTTTGGCTAGTGGACGATTGTGTAGATGACGGTTGAGTATTATCGGTGCCAGCCTGGGCCGCTGGTTGCGAGGCAGTATCGCTTACGGGCTCAGGGCCACCAATGGTTTGGCTGCCGGCGGGTGGCTCACTGACCGAGAAGGTTGTTTGGTGCCAGGTTCCACTTGCGGCACCATACGTCCACTTATTTGCATCCCATTTGCCAGTGCTTGAATTATACGTATATACGTAGGGTGTTAGTGGCCGTGTTTCTTTAGTATCAGGATTCCAGGTGTAATACTGATTTTCCCACAATCCGGTGCACGTACTATAGGTATACGTGTTTGCATCCGAACCAGTTGGACGCTGCGTGCCGGAGGAGGCGGTCACCGGCGAGCATGTCGAATCTGCGTCGTCTGCAAATGCTTGCAACGGCAGACCGATCGGGAAGGTAATCATAAATAGAGCCATGCTCGCAAATACTATTCGCTTCAGTCCGATTCTAGCTTGCATCATGGCTTACCTCACTTCCCAATTTATAGTTTCTCGGGAGCCCGTCTTGTCCGAGCCGGGCTCCCGCTTTCGTTTAGGTGAACTAGTTTGTAACGTTCACTGTAAACGCAGTGTTGCTTGTGTTTGTTGCGTTCCCGCTCGTTGCATCGCCGGCGGTTGTGTTGTCTCGTGACTCGACACTGCCAGAAGTTGCGTGCTGCGAATTATTGTTGGTTAGCACTACATTGTTGTGGTTACTAATGCTTGTGCTGTTTGAGTTAGTAGTAACAATGCGGTTGTTGGAGTCTGAACCGGTTTGATTAATCGAGCCAGTACTCTCGTTAGTACCACCAGTGCCCCCAGTAGCGGCGCTGCTATTGTTGTTGAGGCTTACGGAAGCTGTCATTGAGCTGCTGTTAGCGGCAGTCCCACTTGTGGCAGTACCCCCCGTTGTGTTGTCCTTTTGCTCAACTCTGCCAGACCTGGCATCCTGTGGGTTATTATTGGTGAGCCTAACACTATTACTATTACGTACATGGGTGTGATTTCTGTTGGTAGTACGTATCACGTTTGATGAGTCACTACCCGTGTTACTTATGGTGCCGTCGTTAGTTGCTGCGGCAGCAGCACCAGCGAAGCCCACTACGAGACCCAGCGATGCTGTAACAGCTGCTACGCCTCTCGTTATTCTTTGTCGAATCATACGATCCTCCTTTGTAGTTAATTAATAAGTTGCTTTCGCGGGCTGCTCGCCCGGCTTAGAGTGGATGAGTGTATTCACAGAAAGTCGATCGACCAGGTGACTCAGGTGCTTACGGGAAACTCGACGAGGTATCGGAATTGATTTGGACATCGATGGAACTATTCGATGTAGAACTTGAGTTCTGCTGATTATCAACATCTACATCAAGCCTTGTCGTGCCTTGTCCGTCAGCATATGTCTTGTGCAGATCGCCTGATGCGGGCAGAGTTACATCTTTTCCATTAACGGTTATCCGGGTTGAATTAGAAGAATTAGTTGAGCTTTTGCTGGTCGAGTCCTGGCTGGGCGTGTCCTCGTCCTCGTCGGGTTGGACTACTTCCGCGGGCTCCGAAGACGAGGGAGTGGGGGAGGAATGAATCACGGCGCTAGTACTAGGCTTTGCCCGATTTGCAGCCTGCAAGTTAACCTTCGCTGATGGCGCATCGTTGGCTGCAAAGTATGCAACCACCGCCACCGTCAAAACTGGCAATGCAATTATGAAAACCTTTCGTACTATTCGCTGTATGACCATGCTTCACCCCCACGCTCTCTAGGCTAATTATTTATCGTAACCTCATATTCGCTACGACTCGTATTGCTTGCCGTCCCACTACTGGCCTCGCCGGCGGTCGTATTGTTTTCAGATTCCACATCACCCGAATTAGCCGACTGGTGATTGTTGTTCGTGACGTCAACATTGTTGTGATTGCTCACGACGGTCGTATTACGGTTGGTGGTCTTAATGACATTATTAGAGTCAGAGCCGGTATTACTAATTGTTGCCGTATTCTTGGCCCACACACCACCTACAAAATTGTGTACCCATGTCTTACCACCTGATGACGATGGCGTTGATGGTGAGTTCGGAGTACCATCGCCTCCGCGTCCGCCCTCAGGCATAGACTGTTGGGCGGTCGACACCAACCGCGAGTTAGCCGAACTACCCAAGCCATCCGATGGCACAACGCAGGCCGAAGTTACACTAGCCGGAGCCGTCGCGATCGTACGATGGAGGTCTTTGGTGGCAGAGGCCAGCTGGTCATGCAGCATAGGGCCCATCATTGCCATAGCCGTCACCACTCCGACAACAATCCCCGAGAGCGTCGCCCCAAAGGTTACAAGATTATTACTTTGTATTTTTGGAGTTTTTGTTGCGCTATCAGATTTATTGTCAGACATATTATTACCTCCAGCCTTTCATATTGATAAATCAGTTAACATCGCAACCCGATGGGTAACTATGGCTTGGTATAAGCTGTGAACATAGGGGCGTAAATAAGATATCTTACTCATTATCTGAGTAAGTGCTTAATACCACACCCGCGCATGTTAATTACTAATTAACAGAGGTGATCTAGGTCAATAAATTTGAGTGACTGAAGCCACCCTAAACTCCTAGTAGCGGCCCAACAGCCAAACTGAACGACATTGTTAGCACCACAATGAGCGAGAATAAAAAGCTTTGACGCCCCCATGCAGCTGGCTGTAATACCCTATAACTACGCAAGGCTTTGGCCAGCCATATGCCGCCAAGTATCACCAACAATCCACCGGCTAGCCAGCCAATGTCGCCAAAAATTATCAAGCAAATTGCCAGCGCTATGAACAGCGCCATGTACAGTACGGCCTGCAACTTGGTTGCAGTCGCGCCGTATACGGCTGGCATTACTGGAATCTTGGCGGCTTTGTAGTCCTTAACGCGGTACAGGGCAATAGAGTAAAAGTGGGCCATTTGCCAGGCGACCATCAAAAAGAACAGTAACCAGGCTTGGGCATCAATCCGGCCGACAACAGCTGTATAGCCAGCCACTAAGGGGATCGAGCCCGCAATGCAGCCAACCAGCGTGCCGTGCACCGTCTTCCGCTTGCCAATACCATACAAAATAACATAATCCACGAAGGCAATTACTGCCAACCAGGTAGTCAGCCCATTCTGGGTCAGCGTTAATAAGGCTAGGCCGCCACTGGCGGTAATGGTCGCGTAGAGCAGGGCTTTCCAGCTGGCAATGTCGCCGGTTACCAGGCCGCGCTTTAACGTGCGAGCCATTACAGCATCAATGCCGCGGTCCAGGTAATTGTTGTAGGCACAGGCCCCAGCAATGAGTAGCGCCATGCCCGCCACCAAGCCAACCAGCACCGTGAAGTCAATGTCAAACACCGAAGCGTACAAGTACCCGGCCGCAGCCGTTAGTACATTGGCATACACGATGCCCGGCTTTGACAAGACGTAGTAGCGCCGGAGGCTGGCTTTATAGTCCATCTTGTTCGGTAATGTACTTATTTACCTCTGCAGGCGACTGCATCATGCGGTAGTTCAGGTTATTCATAATCCACAGCGATCCAAACACTACGATTAGTACAATTGTCAGCATAGTAATGAATACCGCCAGCTTCCAGCGAGGTTTGAACTCGCTGCCAAGGTGTAAAAAGCGGCGCAACTGCACGACGCATTGCACCACCGCTAGGGCAGCAATTGCGGCAATAGCCGCATCGTGGCTAAGGCTATCACTAACCGCTGCCACGTAGGCCGCGATGGTCAGCACCAGACAGCTCACAAAGCCAATGACATACGACCGCACACTGACGTGCGGCGGCTCAAACTGGCTCACGAGGGGTTGCTTGTGATCGCTCATACTAAGCCGCCCCATAGGTACACAACGCTAAATATAAATATCCAAATTACATCTAGGAAGTGCCAGAACATGCTGAACAGCGTCAGGCGTTTTGGCGTGTTGCCCCCCAGTCCTTTACGCATAATTTGCCAGGCCAGCACGCTTAGCCATAAGAGGCCCACACAAATGTGCAGTCCGTGCGTCGCCACCAAGGTGAAATACGACGACAAGAAACCACTGCGAGCCCAGCCGTTACCCTCGGCTGCCAGCTTGTGGAATTCGTTAACTTCCAGCCCCACAAAGACGGCACCGAGTACAAATGTAATAAACAGCAGCTGAATGACTGTGTCTTTCTTGCCGCGCTGCAGGGCAATCATTGCTAGGCCGCAGACAAAGCTACTGGTAAGCAGTAGCAGTGTCTCGACCATAACATAGGGCAGATCGAATAGCTGAGCACCATCGGCCCCACCATTGGTGCTGCCGCGCATTACGGCGAACGTCGCAAACAGCGTAGCAAACAGCACGCAGTCAGTCATCAGGTATATCCAAAAACCTAGGACGGTGCGGTTGGCGCTGGCGGAGTTACTCATGCCTGCTCCTTGGCAAAACGGGCGGTTTCAAGCTTGGCAACTTTGGCAGCCGACAGCGTGAATTCGGTGTCGTCATCGTAAGCGCGGATGACAATTGTCAGTACTAAGCCAATCGCACCGGCAATTGCCAGCCACCAGATATGCCAAATAATGGCGAAGGCCGCCAGCGTGGCAAACACGGCAATCACCATCCCAACAGAGGTATTGCGGGGCATGGTGATAGCTTCATACTCGGGCGCGGCCTTTTCACCTCGGGCATGCTTCATTGCCCAAAAAGCATCGCGGTCTTTAACCACCGGGATGATGGCGAAATTATAGACCGGAGCAGGTGATGGTACCGACCATTCCAGCGTGCGACCATTCCATGGGTCACCCGTCAGGTCACGGTTTTTATCGCGCTGCACAATACTGACAATCAGCTGCAATACTTGGAAGCCAATACCGGCGGCAATAATCAGCGCCCCAACGCCAGCTACAATGAAGAGCTGCTGCCAGCCAAGCGAAGCATCGTAATGGTTCAGGCGACGGGTAGCGCCCATCAGCCCCAGGGCATACAACGGCACGAAGGCCAACACAAAGCCCACCAGCCAGCACCAAAAAGCGTAACGCCCCAGGCGCTCATTCAGCTTGAAGCCGAAGATTTTGGGGAACCAATACGTAAGCCCGGCAAAGAAGCCAAACACCACACCACCGACAATCATCATATGGAAGTGGGCAACCAAGAATAGACTGTTATGTACTTGAAAGTCGACCGGCGGAATCGACATTAACACGCCAGCCATGCCGCCGATGGTAAAGATCAACACAAAGCCCAGGAACCAGCGCATAGGGGTAGCAAAGTGGATCCGGCCACGATACATGGTGAACAGCCAGTTAAATAGCTTCACGCCCGTCGGGATAGCGATAATCATGGTCATAATGCCAAAGAAGGCGTTGACGTCCGCTCCAGCACCCATAGTAAAGAAGTGGTGCAGCCAGACAATAAACGACAGCAGCACAATGGCTGCCGTGGCCCAAACCATCGAGGTGTAGCCAAACAGCCGCTTGCGGGCAAAGGTCGCCACTACTTCGGAGTACACGCCAAAGGCTGGCAGAATCAGAATGTACACTTCCGGGTGGCCCCAGGCCCAAATAAGGTTGACGTACATCATGGCATTGCCACCGCCGTCAGCTGTAAAGAAGTGCATACCAAGTGTACGATCCAGCGCCAGCAGCGTCAGCGTGACGGTCAGAATCGGGAAGGCAAAAGCGATCATGGTCATGCTGCCCAGCACCGTCCAGACAAACATTGGCATTTTCATAAGTGTCATGCCCGGAGCACGCATAGTCAGAATAGTCGTAATAAAGTTAATGCCCGACAGCAAGCTACCAATACCGGCCACCTGCAGACTCCATATCCAGTAATCAACACCGGTGCCCGGACTAAACTGCAGTTCGCTGAGCGGCGGGTAGGCCAGCCAACCAGCGGCCGAGAATTCGCCAACTAGCAGTGACAAATTCACCAGCGCCATACCACCAAAAAACAGCCAAAAGCTGGTGGCATTCAGTGTCGGGAAAGCCACATCACGCGAGCCAATCATCAGCGGTACAATCAAGTTCACTAGGCCAAACAGCAGCCCCATGGCTACAAAAAAGATCATAATCGTGCCATGCGCCGAAAAGATTTGCTGGAAGTGGTTGGCGTCCACAACGCCGTTTGACCCTCCCACGCTGGTAGCTTGCTGGGTTCGCAGCAGCAGAGCGTCGGCCGCCCCACGTAGTAACATGGCCAGTGCCACAATAATGTACATCACCCCTACCTTCTTGGGGTCAACGCTGGTCAGCCATTCTTTCCACAACCATTTCCAACGTTTAGTAACGGTTAGCAAAATAGGCACGGCAACGCCGACGCCGACAATTGACAACGCACCAAAGGCCGTTACGGCGTCATGTGGCAGCGCGTCGGTCGTCAGCCGACCGAGCAAGTTAGCAAAGAACATTACATGCCCTCCATGTGCATATGCGCGTGATCCATATTCATATACTTACTCATGATTGTACCGTACAAATTGTCGACCGGTTGGCCGTAGGTAATCACCGCTCTGTTACGCTGTGGCTGAGCGAGCCTATCGTACCCAGCCTTGGTTAGCGGTGGTTGTTGGCGAGCATCTTTTACCCAGTTCTTGAATGAGGCATCACTGGTAGCCACGGCAATGAAGTGCATATCAGCGAAGCCTTGGCCACTAATATTGGCTGAGGAGCCGTAAAAGCGACCGGACCGGTCGGCTTTAAGGTGCAGCGTAGTGCCCATGCCCGGCATAGCGTACACCTGGCCACCTAGTTGCGGAATCCAAAACGAATTCATCGGCGCATCGGCGGTAATTTCAAATTTCACTGGCGTGTTGACTGGCAGGCGCAGCTCGTTCACGCTGGCCACTTTTTGCTCGGGGTAAATAAACAACCAGCGCCAGTCAAGGGCCACCACCTGTACCGTTAATTCCTTTTGGCCCGAAGACGCTAGCGATTTGTAGGGGTCATACTTAAAGGTGCCGTGCCAAGTCATAATGGCCAGTAGTACAATCAGGGCGGTTGGTATCAACCACCAAATGGTTTCAATAATGCGACTGTGATCCCAGTTGGGCTTGTAAACGGCCTTGGTGTTCGATTCGCGGTAGCGCCAGGCAAAGCCAAATGCCAATATAAATACCGGCACTACAATAATCAGCATTAGCAGAAAAGCGGTAATCATTAGCTGTTTTTGGCCCGCGGCAATTGGACCAGCCGGTTGCAACACCGGCATCGGCGTGGTGTACAAATAACGGGCAGCCAAGGCAAACAGTAGTAGCCCCGTTCCGGAGCCAAATATAATCAGATTACGTCGTTGTTTTTGCTTCTTTTTGGCGCGAGCCACGGCTGTATCCCTCAAACTGCAATATTGCTTACGGTAATTGTATCACGCAGCCTTGAGGTCCTAGAAG
>JAQBRP010000011.1 GCA_028286405.1 Candidatus Saccharimonadota bacterium
GAGGCCCATGTCGCCTTCTTTGGCCTCAAAGTCAGCCGTCAGCTTGCGCTGCTTAGCAGTTAAGCCGTAGGCATTTGTTCCCGTTAATGTAATGACCATTACAGAGTATTGTACCCCATTAACAGCCTCGGAAGGCACTCCAGAAAGTAGTATATGTTTGATACCAAATTAGTATCAAACATATACTACTTTCTGGAGTGTCCGCGGCCGAGCAGTGTAACAATTGGTACAGTACTTCGGTACGGAGTTTGTTATACTCTGTTCACTACCTTATGGCGCGAGTGATTATTGTTTCTAACCGACTGCCCGTCAGCGTCAAAAAACAAGACGGTAAACTAGTGTTTTCACAGAGCACTGGTGGCGTTGCTACTGGCCTGGCTTCTTATGCCAATAATCCGAACAATCGCTGGATCGGTTGGCCGGGCATTGCCAGCGATGAACTGACGCCAAATGAAAAGCGCGAAATTAGCCGCGAGCTAGCCCGCCACAACTGCTTGCCCGTATTCCTCACTAAAAAGCAGATCGATGACTTTTACAACGGCTACAGCAACAGCATTCTATGGCCCCTATTCCACAACCTCCCGGTGCAGGGCAAGAAGCACCGCGAACAGTGGTGGCAGGGCTATCGCAAAGTGAACAAACTGTTTAGCGACGCGGTGCTTAAGGTCGCCCAGAATAATAGTCGCATTTGGGTGCACGATTACCAACTACTGCTGGTACCCGAGCTACTGCGCAGTGCTAATCCGGCTGCTAACATCGGCTTCTTTTCGCATATTCCCTTTCCGCGGCCCAAAGTATTTACTAAACTGCCCGAGGCCAAAAAACTAATCACCGGCATGCTCGGCGCTCGGCTGGTTGGCTTTCATACCACTGGTTACGTTAATAACTTCCTCGACACCTGCGAGGAGCTCGATATTGGTACCGCCGGTAATGGCCAGATTCTGCTGGGCAACCGTATTATTCGCATAACTGATATGCCCATGGGCATTGATTACCAAAAGTATGCCGAGTCCGGCAAGTCAGCGGCCGTACGCGCCGCCGTACTGAAGTACAAGCTGCGCTACCGGGGCCAAAAAGTGATTGTGGCCGTCGACCGCCTTGACCCGTCCAAGGGCCTGGTGGAGCGCCTAGAAGCCTACCGCGAGTTCCTCCAGAACAATCAACGCATGCTGCGTGGCAAAGTAGTGCTCAGCATGGTGGCCGCCCCGTCGCGTACCGACATAGCTGTCTACAAAAAGCTCAAAATCAGACTCGACGAACTGGTGGCCGAAATCAACGCCGAATTTGGTACCAGGCGCTGGCAGCCCATCGACTACATGAACGTCTCGCTCCCCTTCGAAGAAGTCAGCGCCCTGCTGCAAATTGCCGACGTGGCCTTTATTGCACCTATGCGCGACGGCATGAACCTGGTCGCCAAAGAATATGTAGCCAGCCGCCGTAAAAATGGCGTACTTATTTTAAGTGAAACCGCCGGAGCCGCTCAGGAGCTCAGTAATGCCCTGCTGGTAAATCCTGCCCACCGGGCCAGTGTTGTGGATGCCCTCGAAAAGTCGCTCACCATGCCAAAACGCGAACTTAAAAAGCGCTTTACCGCCATGCAAGAACAGCTATCGGCTAACACCGTGCAAAACTGGGCCGGCACCTTCATGAAGACCCTGCAACAGCCGGTACCCGGTACGCAAGTTATCCGTACGCCCAGCCTAACAACTGCCCGCGCTGCCAAAATTAAAAACAACTACAAAGTAACCAGCAAGCGCCTACTGTTGCTCGACTATGACGGCACCCTAATGCCGCACACCGAACACTATTCACACGCTGCGCCGCCCAAAAAGCTGCTCCACTTACTGGAATCTCTGTCGAATGACGAAAAAAACGAGGTGGTACTCATTAGCGGCCGCAGCAAGGGCGATTTGCAGGAGTGGTTTGGCAATGCCAACATTAACTTGATTGCCGAGCACGGCGCACTGATTAAATCGGCTGGTCACAAGACCTGGCACGAAACCGTGCAATCCGGCCGCCGCTGGAAAAAGACCGTACTACCAATTTTGCAGACCTATACCGACCTAACGCCAAACGCCAGCATTGAAGAAAAGCAGTACTCACTGGTGTGGCATTACCGCCAGTCACCGGCCTTTGCCGCCCAGAAGAACTTGCAGATTCTGCACCGGGTACTACGCCCCCTCACCCGCCAGTTTGGCCTGGAGCTATTTAATGGCAGCAAAATACTAGAAATCAAAGATCCGGGTATTAACAAAGGCAATGCCGTGCGTCGCTGGCTGCGTCGTGAGCACGATTTTGTGCTGGTCATTGGCGACGACTTCACCGACGAAGATATGTTTGCTGCCGTACCAGCCAGTGCTACCACTATAAAGGTGGGCCGCGGGCGCACGATTGCCAGCTACCGGGCCGCCAACTCCGAGGAGATCATAGACCTGCTCACCCAGCTTAAGTAAATACTTACAGTCCCTTAAATAAATCTTCGAGGCTTATTTTGAGGCTACGGCTAATCTTAAAAAGAGTGGCGATGGTGGGCTTGCGCCGACCCTGCTCAATAAATCCCATGTGCGATCGGTCAATATCACTTTTAGCCGCTAATGCCTCTTGAGACATGCCCTGCTTGCGCCTGGCAACGGCGATGCGCTTGCCCAATTCGGCATAGACCGCTTCTACGGATTTATTGCGGATTCGGAAGCGCTTACTATTGTCATCGCTAAACACAAGTTAAGCTTAGAAAGATGATGCAATTTCAACCACTGACAAATGTCAGAGTTTAGTATATATTTATTGCTATAACAACTAATTACTGGAGATACTATGGCAAAGCAAAAGGAAGCAAAGCAATCATGGTTCAAGCGACACAAAGTACTAACCGTTATTCTGGCCCTCGTGGTAATAGGCATTCTGGCCTCAGCACTTGGTGGCGGAGACGGTTCCAAAGGTAAGTCTTCAAATACCGCAAAGGCAGACACCGCAACTGTCGCTAAAGTTGGCGAAGCCGCTCGTGACGGGCGCTTTGAATTCACCGTTAAAAGTGTCGAATGCGGCAAAACTGTCGTCGGCGACAACCCTTACCTGACCAAGACAGCTCAGGGGCAATACTGCTTGCTAAATGTGAGCGTTAAGAACATTGGCGATAAAGCACAGACGCTGTTCTCGAGTAATCAAAAATTACTGAATGCTCAAGGCCAAGAATATTCGGCTGACGATACGGCCACCATTTACGCAGCTCCAAGCGGCGCTTCATGGCTCAACGACATCAACCCTGGCAACAGCGTTGACGGCACCATTGTATTCGACCTACCGAAAGATCAGACACCAGCATCAGCCGAGCTGCACGACAGTGCCTTGTCTGGCGGCGTTAAAGTCAACCTGTAGTACGTTTTGGCTTTTGGCAGTGGGGGCACAGATGTGTCCCCCGCCCCGCAACGCGAGTTTTGATAATAGTGGTTCCGCAACGCGGGCAAGCCTGCCCTTCGCGGCGGAAAACGTTGGCAAAGGTCATATAGCTGCCCTTGTTGCCCTCGGCATCCACGTAGGTGTGATTACTGCTGCCACCTTTATCGATGCTCAGTTGCAGCACGTCGCGTAAGCTCGTGTATAAAGCTTTAAATTTGGCGGGACCCAGGTCGCGAACCAGCGTTGTGGGGTGAATTTTGGCACCCCACAAGCTCTCGTCAGCATAAATGTTGCCAACGCCAGCCACCACGGTTTGGTCGAGCAGTACGGCCTTAATATTGCTGTTTTTACGGCGCAGTAGTCGGTCGCGGAATTGTTGCCAGGTAAAATCAGCGGCCAGCGGCTCTGGGCCGACTTTTTTGAAAAAGTCGAGCTGCAGTATTTCGGCAGTTGGCAGTAGGCGCACCCAGCCAAACTTGCGCTGATCATTAAAAAATAACGAGCTGCCATCGGTGAATTGCAGCGTGACGCGGGTTGATTTGTCGGGCAGCCTACCTACCAAGCTAGCACTCGGGTGCCCGGCACCAAAGTGCGCACTGTCACTGTTAAACACCAGCTGGCCGGTCATTTTTAAATGAATAATCAGCGAGTATTTTGACGATAATTCAATCAGTAAGACCTTGGCGCGTCGGGTCACCGCGACCACACTCGCCTGAATTAAAAATTCGCTCACATCTGCTGGGGCGTTTGGGAAACTTTTGGGGTTATCAAATTGTACGGCAGACACGGTGCGGCCTGGCAGCAAACGCTGCAGACCCACTTTAACAGTCTCAACCTCTGGTAACTCTGGCATATCTCCCAGTATACTGTAGGCATATGGATTCCCTTTTTAACATCTTAAAGCGCAAAGACTACGATATGCCTCCCGAAGTGGCCGCTATTAAGCAGTACATTCGCGACGAGTTCCACGCGGAAGTTGAGGTATTGCTACGCGAAAAGGACATCGTAATTGTGGGCCGAAGCTCGGCGCTGATTGGCAGCCTGCGACTGCACGGGCCGCACATTAAAAAAGCCGCTCAAACAGATAAGCGGCTGGTGTTTCGAATTGGCTAATTACAGACTAGTGTTGTCGGTCAGATCGCCAAAGCTGGGGATTTGAGCTTCAAAAAGTGCCAGGGTTAGCGGCAGGTTGCCCTTATAGGTTTTGACACCACCACAGCTGGTTGCCCAAAAACGCTGGATGGTCTGGCTGCCATCGTGTATTTCGAAAATGTAGCGCTGGCCAGTAGGACAGTAGCCTCGGTCATCTTTGAGACCCTCGTCGGTATTACCCTCTGTAAAGCCGGCCCGGCTGAGGGCACTCAGGAATTCGCCAAATGCATTGGTAGTGACCGGATAAGTGCTACTGGCTACGACATTGCCATCAAAACCTTGTGAGACATCCAGAGTGGCCGTTTGGTTGGTGATACTAATCTGAGCTTCGTTGTGGCTCTCAGCGGCAGTTATGGGGCCAATAATGGTCTCTGTTACCGTCACATTACTATCGTCGACGTAGCTGATGAGTTCGCGCTTGGTTTCGGGTACCTTACTATCGCCACCACTGCGCATAATCAGCGCAATTACCACAAACAGCAGGACTATAACCAGTCCGATGCCGACAATGTAGCGTAGATTTCGTCCTTCACCGTACATATATAACTTATAGTACCACAGTTAATTGTATTTGGCAATAGTGTTTCGGTACTCTAACAGGGGGGCGAAGCCCGATCGATAATACTTTTGGTTAAAATCTGCCATAATGGAGCAAGACTATGAAGCTTACCTATCAAACCGGTGTTGCCGCCCTGATTCACCTGGCCGTCATTAGCCTGTTTAACATCTTAAACGGGGTACATTCCAGTGTGCAGACGTGCACCAACGCCAGTAACGACTGCGTGGGTAATATTATTACCTCTATGCTGTACTTTATGCTGCTCACCTTCTGGTTCGCCGCTTTGTGGATTTTGGCTGCTGCCGCCCAAGATCGGCGCAGCCGCAAGTTAGCATTTTTACTGATTGGTTGTGAGGGTCTCGTTATAATGGTGTCCCTGTTCAACGCCCAACACCATAACAGTTGGCTGGGCCTCATAACTAGCCTGGTTGATGCTGCTCTGGCTACCTGGGTTGCGCTGCTGGCCCTGCGCATATTTGTTGCTGGGGGTGGTCGGGTTACCGCCTCTACGCGCAGCCGACGCCGACGCTTATCTAACTAACACTATTCGCAAACATCCGACTGGCTCTTGAGTAGACTGCCGAGAGTGCCAGAAGAATCGCAGAGATCGTTTTTAACGTTCAAGTTCTCGCCCGCCTGACTTTGCAGGCTCGTCAGCGTGTTCTTAGCATCACGCACTTCTTGCAGGGCTCGGTACGCGACTAAACCTGTTACTGCTAGTACGGCAATAAATATCACACTAAAGAAAACCAAGAAAAAATTTAGTACTTTAACTTGCCGAGACAACTTTCGTATAAGGGCTTCGTCCATCGTTATAACTCCTTTATTGCGTTACAGAATTCTTGAGGATACTTGCGAAGCAATCGCTCTGCTGCAACTTCGGGCGTACACCATGCGAACTCTTGCTCGGGGCCATTCGGATCAAGTGTAATAACCGAATCGGCCGGCAATTGTACTCGATACGGCATAAGTATCAGTGGCACCCGCGCATCACCGACGGGTATGGTTATGTTACTCAGAACAGTAGCCATGTGCTCTGCTGGACCGTCATAAGCAATGCCGATTTCTTCTTGTAGTTCACGCCGCAGCGTTTGCACAAAATCTTCACCTGGCTCCATACGACCACCAGGCAGGTCCCAGTGAGCTGGATTGTCATCCCACGCTGGTACAGCCAGCAACAAAATTTCGCCCTTTTCGTTTTGCGCCACTGCTTTGATGCCAATTTGGAATAGCTGCTCCGTCGCCATGTTATCTCCTTACATTTACGTTCGTAGGGTAGCGATTAGTCGCTGGGGGTCGATGAGTAAATCAAGCGCATCGTTGATCGATGGCATGACAATATCAGAATTTAGCAGTGTTTGGATGTGGACTCCTTCTGCTTGCAGTGTAACTATGCGGAGTGCCACGGTCTTCATTAACTCTAAATCTATGAGGCCATTTCCGATCGACACACACGTTTCAGCATTAAACTCTGCTGCGAGATTCTTCTTAGCTGTAGCGTCGGCAGCCAGTCTCCATTCAATGCCGAGCTCACGGCTCAGCTCATCCGCGTCATTGCGAGTATTACCAGTGAAGAACACTATTTTATAGTCAGCGGAGCGCAACTTCTGTAAACGCTCTTTAACTCCTTCAGGTATGACTCCCGCGACCGATAATGTACCGTTCAGGTCTAGAATAATGGTTTCGATTGTAAGTGGATCGCGGCCCGGAATATTAAATAGCATTATAGTTCACCCCAGTTATCGCCGATGGTGACATCAACATCGAGGCGCACCGGCAGCTTGTATACATCTTGCATGGCTGTCTTGAGTAAGTCGGCAATTTGGTTGGCGACGGGCTCGGGGCACTCCACTAAAATTGAGTCGTGAATCTGTAATAGCTGGCGGCAGTTGTTGTGCTGGGCAGCCAGTAACTTGTCGACCTCGATCATGGCCAGCTTCATAAGGTCGGCTTCGGTTCCCTGAATCGGCATGTTAATGGCCGCCCGTTCGGCACCAGAACGCACCATGAAGTTACTGGAGTGAATGTCGGGCATTGGGCGGCGACGGCCAAGCAACGTTTCGACGTAGTTATCTTTGCGAGCTTGTTCGAGCACCCGGTCCATATAGTCGAATAGTGGTCGGCGCAGGTCTTTGTAGCGCTTAATGAAGCCGGCTGCCTGCTCAAATGTCATATTGGCGGCAATGGCTAGACCGTGCGGGCTCATGCCATACAAAATACCGAAGTTAATAACCTTAGCCGCTCGGCGCATTTGCTTGGTGACGTCTTCTGGCTCGCGTTCGTATACCTGGGCGGCGGTGGTTAGGTGAATATCGGCACCGCGGTTAAACATTTCGATGAGCTCGGTGTCTTTGGCTAGCACCGCAGCGAGCCGCAGCTCAAACTGTGAGTAGTCGGCGCTGACTAGCTTCATGCCCTTCCCGGCTACAAAGGCGGTACGGATGTGTCGGCCCAGGTCGGTGCGAGTTGGAATGTTCTGCAAGTTCGGATCGGTCGAACTTAAGCGGCCAGTTTGGGCCACCGTTAAGTTGAAAGTGGTGTGTACCCGTGAGTTTTCGTCGACCAGTTTAGGCAGCGTGTCGACGTAGGTGCTTTTCAGCTTGGCCACTTCACGATACTGCGTAATAAGATCAATGATTGGGTGTTGCCTACGCAGCTTGTCGAGCTCGCTGGCCGCTGTTGAGTAGCCGGTTTTACCCTTTTTAATACCTTGAGTGGGCAACTCTAGTTTAGTGAACAGAATTTCCGCTAGCTGACCGGGGCTAGCGATATTAAACTCCTGATCGGCGTGGCCGTAAATTTGCTGCTCGTAATCGGAAATGGCATCGTCAATTTGCTCGGCGAACTTAGCCATGTACTTGGTGTCCAGCTCGATACCGGTGTGCTCCATGCGGGCCAGCACTGGAATAACCGGCCATTCAACGTCGCGTACTAGTTCTGGGAAC
Organism: Candidatus Saccharimonadota bacterium; assembly: GCA_028286405.1. GTDB lineage: Bacteria > Patescibacteriota > Saccharimonadia > Saccharimonadales > UBA4665 > JAGQNO01. The sequence goes on from JAQBRP010000011.1 coordinate 8,053, forward strand.
TTCGGAATCAGTTTAATACCGATTGCCTGTTGTTCGTATAATGCCTTAATAACAGATACAATCTCGGCCGCCCGGCTTATTAATTCGTCGTTGTCGAGATCTTCAAACGATGAGCCTTCGTAGCCGAGGTCGGCTTGGGCTAGCTCGGTAAGTGTTTGTTCCCGGCGCAAGCTATCGAGCACAAACGAACCAATTAATACGTCGTGCTCAACCGCCGGTAGCTTTTTGCTGCCCAGCTCGATGAGCATTTTGAGGGTGGCTTTAACATCGTAGCCCACCAATGATTTTGCTGATTCGAGCAGTTCCACAACTGCCTTGGCTGGCAACTTGCTGAGGTCCAAGGTGTAGGTGGTCTTACCATCGGTGCTCAGTATAAGCAGTTGCGGATTACGCCCATGCTTGCCGCCGCAACGGGAGTGCACAAATAGCGTTTTTGCCTCTGATACCTTCAATCCGTCGAGGGCAGCTTTGGTGCTTACCATAGTGTTCTTTCCAACCGGTAGATCCGAATTAGTGCTGGGCCGATCTTCGACAGCCACCTGCATGATTTCTGGTAGCTGGCGGGCTAGCGAGCGGAACTCCAGTTTTTGCAGTAGTTCTAACAGCTCAGCCGGGTCACACTTACTGCCATCAACTTCTTTTAAGTCGAGCTTAATGGGTGCGTCAGTCCAAATGCGGGCCAGCTCTTTACTAAGGTAAGCTAGGTCTTTGCCGGCTTCCAGTTTTTTGCGCAATGAATCCTTGACTAGGGCTAAGTTGTCATACACGCCATCGAGCGTTTTGTACTCTTGCAACAGATCAAGCGCGCCTTTTTCACCAATGCCAGGAACGCCCGGAATGTTGTCGGAGGAGTCGCCTTTTAATGACTTAAGGTCCAAAAATTGATCCACGGCGATACCGTACTTGGCCGTAAAGCTCTTTGGTGAATACAATTCGATGTTGCTGAGGCCTTTTTTGAGGGCGTACATGTGCACATGGTCGTTCACCAGCTGCAGCATATCGAGGTCGGAGCTGATCAGCATGGTGTCGATTCCCTGGTCGGTGGCCTGCACCGCCAATGCTCCCATAATGTCGTCAGCTTCGTAATCATCGAGTTCGTACAGCGGCCAACCGAAAGCTTCCAGTAGTTGATGTAACACCGGTATTTGCTCATAAAAATCGGCGGGGGCTGGTTTGCGACCGGCTTTGTATTCCGGGTACAGTTCCAGGCGTCGACGTATGTTGGTTTTGGGCTTGTCCCAGGCCACTGCTACGTAGTCGGGCTTCAGTCGCTTAATAACTTCTAGCGCCATGCTAGCGAAGCCAAATACACCGCCGGTAGGGGTACCGTCTTTGGTGCTCAAGTTGGGCATAGCATAGTAGCCACGGTAAAACACGCTCTTGCCGTCAATCACTACCAACCGCTTTGCGCTTTTGTTTACCTCTGTTGCCATATCAACAGTATAGCTCACGGTCGCCAGTCGCCGTATACTAAAAATATATGAAGCGCTTACTGCATTACGCCTGGCCCCTATTACTGTTGGTAGCCGCCGTGTTGGCCCCTGATGTGGCCACAACCATCACCTTGTTGGTGGGTGCCGTGGCCTTCGCCGTGCTGATTCTGCTGCGCAACAAGGGCCTAACCAAGATCATGGATGAGCTGGCTGGCCTGATTGCCAACCGTGGCAAGCTGCAGCCAACCAGTAGCACACTAGATCGCAGCCTGTTACGATTGCACCGTCATCTGTTACTGCTCGCCGGACTCGCTGAATTAGTAGTGTTTCTGGTGTGCGTACTGGGCGACCTCGACATCACCGTCGCACGCAACTACGCACTGCTGATTCTGTTGGCCCTAGCACCGCTGGGGTTAGAAATGGAGTTAGCCGTGCTGGTTCGTGGCCGCCGTAAACGTTCGGCCGAATCAGTTAGTACGGCACTGAGCTACGCCGTTGAAGATGCCTATGCCCTATTGGCAATCTTGGGCCTCAGCTTAGTCGGCACACTGTGGCTAGACATTCCGCCTGCCCTATCAGCTCTGCAGTTGCTGGTTATAACTTGTGTCGCACGGCCCCTGTTATCTGGTAGTACGTTACAGCGTGCCCCACACCGCACCGACCGTCGCTGGCGCATCTTTTTTGCCACCTTCACGGTGTATGGCACCTTTATATTCTTCTTTATTCGCCACTACCTGGAGCCGCGCTTCGCCGACCTCACCAACCCCATAACTTGGCAGGCCACCACCGTTGCCATGGTGACTTTTATAGCCTGTCAGGCAATCATGCTGGCCTTTAACCCCAAGGCACCAAAAGTAATCGCCTACCGCTTGGCGATTTTACTGACCGTTGTACTCGGTATTTCCTACCTACCCTTTGTCCAAGACTACCTGATGACCGCTGGCCTAGCGGCCGCCGACTGGGTATGGGTCATTATTGGCAGCCTGTTTTACGCTGCCCTTTGCCTGCTGCAGTACCACACCCAGGCGCATAGCCGCCAAGCCGTACTGGAACTACACCGTACAAATTAGGTACAATAGAGCTAATGAGCGAAACAGATAAAAAAGTTATTGTACTAGTTGGCATGCCTGGAGCCGGTAAGAGCTCGTGCGTAGACTTTATGGAAAGCAAAGGGTGGCCGGCAGTTTACTTCGGCGGTATCACCGTTGACGAGGTAAAAGCCCGCGGTCAAGAAGTAAATGAAGCCAACGAAAAAGTCGTGCGCGAAGAGCTACGTGCCCAAGGCGGCATGGGCGTCATGGCTGACCGCATTATCCCGAAGATTGAGGCCTTGTTTGATCAAGGCTACACCACGGTTATTGCAGACGGTATGTACAGCTGGGCCGAGTACAAAATATTCAAAGAAAAATATGGCGATAACGCCGTTATTATAGCCATCACCGCTTCTCGCAAGCTGCGTCACGAACGTCTGGCCCATCGTCCAGTTCGCCCCTTCACCGACGAAGAAGTTACTTCACGCGAATATGCCGAAATTGAAAACATCGAAAAAGGCGGCCCGATTGCTAACGCCGACTACACCCTGGTTAATGACGGTGGCGTCCCTGTAATGACAGCCGCTTTAGACAGCATCCTCAAACAAGCCGGCGCCCTCTAACGTCATCTTCTTGACAAAAAAGCATAAGCATGCTAGTATGCATGTATTCCTCACATAATATAAAAACAGGAAAATAACATGATACTCGGCGGCGAAGCCCCTCAACAATTCGAACGGCTTGACGCAAATCATGTTGCGTCCTTACGTCGGTATATCGCTTATCGCAAACAGGTTAACACGAGGAATGACGCCGCCCACCCTCTCCAAGATGACCCTGCTTTCTCTCACTCCCCTGAGCCACGAGCAGAAATTGACGCCCACGAAGAACAAGCCCGTACTGCTTTTGAGCAATCGAAAGACGATCAGCTAGTTTCCTAAATTATTTGATGTAGTCGTGCAGCTTTTTGGCATCGCGGTGCTTGCGCAGTTTGGCGAGCGCTTTAGCTTCAATCTGACGAATACGTTCGCGGGTGACGCTGAATTCTTGGCCAACTTCCTCTAGGGTGTGGCTTTTGCCGTCTTCGAGGCCGAAGCGAAGCTTGAGGATTTTTTGCTCGCGTTCAGTAAGCGCGCCGAGCATGTCTTTAACCTGCTCTTTTAAGAGCTGGTTGGTGGCTGATTCCTCGGGACTAATGGTGTCTTCATCTTCGATGAAATCGGCTAGGACGGAGTCTTCTTCGTCGTCACGGATTGAGGCATCAAGGCTGGAAATATCCTGCTTAATCTTCATGATGTGCTCGACTTTGTCGACTTCAATTTCCATTTCCTTGGCGATTTCTTCGTTGCTTGGCTCGCGGTTGAGTTCTTGAGTTAGGCGACGTTGGGTACGGAGCAACTTGTTAATGGTTTCTACCATGTGCACCGGAATTCGGATGGTACGTGCCTGATCAGCGATGGCACGAGTAATGGCCTGACGAATCCACCAAGTAGCGTAGGTACTGAACTTAAAGCCCTTGTCGGGGTCGAACTTTTCGACGGCACGCAGCAAGCCGGTGTTGCCTTCCTGGATCAGGTCGAGCAAGTCCAGCCCACGACCGACGTAACGCTTGGCAATCGAGACCACCAGACGCATGTTAGCTTCAGCCATTTCGTGCTTGGCTTTGGGGTCGCCAGCGACAACACGGTGTGCCAGGGTCAGCTCTTCTTCGGCGTTAAGCAGCGGAATTTTACCGATTTCGCGTAGGTACAGGCGAACGGAGTCGTCGGCGACATCGTCGTCGACGTAAATTGGCTTTGAGGTATCTTCGACAACTTCCTCTTCGGCCTCTTCTTCGGCTGCCCAGTCATTAGTGAAGTTGGCGGGATCGGGCTCGGTGGTAGCTGTTATGACGATGCTGGCATCGGCCAGTTCGGTGTACAGTTCGTCGAGGATCTCGGTGTTTCCGGGCGCGTCAGGAATAACGTCAAAAATATCGCGCTGGGCGATGGTACCGTCCTTTTTAGCTTGCTTAAACAGCTGCTGCTTGCGCTCGGTGTAGTCTTCTTGAACGGCTTTTTTGCTTACTTTGCCAGTCTTAGCTGGCTTGGCTGCTTTAGCAGCGTCTTTAGCGGTGTCTTTTGTGGGCTTATCTTTTTTACTTTGGGCCATATTTGCCTCCTGCGGTTAAGCGTAATAATTCGTCGAGTTCGCGTGCTTTGATGAGCAGCGATGCCATGAGTTGCTCATCAGCGTCGTGCATTTGATGAGCTAGATTTAGTTTTTGCGTTTTGACATATGTTTCCACCAGGCGGGCCTGCAATCGAGCGACTTCGTAATGAAGTTCAGTAAGCTCGAGACCTTGGTAGAGCTCTTCGTAGAGTAATGCTTCTATTTTAACATAATCTGACACAGATTGCAGCTCTTTAGCCTTCTCTGGCTGGCCGGTGAAGTCCGGGTGCTTCTTTAAAAATGCTAATAATGTGCGGGCGTTGTCGTTATATAGCATGTCTGCCTGCAGCGAACCGAGGTCTTCGCGCAGACCAGGTTGCATAAGAATGAGGGCCATAAAACGGTCCTGCATGCGTTGCTGTTCGAAGGTTTGCTTGTCGGTTGGTTCCAGCACGGCTTTAATTTGGCGCTTACGCGGTGGCTCGTTGGTAGCCGTGGTTTGGGCAAATTTTTGGTCTAATGCTTGACGGCTGACCCCTATAGTTTTGGCAATGGATACTAAATAGTGGTCTTTTTCGACGGGATCGTCCAGGGCCCGAACTACGGGCAGCAGCACGTCACTAAACTGACGCTTGCCTTCGGCGCTGGTAATGTCCAGCAGCTGCTGGTAGCGAGCCATTAGCCAGTCGAGGGCGTACTGATTTTCGTTAATTACCGCTTGCCACAGCGCCGGGTCTTGCTTAATCAGCTCATCAGGATCTTTGCCGGTGGGGATGGTAATCATGCTCAGCGAAACTTTGACTTTAGAGGCAATAGGAATTGCCCGCTCGGTGGCATTCAGGCCTGCTTTGTCGGCGTCAAAGCTCAGGCGGATGTCGCCGGTAAAACGGCTCAGGGCTTTGAGGTGCGGCTCGGTTAGTGCCGTACCGGCTGTGGCTACCACCTGTCGCACACCAGCCTGGTGGCTGGCAATAACATCGAGGTTACCTTCGGCGATCACTACAAAGCCGCTCTTGCGAATAGTTTCTTTGGCCAGGTGTAAACCGTACACATGGCGGCTTTTGTCGTACAGCGGTGTTTGCGGGGTGTTGATATATTTGGGAGCATCTTTGTCATCAGTCAGCTGGCGCGCCGTAAAGCCAATCACCTTCCCCTGAGCATCTTGCAGCGGAATCATTAAGCGGCCGCGGAACATGTCGGCCAGGCCACGGTAGCGCTGAGCGCTGAGGCCAGCCTGCTTAATTTCTTGTTCGGTGAACTTTTTACTCTTTAAAAAGTCGACCAGTGCGGTCCCATTATTGGGTGAGTAGCCCAGCCGCCACTCTAGCGCCGTCTCTTTAGTAAACTGCCGCTTAGTAAATACATACTCCAACGCGACTTTGTTTTGCGAAAACTGCACCTGGTAAAAGTGGGTAGCGGCTTCGAGTGCCGCCAGTAACCGCTCTTTGTTTGGCCCTTTAGACTGGCCTTGCGGGCCGCGGAACTGCTCAATATCAATGCCCGCTTTGCGGGCCAAATGCTCAAGCGCACCTTTAAAGTCGAGGCCTTCGACTTCCATAACAAAACTAAACATGTCGCCACCGCGACCAGACGAAAAGTCGTGCCAGATCTGTTTTTCGGGGCTAACTACAAAGCTCGGCGTCTTTTCGCTACTAAACGGGCTGAGCCCCTTCCAGTTGCGGCCGGCACGCTTAAGCTGGACGTATTCACCAATTACATCCTCAATCGCTAAGCGTTGTTTAACTTCCTCAACGGCGTCCATATCTGTTCATATTGTACGCTACTGCTGTGCGCCGAAGTAAAAAGCCGCTTGGGGACAGCAAGTCGCTTGTGGTTAAATAGAGCTATATGCAACCGCAACAGCCTACCCCGCCGAATCATTCGGGTAATTACGATTTTATTTTGAACCCCGCCGCTCAGCCTCGTAAAACGGTGCTCGGTGGTGGCAGTTCAATGGCCATGCGTGCCCTGGTGGTGGTCGGTGGTTTATTTGTGTTGGCAATCATTGCGGCTGTACTGATGCAATTTTTAGGCAAAAGTAGTGGTGGCTTTGATAAGTCCGCCATGCTCAGCGTGGCCCAAGACCAAACCGAAATTATTCGTTTGGCTACTCGTGGCACAGCCGATAGTAAGCTACAACCCACCAAGAACTTTGCCATTACCGCTAGCCTGGGAATGGCCACTGAGCAGGCAGAACTGCTCCAATACCTGGCTGCTCATGGTTACAAGCCCGGCGACAAAGATTTGCTCCTCAAGCAAAGTGCCCAAGTCGATACCCAACTTGATGGTGCCGTCAGTTCGAGCACCTTCGACACGGTGTATGCCGGCATCATGAAGCAAGAATTGCAAACCTATCAGCAAGATTTGAGCACCGCCTACAGCAGCGCCAAAAGCGCCAGTGCCAAAGCCGCGCTTAAGGCTCGCTACGCCACCGCCGACATGCTGGTTACCCAGTTAACTGGCGAGAACTAGCCGCCCGTTACTAACAAGTAGCTGTGCCGAATAAGATCCTGTACCTGATCCCACTCCAGCTGACCGGTTAGGATTATAGTGTTCCAATGCTTCTTATTAAGGTGGTCGCCCTCTACGACGCTTTCGTACTCTTCGCGTAGCTTTACCGCTAGCCCTGGGTCGCACTTTAAGCTGAGGCGCAGTGGTTCCTTGCCCTCACTAATCAGGGCAAACATTTTGTCATCCGCTTTGTACACAGCGACGCCCTCGCCGAACGGGTACTCGCGCACAGCACCGGGCATACCTAAAATATAATCTTCGACAGTTTTGTGATCCATTGCCTAAATTGTAGCAGACACACCCGGATTACATCTGTTACATCGTGCTTGTGGTTTGACAATTTGACAATGTGAGTATAATGAATCTTAGTTCAATATAAGGTGTTTTAACGGGGAGACAGCTATGAAGTTCAATTCGCGCTACAGCGTTTTTAAAAACACAAAAAATCGCATTATTAATTTGAGCACTGCTTTAGTATTGGCAGTTACCAGCATGAGCGGCGCAGCGCCGCTATTTTTCAGCCAAAATGCATTGGCGGCTGGCGTTGGTGCAGTTCCAGCCTACAGCACCGTTCCAGCAACAATGCCCGGTTCTTTTGTGAGCCTTGGCTATCAAGCCACTCAGACTTCTGAGCTTGGTGATTACATTCAGCTCGGTGGTACCGGCACTCGGATTGCCGACTCTGTCGATGTTAGTCTGACTAACTGGGCTTGTGAGAACGACGCTACTCGTCTTAGCACTGAAGCTTGTTTAACGAGTGACGGTTCGACTTACTCGCACCCCGTTACACTTAACCTCTACAATGTCGACAACTCAGGTACCACACCTGCTGTTGGTAGCCTCATTAAGTCGGTTACTAAAAGTGTAGCCGTTCCCTACCGTCCTTCATACGATCCAACTAACTGTGCTGCCAGTGACCCTGCAACAAACGCACCATTTGGTGGCAAGTGGTACGACAGCGTAACCGGTACTTGTACTAACGGTAAGGCCTTCACTACTTCGTTTGACCTGAGCTCATATGAGCTAACTCTGCCAAACGACGTGATCGCCACAGTCGCTTTCAGCACCGCTGGTGACGGTCCATTCGATTCACTGAACGTCAGCTTGGCATCAACTGGCCCAACCGTTGGCGTTGATGTTGATGACAATGCCCTGTTTTGGAACACTTCTTTCGCTCCTAACTACACCGACGGTGGCGCAGCTGGTGTTGGCACCCTTCGCCAAGACGACAACTGGGCTCCTTACACTCCAGTCATGCAAGTAAATGTCCTTCCTGTCCCTAGCACTGTATATGTTGATGCGAACTACACGGTCAGCTCTGACGGCAGCCACATCTTTGGCTACGACGCATTTAGCACAGTCCAAGACGGCGTTAACGCTGTAGCTGCAGGCGGAACCGTTTCGGTTGCTGCTGGCACCTACACTGGTGCAATCAATGTTACCAAGCCGGCTTCAATTGTTGGTGCAGGTGTTGCAAGTACTATCTTTAACATCACCAGCAACACAACCTACGGCCAAGGTGTTTCGGTTAATGGCCAAAACGGCGTAACCATCAGCAACATGACCTTTAATGCCCCTGTTGGCACACCAGTTTCTTACGCCTTCCAGGCTTACCAAAGCTCAAACGTAACACTAACTAACTTAGTATTTAACGGTCCCGGCAAGTCAACGACTCCTCGCTTTGGCGGTGTCGACTTCAACAGCGTGAACGGTGTAACAATCAACAATGTTACCTCTCGCAACTTCAGCAAGAACGGCTTCTCGTTCACTTCACGCTACGCCGTCAGTGACCAGCTCACTCAGAATGTATCGCTGACTGGCATTACCGCCGACAACAACAACTGGGCAGGCGTAGCCTTCTACACCGTTGGTAACGACCACAGCCCAACTTCAATTGGTGGTACCGGTGACATTAACGGCGTCAGCTTCAACGGCGCTAACACTGTCACGAACAACACCAAGGGTATCGAAGTTGTTGGTGATAGCGACGCAAACATTGCCGCTTCAGCCATTCCTCGTTGGGGAGTTACTGGCGTCGGTACCAGCGTTGTTTCACTAGCTGGCGTTACCTTCACTGGCAATAGCCAAGATGTAGTCAGCAAGCAGAAGTACTCTCTATACCAGCCCTCTGCTACTCCAGGTGCTGTTGAGGTAACTATTCCTGCTGGAACTACGGTGACTGCCACCGGCGGCACATGGGATGGCGTCATTAACGCTCCTGTTGTTCAGTCGGTTGACTCAGTAACCATTCCTGGCCTTTCGGGCTACACCACTACACCAGTCATGGTCATCGAAGTTGGCTCAGATACCGTTAGCCTGACCTTCGATAAAGCTGTCCAGTTAGTCTTCCCTGGCCAAGCTGGCAAGCAGGTTGGCTTCTTCAAGAACGGTGTCTTCACCGAAATCGCCAACGACTGTAGCCAATACTTGCCCAGCCTAGACGCAAACTTGCCAGCTGGCGGTGACTGTAAGACCACCGATGGTAGCGGCAACTTAGTTGTTTGGACTAAGCACTTCACTACCTTCGCAACCTTCACTCGCACAGCTATACCAGCCAGCACCTCATCTTCAAGCACCACAAAGAAGACTACTGTAGCTGCTAGCGCCTCAAGCCCAGCCAGCGCTGCGGTTGAGAATGTTGCCAGCGTACTTGGTATTTCGTCTGGTGTTGCCGGTGACGCGACTAAGACTCCTGCTACTACCAATAAGTCGAATCAGAAGACAGATGACTCATCAGCCTTCCTGATTCTTGGCTGGTACTGGTTACTCGTACTCGCTGTTGCCGGTATCCTCGGCTATGCCTTCCTGGCTCGCCGCGCTGACCGCGCCTAAACAAAAACCCTAAAATAAAATCCCCTGCTTTAGCTGCGGGGGATTTTTTTATTCCTGTTCGTTTTTGAGATATTCGAGATAGTACTGTAGCTCGGCAATCGAGGCCTGGATGTCGTCGAAGGCACGGTGAACTTCCTTCTTTTCGAACTGCACGCCGTACTTGCCCTGCATAACAATTTTGAGACTGCTCACGTCCAGCATACGGTAGTGCAGCTTTAAATCGAGCGCTGGCCACCACTGTTTAATAAAGTTGCGGTCATTGTGGATGCTGTTGCCGCCTAAAATTGCCGGTTCGTCACCGAAATGCTCCTGCACCAGCGCCATTAGCTCTTGTTCAACTTGCTCGCCGGGTTTGCCCTGCTCTAGCTTTTGAACAAACTCATCGCGGTTAGCCGGATAATCGGCCCACCAAATGTTCTTTTGCATGCGGTCGACAACCACATCTTTGGGCTGACGCACGCAAGCTTCGTAGCTGGCAATTGTCTTAAAATTAAAGTCGGTAACTTCGGCGGCGACTTCTAAAATTACATCTTGCTCGGCGTCGAGGCCAGTCATTTCTAGGTCCACCCACAGGATTTTGGTGGGTACGGCGTGTTTGTTGATATCAGACATTTGTAAACTCCTTGATCCAATCATACGTTTCATCAAACAGTTTTAATAGGTCTTCATCTGAATTCATAAAATTGTGGCTAGCACCAGGAATAATGACATGCACTTTAGGCTCTTGTGCTGCCTGCGCGTATTTTGCCCCAAACTCAACGAGCATGCCTTGGCCCGCGGTAATAATCTTTAGTGGGTAGTCTTTTTTTGCCCAGTCAGAGGTATCACCCATAGTCGCCTGCTCATTCATGATCGCTTCGGGTTCAATGTAACCCTTGCCATCAAGATAGAGCTTAAAGCCATCAACACTTTGAACACGAGCTTCTTTTTCCCATTTTTTGCCAAGCGGGCTACTAAACACTTCCCCGTGCGTTGGATCCCAAAGCACGGCTCCGTCGAGGCTAGCTTGTGAACGAAGAAGCGTTAGGCCACCGTAGCTATGCCCAACCGCAAACAACTGTTTGACGTCCTGCGCTCGCAGGTAATCAACCGCTGTACCAAAGTCGCTCGCATGCACATCGAGGGTGCAGTCAGCGAGGTCTCGCGTATTCGGGTCGTCGTCATATAAGAATAGCCTGAGGCTAGCAATACCGTGCTCAGATAAGTGATGGGCCGCTAGGTATTGCATTGGCCCATTACCTGATCCCGGTAACCCGTGAATCAGTACCGCTAAGGGTTGGTCGAACGATCCCCTCAGGATACCTTTAATTTTCAGACCCTCTGTATCCGGTAGATCAATGAAAATTGTTTTTTCTGGGGCGGGTCGAAAACTGAAGTCACTCATTGCTAGTAGTATACCGTTTACCAGGGGTAAACAAAAACTCCGGCCACCTCTCTCGGTGCCGGAGTCTTTGAACATAGTAGGAAAGGTTTTAGCCGCGGACAGCTTTGAGGGCTTCAGCAAACTTGACCAGACTCTCTACCTGAGTCGTTAGGTTGGCCTGTGGGCCGTAGGGGTTGTCCTGTAATTCGGCTTTCAGTACGCCAGCTTCGTCGATGGCAGCGCCGACTTGGTCGGTGAAGAACAGAGCCTGTGGCAGCGCTACAGCCCCAACGCCTGGCAAAGCCATGCGTAGGTTAGCAACCGCTTGTGCCCCGCCGGTTGAACCGTGGGCCACTAAAGCAACGGGCTTGTTTTCCATTTGGTAGTCAAGCACATCAATGGCGTTCTTCAGGACGCCCGTAATCGAACGATTGTACTCAGGAGTTACCACAACGTAAGCGTCAAATTCAGCGACTTTGTCGAGCCACTTCTGTACTTCGGGAACTGCCTGGCGCTCGGGGTTGTAGCGCGGGCTGATTGGTTCATTAAAAAAAGGCATCGGATAGTCGCGTAGGTCGAGTGTTTCGACTTCGGCTTTTTTGCCAACTTCTTGAACGGCCCAAGTAGCTAGTTTGTCAGTCATGCGACCTTCACGTGTAGCGCCAACAATTACGGCGATCTTTGTCATATATTCCCCTTTATGCTATATTTTGTATAGTTACCTATCGAGTATAGAGTACATTACTATACTTTGTAAAGTATTGGACCCACAATCATGAATACTACATCTGTTACTTCACTTGTTGAGCCGAAGGTCGGCTGTATTGCTGGTGCCATGGAAATTATTGGCAACAAATGGACAGCCCTGATTTTGCGCGACCTAATGAGCGGCTCCAAGCGCTTTTGCGAGCTCGAAAAAACTGTCGGCAACATTAACCCCCGTACCCTGTCGCAGCGCCTAGACGACCTCGAGACCCATGGCATTATTACTAAGCAGACCTTTGCCGAAGTGCCACCACGCATTGAGTACACCCTGACCAGCAAGGGTCACGATTTATTGCCTATCCTCAAGCAGATGGCTGCTTGGGGTAATAAGTACTCTGAAGTTTAATTCTTTTCGAAATCAAGCGCTGCCGAGTTAATACAAAAATGCTGCCCGTTTGGCGAGCTATCATCTGGAAATAAATGGCCTAAGTGGCTGCCGCAGTTGGCGCAGGTTACTTCGGTGCGGCGCATACCACCGCTGTTATCGTCACTTAAAACGAGTGCGTCATTGCTAGCGGCCTCCGAAAAGCTCGGCCAGCCAATTAAACCGGGCAACGTCGACTCGTATTTAGCGTCGCTTTTGAATAATTCTATGCCGCAAGCACCACAGCGGTAGACGCCATGCTCATCGTTGTATAAATATTTGCCGCTGCCAGGCGCTTCGGTACCCTGCTCGCGCAGTACATGGTACTGCTCAGGGGTTAGTTTGGCTTTCCACTCATCTTCAGTGAGTTGCTGCATAGGGATGCCGCCTTACTTATTCTTCTCTTTGTCGAGTTTTTCGAGGTGAAAGAACTTAATAATGGCGTAAATGACGACCATAATAAACAGGAAGTCGACAATGGTGTACACCACGGCACCCCAGCGGAGCGTGGCGGTATTTGCACCCCAAGTGACCACTGACTGCTTGGCACTCAGGGCGTCACCGTTCAGCACGAGTTTGAATAATTCGTTGACGATGTTGGCGTTCAGCGAGTCGACAATGACCTTGAGCTGCGTACCAACAACAATACCGACGGCCAGGCCGACAACGGCGTGTTCGCGCAGGAAGCCAATGAAGCCACCGACCGCTTTGGGTGTCACTAAATCAACCACAATCTCGGCCTTTTCACGCGGCGACGTTTTGCCACGCTCACTCTCCGGCTGACTAATGCGTACTGCACCACCGGTAGTGTTTACCTGCATGGTTTCGCCTTTTTTAAGTTTGCGTCTTCGATTTGGCATACTGTTATTATACCGTTACACCGGTGTTGGCACAACGTACGCTTTTAGAACACACTCCAAAAATAGGTATACATGGGTTACTAAATTAGTATCAAACGTATACTACTTTCTAGAATGACTACGGACTGGGGATTAGCGATAACCCACGCAGTAAACGTACTGCTTACATCTGTTCCGGTGCAACAATACCGAGCAGTGCCAGGCCATCGTGTAAGGTGTTGGCGTAATAGTGCAGCAGTTGCAAGCGAAGCGCTTCGCGCTCGTCACCGATCACCCGGTTGTGCTCATAAAAACGATTAAACGTCTGGGCTAGTTCGTATAAATAGGTGCAGATGTGGTGCGGCATTAGCTCATTTGTAGCCAGTTCGACCGCTTCGTGGTAAGTAGTAATCTTGCGCACGAGCGAGCGTTCGTCGTCGGTTAAGTCGGAAAATACAAACGTGTTATTAAATTCTGTGTTCGCTTTGCGCACAATGCTGCGGGCCCGAGCGTGAGCGTACTGCAAATAGGGTCCACTATTGCCTTCCAAGGCAATTGATTCCTGTGGATCGTAGGCAATATCACCGCCCACACGGCTTTTAGCAAATGCGTATTTAACAGAGGCCAGCGTGGTTTCTTCGGATGGATTGGTGTCACCGGCGGCACCAGCTTGGCGAGCCGCCTCGAGAATTTCGAGGGCGGTTACAATGTTGCCTTTGCGGGAGCTCATTTTTACCCCGCCCTGCAGCTTTACGAAACCGTGCGTCAGGTGCCGAGTACGTTCGGCTAGCTCGGGCACAAATCGCTTCAAGGCAGCCAGCACTACCTGCATGTACTGGATTTGCTCATTGGCAGTAATAATAATTGACTGGTCAAAGTGATAATCTTGCCACTTAATCAGGCTCAGCCCAACCTCTTTAGCCTCATAGGTCGGCAGTCCAGCGCTGTTAATAAACACCCGGGTATGCAAACCATCCTGTTCGCCGGCAAACACCACTGCCCCGTCGCTTTCGGTAAACACACCCTGAGCTTGCTGTTCGCGAACGGTCTGCAACCCCAGTGAGGTGACTTCGCTTTCGGGAATGTAGCGGTCAAACGGCACTACCTGTAATTGATCGTAAAGTACCTTAAAGTAGTCGTAGCTCCACTGCCGGGTAGTGTAATAAATTTGGGCAAACGGGCTGTCGTGATCACCACTGCTGTGCAGTTCGTAGACCCTTTTATTAACTTCGACGATTTCGGCCTTGGATGCTTCGTCGTCTTCGTAGGCGTTGTTGCCTGCAACGTAGCGCTGACCGAGCCAGGTTGAGCGCTGGGCTTCGGGAATGTCGGCTAGCTTCTCGGGGTTCTCGCCGCCGAGTTCACGCAGAATTGCCCACAGGCTTTTGCCAACATGCAGCCCAACATCACCGCCGTAATTGAGGCGAATAGTTTCGGCACCAGCGTTCTGCACCAAGCGGGCGATGGTGTCGCCTACCAGCGTGGTGTACAGGTGGCCGGCGTGCAGCGGCTTAAAGGGATTGGGGTCGGAGTACTCAACCAGCACCTTTTTGCCCTGTAGCGACTGTTCAGCCGGTGCCTGCAAACCGGCAACCAGCGCAGCGTCGGTCAAACGAATATTAATAAAGCCGGGTCCGGCAATCGACACTTCCTGTATCTGTTCTGGAGCGTTTTCACGAATTTTTGCGGCTAGCGTTTCGGCGACTTCACGCGGGTTTTTACCCAGCGGTTTGGCAAGCTGTAATGCCACATTAGTGGCAAAATCGCCGAATTGCTCATCAGGACGCGTTAGCGTTACCGGCTGCTGCACATCGAACAATTCTTGCACCACGCCAGCAATGGCCGTTTGTAGTTCTTGTTTCATTAGCTACTAGTATACAACAGAGGCGGTCTACGACCGTCGCTTAGCCAGTTGCGGGAAGGCCGAAGCTTGGTGTGGGTCGACCAGCCGTAGTAAACGAGCGCCGGCCCAGACCACCGAGTACAGACTAATCAGCAGCGCAAAGAAGCTGATAACCGTTACGAACATGGTCGGATAATCCTCGGGACGCAGCACACGGTCCGATATGTCGAATAGCAGCCCCGCCGGGTTAAAAATAACGTCCCAGCTGTTCCAGCGCAGGTCGCGACCGATGTAAATTGCAAAGCTGCAGACCAGCAATGCGCCAGCAATCCAGGCGTAAGCCGCAGCCGCATGCAGCCGACGACGCAGTTCGTGATGTATCAAAATCAGGCTGCAAAACCCAAGCAGTACACCCAGGTAAATCAATGAGGTAAACAGCACGGTGGCATATAAAATATCCGCCTGGGCTACATTGCGCAGATGAATAAAGTCACTAATCATGTAAAAACTATTGGGCACAAACATCAGCCACAGCAGTGACCAGCCCATTGGTTCCCAAGCCGACCAGCGCTTAGAACGCAGGACGTGCACCAAGCGAATGGCAATCACCAGTGGTACGGCCGCCAAAAACAAGTTCCAAACTAGGTAGTCGTATCTAAGTGATTGGCTGTGGTAGGCCCCGTAGCCAAACAGCCCAATACTGACAGCCATGGCAAACAGTAACGAGAGTATAAACTGCCGACGGGGATTTAAATTACGGAGCATCCCAAGCATAGTCCCATTATACCGCTAACGTTTGCTAGATTGGTCACTGGTAGCAATTTGGTCCGCCAGCTGAGCGGCTTGCTGGTACTGCTGTTCATAGTTTTTCACCTGGCCAAGCGCCATATTCATAGTGGCACTCATAATATACCAATACCCTGCTGCCACTATAACTCCGGTCACTAACGCCATCTTGATCATTACCCTGAGTTATAGCAGCCCTATTGGCCGGGTGCAAGCAGCAGCGTTTTACTCGCCACGCTCTTTTTTGCGCTGCTCGGGCGTTTCGTTGGGCCGAGCGTAGTCGTCTTCTAAGCGCCAAGTGGTTCCCTGCTCGGGAGTCGAAACTTCTAGGATATCGCAGTCGGTAACACCGATAAGTCGATGTTTTTGGCCAATTTTAGTACTGTAACCCTGTCCTGGCTGCAGTTCGGTCT
Organism: Candidatus Saccharimonadota bacterium; assembly: GCA_028286405.1. GTDB lineage: Bacteria > Patescibacteriota > Saccharimonadia > Saccharimonadales > UBA4665 > JAGQNO01. The sequence goes on from JAQBRP010000011.1 coordinate 24,384, forward strand.
GCACCAGCTCACCGACTTCATTTTCCCAAATCACGGCCGCTTGCCCATTCATAACTGTCCAGCTCTCTTGTTTTTCGTCGTGCACTTGCAGACTTAAACGAGCGCCAGCGTTAATGTGAATAATCTTGCCAATGTAAGGTGCATCAGCTGGTACCCAGTGAACTTCGTAGCCCCATGGCTTATCTACACGCTTGGCGTAAGCATCAGTACTAAAATTACTGGGGTCGTAAGTGGGGGCTTGTTGGGTGTCATCCATATTAGTCGTCCAGGCTCTTCTTAAACTTTTCTATTAAATCCACGGGGGCGGGGTTCAATCCGTTAGCCAGCGCGGTATACAGCGATACAAAGTCACCGAAGGCGACCGTCCACAGCAGCTGCTCCAGGGGAGTTTTGCCTTCGGCCTGCACCACGATTGGTGCTGGGCGTTTGCCGCTCAGCAGGCGTTCGCTGACTTCGAAACGCTTTTGCACACGAGGGTGCTCCAAGTTGGAACGCAGATCAATCACGGCGTAGGGCTTGTCGACCGGCTGCTCGGACCAACCTAGGAATTCATTGTGGTTAAACTCGGGGTACTGCCCCCACCAGGCGACTTGCTTGGCGTTTTCGTTAAAGCTAATCTTCCATTTGTAAGCAGCGGGCCACAGTTTTTGACCACCATACACCACGACCGATTTGCCGATTACGTCGAGGGCAATCTGCTTAGCCCGGTTATCTTTGCCCGGCACCGTAGGTAGCCACGGCTGCACAGCTTGCTGCAAAAAGTCAGCGGCACCTTCTAGCTCCGCTATGGTATCAGCGGCCAAAAGACCGGCTTGGTCAAGCAAGACCAGCAATGCCTTAAGGTTATAGAGCACCGCGTAGCGAGGCTGGGCGGCTTTTGGCAGTAGGGCTAGCGGATAGTTTTTTTCACGTGCTAAGTCGGCCAGCTTGCCACCGCCGGCAATGACGGCAATTTGGGCACCTTTGGCTTCAGCCTGCTCAATGGCACTCAGTACTTCTTCGGTGTTACCGGAGTAGCTAGCGGCAATAAAGTAGGTTTTAGGGCCAACGTACGCCGGAACATCGTAGCCGCGAACGACTTCAAATGGCTTGCTGTAGCCCGGCCAACTTTGGCTTAATAAGGCGGCTAGCGCCGAGCCGCCCATGCCGGCATACACAATGTTATCGGCTTCTACTTGATCCTGAAAAACTTCGAATTCATGACCGAGCTGCTGGTACTGCTTTTCGGCGATACCGAGTGCGTCTGCGGCATCATGCTCGTGAATGTAACGTAAGTCGTCTAACATAACCCTCCAAACCCCTTGTGCTTTATGCGTATCTACCGCTATAGTATATCCTAGAAAACTACTAAGGGGGACGTAATGTTTGGGCACCAAGACGACCAAGATCAACACCATCATCACGATGATCAACAACCAATGGAAGATGTACTCAGCGAACCAGCTGTGGACAGTGTATTAAGCACCGAGCACCATGGCGGCACGGTCGTAACCAGCGACAGCGACGAGGATTTTAACCCTGCCCTGCCACCAAGCGACCACGCTTTCGGCGATTCGAGCGCACAAGACGTCACATCACCAACTGACGCCGCACCACAAGACGTCACAACGCCTGTTGTCCCCGACGAGCCAGCGTTTGCACCAGTTGCCGACGCGGCCGATGACGTGGTTGCGCCAACCGATACCGCTAACGGCGACCTGTTAAGCATCAAACAACGCGTACTAACCGACCTCTCACCACTGGTTGGTCACCTCGACCAGACGCCAGAAGAAAAGTTCCGCACCACCATGTTGATGATTCAGGCCAGCGACAACCAGGCCTTAGTCCAAACCGCCTACGAAGCCGCTCAAGCCATCACCGACGAGAAGGTCAAAGCCCAAGCCCTGCTCGACATCGTGAACGAAATTAACTACTTCACTCAGCAACACGCCAGCTAAGCTGCCGCTTGCATCTGTGGTAGTTTTTTAATTGCGCATGAAAAAGACCCGCACTGTTGGTCCACACCGGAAGGTGTGGGACAGTGCGGGTGCGCCGAAGGGCGACTCACGATCGGACGGATCGTTAACGTTTCACAAACTAGGACAGGGGGACCCGCGTCAGTTCGGGTACTCGATTTGCACCGGATACACCGCGTTGTAACGCTGGCCATCGGCCGTGCGGTAGTGCAGGCTAACGTTGTTGTTCCGACTAACGTCGAAACCACGAACATCGGCTTTCAGCGCTGGGCCAACACGTACAACCAAGACATGCGCCTCACGGCGATTCTTGGTTGACGACAAGCAGTAGCCCTTAACGGGCGTCAGCTGCTTGCTTTTGCCGGCCGCCGTAATACGCTGTACTGCACCTGCAGGTGCCACGAACGCTCCGTCGAACTGGAGTGGCGCGGCATCATGGTCGGTGACAAGCTGTACTCGGTCCAGTAATACCGGTGAGTCACTGGTGTTGACCAGATCGATTACGTAGGCATCCTGGAGCTTGTCGGCGCGGGGGCGAACCATGCCGAAGCTAATCGACCCCGTCGGCGTTTCCAGCGGCCCACCGAGCTTTTCACGCTCGCTTACCTGATACTGGCATACGCCAGCCGCGGGCGGTGGTTCGGGCTTGTCGTCCCGACAGGCCGTCAGCAACAGCAGTAGTACCGCTGCCACCAACAGCTTCACGGTGCCTGACGGCATCGCTTTGTCCGGTGCTCGGAGCGCGGGTAGCAGCCGCTCATGTCGCCGTGGTGAGGCTTGATGAACGACGGGTACAGCTTCGCAGAGTCGCTGACAAACTGTGCGTCGCCGCTGAGGCAGAACTTATGCTTGTGCCCCTTATCGAACTCCAGACGCACCTCTGTCCCGGTGTCGTACTTGGCTGAGACCGTCAACGAGCTGCCCAGCGCCGAAGCCTTCACCGAGCTGGAGAACGTCACCCCTTGGGAGGTGGTGATGTGGTCCTGCTGCTTGTTGGTGAAGTACATGACGTTAGAGTTGCCCGTCGTGCACGGCTTGTAACCGGTGTTGAGCGTCTTGATGTCGCCCGTCCACTGGCCCGAGGACTCGGTGAAGCACTTCTGCTCACCAGTTCCCAAGTACGACCCAAAGTACGAGTTGTACGACTGGGCCGTGCACTTGTAGGCGCTCGATACCGCCAGTTCAGGTGCGATCAGCCTGGCGACCCGCGGATGCCTCTTGGTGGCGTTGAGCTGACGTCCCGATTCGAAGCCGGTGCTGCCGCCGATGGCGATCTCACCTGCCCCGCCGAAGCCGCCCTTCTCTAGGCCAACGATCGCTTTGACGTTGCGAACCGAGGCGGCGTTCAGCGTGTAGTGCGTCGTCATGTGAAGCACCGCCTGGCTGTACATCAGGGGCGGGGTGACGACGCTGACCGCCGTGTTAGCCACGCCGGTAGCGACCGTTCCGCCACCTTGCCGACTGCTGGGTCGGGCCGACAGGGTTCCGTCGTAGACCTTGGCAGGCGTGAACCGGCTCGGCACAAGTTGCCTCGAAGCCTTGTAGTTCACCCCAACCATGCGCACGAAGAACTTCCCTCGCTGGTCGTAGACGTGTGCCAGTAGGTCGAAGTTGACCCGACCGCCGTGCCGCTTGGCGTAGGTAGACAGACCGCCCGTGCGACACACCTGCAGGCTGTAGCCGCCCCGCTTGCTGGTGCGCATGCCATCGAGTGGCTTCTCCTTGCCGTGCAGCGTCACGATGATGCCGTAGCGCTTGAGGGCCTTGCCACCGCTGCTGATCGCTCGCCCGTGGAGGGTGATGGCGGAGCACGAAGAGGCTTCGGCTTCGCCCATCGAGGGTGTTACTGCGACGAGGAAAAACGCTGCGAGACAGCTCATCACCAAACTGGCGATGGCGTTGTGTCGCAACCCCTCCCTCATCCTAGTTGTGAAGTTTCCAGACATCTGACTCTCCCTTCAAGAGAAAGAACGACCACGTTGGCCGGACTCAGAGTACATGTCTCAATTAATATTATACACTTTTTGTCAACTTCATGAACTTACTACTGTCCTCACGTTTTAGATAATACAAAAATAACCTCGGAATGAATCCGAGGTTATTTTTACCGTTTACGGGAAGAGTAGCGAAGCGCTGAGAAACCCCGAAGGGTGTCTCATTTCCTTACATCATGCCCATGCCGCCGCCCATACCAGCACCCATGCCGGCTGCGCCAGCATCAGACTTTGGTTCGGGAACGTCGACTACTAGTGCACCCATAGTCATGGCCGTACCGGCAACCGAAACAGCGTTTTGGACTGCTTCTTTAGTGACGCGAGCGGGATCAATGACTCCCTTAGCCTTCATGTCGACAAGCTTTGCTGGGTTGTTCACGTCCACACCAAATCCTGGCTTACCCGCCCGTACTTGTGGCAGCCATTCGTCAGGATTAAGGCCGGAGTTGGACAATAAGATTCTAAATGGCTGCTCAAGCGCTCGTTTTAGCAAGAATTTGCCGTTATTGTAGGCTACATCGTCGTCGCCCACGATCAGTTTCTGATCTTGAGTAATGCCGTCTGCCAAGTTAATCAGCGTTACACCACCACCAGGCACAATACCTTCGGCGAGAGCTGCTTTAACGGCCGCAACAGCGTCATCGACGCGGAACTTCTTTTCTTCAATTTCGGTTTCGGTAGCACCACCGACTTTAATGACGGCAACCTTGCCACTGAGTGCAGCCCGGCGCTTTTCCAGGAATTCTTTGTCGTATTCGCTGGTAGCGGCATCGGCTTGGGTTGCCAGCTGCTTGGTACGAGCGGCAACTTCGGCTGGGCTAGCGCCACCTTCGATGATGGTGGTTTCGTCTTTCGTAACAATCACGCGGCGGGCGGTACCGACTACGTTTAGGTCGACGTTTTCAAAGGTCATGCCACGGTCATCAGTAATTACTTCAGCGCCAGTCAAAATAGCAATGTCGTTTAGAATGTCCTTGCGGCGGTCGCCAAACGAAGGAGCCTTAATTGCTACGGTGTTAAATACACCTTTGAGGCGGTTCAAGATGAAGGTGCCGAGGGCTTCGCCTTCGACATCTTCGGCAATCAGTACTAAGTCTTTTTTGCCGGACTGGGCGATTTTTTCGAGTAATGGCAGGAATTCTTGAATAGAACCGATTTTTTTATCGGTAATAATCACAGCTGGCTTGTCGTAAATGGCTTCCATACGCGAGGTGTCGGTCACCATGTAGGGGCTAACGAAGCCACGGTCGAAGGTAAAGCCTTCAACGACTTCTTTTTCGAGCAAGAGTCCCTGCCCTTCTTCAACGGTAACGACGCCGTCTTTGCCAACGCCCTCCATGACTTCGGCAATAAGCGTTCCAATTTCAGTGTCGCCGGCGCTGATGCTAGCAACTTGGGCTACGCGCAACATCTTGCCTTCGATTGACTCAGCCATGCCGCTAAGCTCGGCTAACACCTCTTGGGCAGCAGCTTCCAGGCCCTTGCGTAGCAACATAGGGTTGTGCCCGGCAGCGATCAGCTTATTGGCTTCGTTCAGAATGTGGTAAGTCAGCACGGTTACGGTGGTAGTACCATCGCCAGCGACGTCGTTCATCTTGGAAGCTGCTTGTTTAATAAGCTCGGCACCAACTTTTTGGCCCAAGGTTTCGTCGTCAACATCAGCCAGTTCAACACCTTTAGCGACGGTTACACCATCGTGGGTGACGGTTGGGTTACCGAATGACTTACTAATAACTACGTTGCGGCCTTTGGGGCCCATGGTGGTTTTAACTGCGTTATATAAAATTTCGGCACCGGCCAGCACGCGGCGGCGGGCGTCATCATCGTAAAATACTTTTTTTGCCATGTAGTTGCTCTCCTATTTAACCGTTGCCAGAATGTCTTCTTCTTTTACTAAAATGTACTCGGTGCCTTCGACTTTGACGTCGGTGTTGCTGTATGACTTATAAATAATGCGGTCACCAACTTTAACTTGCGTTGCAGCTGGGCCAACAGCCACAACCTTAGCAGTTTTGGGCTTTTCGGCGCTGTTTTCGGGTAAATAAATGCCACTGGCGGTTTTAGTTTCGGCCTGCTCGGCGGTCGCCACGACATAGTCGCCCAGGGGTTTCAGTGCTCCTGCCATAATAAATCCTCCTTGCTTGTCTGATAAGTATTAGCACTGTCGGGTCGAGAGTGCTAACTCACCTCTTATCATAACGGAGGTATGAAGTGACTGTCAAGAATCAACCTGCGGCAGCACTGGTACCAGTATTGCCGTCAAAGTCAGTTACCTCAGCTGCTCCGATAAGCTCAATCAGGTCTGACGTATTGAACCACTCAGTTGCGAGCTTCGCTTGGGCTTCGTAGGTGGCGAAGTCAGAAAAGACAACATACAACTGACCTGCAGCTACCACTTCGGGCGCTGTGGGAATGATATCCTCTGGTAATTCATAGGCGTGGAGACCTGTGGGTGATAGAAGAAACTTGATTGAACTGCCATCACTCTTTATAGCCTCCCCAAAAACATCGCGCGTTGGAATATAGGCAGGACGTGATAAGTCCACAGCACTAGTCTCATCGAACTGCTTCGGTGCATTTTCCTTAATGTTTGCTAGGTACATGGCGCGTAGCGCATCACCCGCTGCTTCCCACTGTACAGTCGGAAAGTCCAAAACCATACGTGCAATCGGCGTCTCAGTCTCCTGCTGGCCTGCTGGCATTAGCGCAACGGCGACGTGTCGCTGCAAACCCTGCCCATAGTCTTTGAGTCCCAGCTTGCGGGGTCGGCTACTGTTCTCGACCTCGCCAATTTGCATCATGGCATTGCGTTTTTCGGCGAATAGCCACTTTTTATGCGCCTCTGTAATAGCCTGCGCTAGTTGCAGACTTTCAAATGAGCTGGGATCGGAATCTCCAGCAGTACCGGGGTAACCACGTTGACTCATATCAGTACTTATATTAAAAGTTTATCTGTATTTTGTCAATATTTGGTAATAACACATACTATGCTATTATTACTTCGTTCTGTCCAGAACCCGACCCGAGGAGAATAATGTCCCCCACCCGCACCATGGATGCACCTGCCATCGGCACCGTGCTCCTCCCCAAGGTTTCGCCCAACGACGAGACCGGCAAGCTCGTGCAGCGCGTAAAGACCCCCCTCAACATCACCCCCAAGGTCCTGCGCGACATGGAGCTGGCGGCGCTCGACCTCGATGTACCACCGACGGTGGCACTCGGTGACGAGCCCGGCGTCTTCATCTTCGAGTTCGACCCCGACACCGCCGAGAAGGCCATCCCCGGTCTGCTGAAGATCGTCTTCGAGGAGTTCGCAGTGCGTGACCAGCGTCACCGGAACTACCAGGAGTCCGGACCGGTTACTGCCGTCTACGGCGAGCTCAAGCAACACGGCTGACAGAACCACCCCAAAAAAGCCGGCCGGCTTCCCAGCATACTATCTGCAGAGTGCTGCGGGAGCCGGCCTGGTGGGGTGGCAAGCGGACTGAGTCGATCAGGATTATTTTTTGACCACCCGGTCACCAAATAACCCCAGAATCCTCGTCCGCTTGCAACACATACTTACTTAAGAATTTTTGGCTCATGCATGATGCATGAGTTTTTGTTTGGCAAAATACTAAAGATCGACAGCGCTAGCCGAACCGTCAGGGTTCACGGTGATTTCACGCTGCTTTATAGCATGCCAGTTAATCAAATCTTGGCTCAGGCCCGAAACAAGGGTGATTCCAGGCTCAAAGTCTGCATCGAAGGCGGCCCACGACAGATCTACTGAGCCGACCACGCCTCCATCTTGCGAACTGCTCGTTGGTTTGGATTCATACATACTGAGAGCATTGATAGCATAGCGACCAACGATGGCAATCGATTTACCATTTACCTTCATTCTTTCGACGTATACATCACTCGGTAACTCAAAGGCTTCCAAAGCCTCTTCGTCTTCCTCGTTGTAATCCTCCGGGACTGGGATATGAAAGCGAAGGCGCTCGCTGGCCGTCTTATTCACCAGCACAAATGACCGAGATGACTGCAGCGCACTACTGAGCAACGGTACTTCTAGAGCATCGGGAGCAAGCCACAGTCGGTATTTAGTCGACTGCTGATTCTGAGCCACACTATCTTCAAGCTGAAAGCCCTTGAAGACGTCTACCGCATCCTTTATTAAGCCTAGGCGCAATATAGTAGCCTGTACTAGAAGACGCTCTTTGCTACGAGCATTGAAATCATCACGAAAATCTGGTGATAAGTTTGGTTGTGACATTAGTAGTATAACAACAAAAAAATCAACTATTGTCAATAGCTACCGCCAGTAGTATACTGTTGTGGTCCTGTTCCTCCTTTAGATTGGAAGCACATGTCCGTAGCCAGTGTGAACGATGACATCGTCATCGACCTCAGCCAGGCCCCGTACAAGGTCATCGCCGACAACTTCGATCGCCTCTTGATCACCATCGGGAAGCGCCGACACGTCGTACGCGTCAAGATCACCGATCGCACCACCAGGTCCCGCCTCGTCGTGGGGATCGACCTCAGGTCGGTGTCGCCGCAGCGTCGACAGAAGTTCCGCGAGGAACTGATCGCCGGCATCGAGCACGACACCCAGCACCGAGCCAACAACCCCGAGCCCTACGCCGTCGCCGGAAGGAAGAAGAACAAGGTCATGACCTGACCAGGACCCATGGAGGGTGCGTGGCAACTGCCACCCGCGCGCGCCACGCGCCCTCCGCCCCTGGGTTCGATAATACTTGGAGACACACCGTCTCTTGCCCACAGCAATCCCCCAAGCATTATCGAACCCAGTCACCTATAGTAGAACTTATGATGTTTACGAAACACAAACACTTTAGCCCTCAGTTTAACCGCCAAGTACTAATGAGCGGCGCTGAGTACATGAGCAATCAGCTGGCCCTTAATCCCTACATGGACTCCAGCGTGCCGTTTGACGTGAAAAAAGCCGTACAGCAGCACACTGGCATCTGGAAAGCACTCGAGAGCATTGGCATTGCAGTTATTAAGCGTGACGCACCAAAAGACTGTCAGGACGGCATTTTTACCGCCAACGAGGGCCTGCTAGGCGTCGACAACAAAACCATCCTAATAGCTCGCTTGCCCAAGGGCCGCGAACAAGAAACGCCCTATTTCGACAATATCTTCCGGGAACTCGATAAAACCGTGCTCTACCTGCCTAATACCGATTGGTTTTTTAGTGGTCAGGGCGATGCCCTGCGCTACGGCCCGTATCTGTTAGCCGGTCAACAGTTCCGCACTGCGCCCGGCCCTGAGGTGCACGCCTTTATTGCCGAGCATTTAGGCTACGAAGTGATTAGCCTGCAGGCTAAAGCGCTGCTAAACGACGATGGCTCACGCAACATGAACGACGTTACGGGCTTACCTAACAGCGAGTTCTACGACATTGATTACGCCATAGCACCTATTCGCTGGCCATCCGCCACCCAAAAAGGTCTACTGGTCGTATGCCGTGAAGCGCTTGAGCCTGAAAGCCTCGATAAAATCATAGCCCTGCCAAACACTGAAATCATCTGGGCACCCTACGACGAAGCTACTGGTGTGAGCGCCTGCAATCTGGTGGCCACCGGCGAAGCCGTCGTTATGAATGCCGGTGCGCCAGTACTCGAAAAAGCTCTGCGCAAGGCGGGCTTACACGTTGTCACCACGGTGAATGACGAGCTCAAAAAGAATGGGGGCTCGGTGCGCTGCACCACGCTCACCACCCTACACTAGTTACTTCTTACCGAGGCGCTTTTTGAGTACAGTGTGTGCTGTGCCAATTTCGTCCCAAGGGTGCTCACCATCGGCGTGCTCAATGGTCTTTTCGTGGCCTTTGCCCAGGAATAACACCGTGTCGCCCTTCTGGGCGCGGTCTACGGCAAATTGCATGGCTTCGGGGCGATCGTGGATCAAAAACAGGTCTTTGTCACGTACTTTGCCAGTTTTTTCGACGCCCGCGGCTATGTCGGTCGCAATTTGGTCGGGGTCTTCTTGGCGGTCGTCTTCTTCACAAATAATTACTTCGTCGGCGTATTTACCGGCTAGTTCACCTTGCAGCGGACGCTTACCTTTGTCGCCGCCGCCCAAGGAGCCAAATAATACAATCAGCTTGCCTTTGACGGTTGGTCGTAAGTCTTTGAACAGTTTTTCGAAGCTGTCGGGCGAGTGAGCATAGTCGACAATCACGCTAAAGTCCTGCCCTTCCTCGATGGTTGTCATGCGACCTTCCACGCTGCGCAGCGCGGCAATGCCCTTTTCGACCTGTTCTTTGGTTAAGCCAACTACATGCCCAACGCAAGCGGCAGCCAAGGAGTTATAGACGTTAAAACTGCCGGGCAGCTGACAAATGATATCGTAGGTCTCATCCCCGATTTTGGCTTTGTAGCTAACCCCTTCCGGCGTCAGCTTCACGTCAGTGGCTTGCACGCTGCCCTTATCAATACCGTAGGTTATGGGGTGCTGAATGTCGCTGGCGAACAGATCAGCACTGGGGTCGTCGGCGTTAATAATGCCAGCCCGCAACCCCTGCTTGTTGGCATTGGTCAGCTTGAACATTTTGCGCTTGGCGTTGCGGTAGCGCTCGAAAGTACCGTGATAAGCCAAGTGCTCGTGGGTAATATTGGTCATAACAGCCACGCTGTAAGGCACGCCCCAGACGCGATTTTGAGCCAAGGCATGCGAGGTGGTTTCCAGCACCAGCCATTCTACGCCAGCCTGTTTAAAGAATTTCAGCCGTTGCATTAACTCGGGCACCGTTACGTTGGTCATGTGGTGCAGCTGCGGCTTAATATCGTCGCCAACGCCCCAGCCAACCGTGGTGTTGAGGCCAACTTTGTAACCAGCTTCGTGCAGCATGCGGTGAATTAAAAAGGCTGTCGAGGTTTTGCCGTTGGTACCGGTAACGCCAATGACCTTTAAGCCCTTCCCCGGAAAACCATTGATGGCATTAAAAAATACCGCTTCGCCGAGGTGGCCGTAGGGTTCAATAGACTTAAAAAGCTGATGTGGAATCAGCTTTTTAACAAGTTTGCGGGAATTCATATACCCCAGTATACAGAACTAGCCTGCTGTACTATTCGTCGTTGGCTAATTGACGATCAACCCGAGCCCCTACGGTAGCGGCACGCTTCCGGGCATTGCGCCGATCACTGCGCACAGCTTTCGTTATAGGCCTATAGTGCTTACGTCGTTCACGGCTTTCCTTATCAAGGCCAAAGGAAAGGGTTTTGGCACTAGCTTTTAGCCAGTCGATGGGCTCAACGGCTGCGGCCGGAGTAGCGGGAATCTCCTGCCCCTCGCTGTCTACCTTTTTAGGAGCTTCTTTATATGGGTGAAACCGCTGCGGTACACCCCTGTGGACAGGCTGCTCCCTAAGCTGGGCACCAGCAAACCGGTCACCCTGGTCGACATTAGCCATAATTTCATCAATAGTCATCCGGCTACCATCATCATTACGCTGCGTTTTGTTACGCTTAAAGATTTTACCTAATCTGCCCCTAGTCCTCTCGGTGCGACTGGTGGTGGGCTGTTCTTCTTCGGGCGCCTCTGCAGAGCCCTCTTCGACTAACACATGCTCTGGCTCTGGTTGTGGTGCGTCAACTGATCCCCCGTCGCGGAGCCAGTCCCAGCTGGGATCAACCCAGTCCAACGACTCCTCTACTGGCTCTTCGACGCCATCATCGATGAGTGATCGATAGTGATCGATGAGTGCCGCTCCTGTCCGGGTAGGAGTTTCAGGCTGGCCAGCAGGGACAGGTGCATCCTCGAAACTAATGACTGAATGTTCAGGTGTGCTACCAGGGAGAACTACGATTCGACGAGGGGTAGGCGTTGCCACCTCTGGCTCAGAAGATACTTCGTCCTGTGGCTGCTCCACGACTACTGGTTCTAGTTCAGCTTGATGCTCAAGTTCGCTCTGTTGTTCTGGCTGTTCTATGGGCTCCGAAACAGGCTCCTCTGACTCCTTACGAGCTTCCTCTACGGCGGCGCGGGCTTCATTGGCTTGCTTAGTTTTAACTGCCTTTTCAGTAAAGTAGGTAATGGTTTTATCGATGTCATTGTCACGAGCAATACGTTGATCAACGAGTTCAAACATATCACGGTACTCAGTAATGGTCTTAAGTTGGTCGCTGCTGCTACGTGTTAACTCGAGTAAACGGTCCTTCAGGGCTTGCGAAGGGTTCAAGTCGCCTTCTTTGGCAGCCTTAGCGGCTTTAGCGTGGGCTACCATAAGTTCAAAACGAGAAGTTGGCTTTTGCTTTTCGTGTGCTTCGCCGGCCTGGTCAATCCTGGTAAGATCAGCCTCTAGAGTAGCCCTGTTGGCTTCGCCTTCAGAGGTAGGGCGCTGGCTAAGATAATCTTCGAGGTCGCTCAAAGCACGACCACGCACATTAACTTCAGTGTGCGAACCATCGCTGTCGGGTAGTTCGCCTACCCAACCATCAAGTAACCCCTGCTGGTGGCTAGCGATAGTAGCATCACGCTCAGCCTCTTCACGACGTTGGCGAACACTAATTACACGGTGGGCCTCTGCCTGAGCTGAGCGGGCTGCACTAAAATCAACTTCTTGGGGATTGTACTGAATTGGCATTTCACTCATGATTGGGATTTCCTTATTTACTATTTACTTCTGGCTAGTTTTTGATTTATGTATTGAATAGTTTCATAATAGCAAAAATGTAGTGATTTGTCAATATCAAAAAACTGAATTGTTGTATTGTCAAGTAATTCTCTGCCCGGTTTGCTACACTGTAGACAATGATTGTTTTAGGCATTGAAACTAGCTGTGATGAAACGGCCGCCGCCGTTGTTCGCGATGGCCACGAGTTACTCAGTAATGTGGTGGCTTCTAGTATGGACATACATGTGCAGTATGGCGGCGTCGTGCCAGAAATTGCTGCTCGTAGCCATATTGAAGTAATCACCCCTGTTATTCAGCAAGCGCTGGATGAAGCCAACTGCACTTGGGATGATATTGACGCCATTGCTGTCACCTACGGTGCTGGCCTAAGCGGCAGCCTGTTAGTCGGTGTTATGACCGCTCGCACCTTGGCCATTGCCCACGACAAACCGCTGTACGCCTGCAATCACGTGGAGGGCCATGTGTACGCTAACTTCTTAACTGACACTTCCCTGCCCGATTACAGCTTGCGCTCGGCACAACCGGGATTCCCGATGTTAGCCATTATTGTATCTGGTGGGCACAGCCAACTGGCGCTGTTCCGCGACCATTTTGATTATGAATTACTGGGACGCACCCAAGATGACGCCATCGGTGAAGCCTTCGATAAAGTGGCCAAAATTACCGGCCTGCCCTACCCTGGTGGCCCTTCGGTAGAAAAAGCCGCCGCCAGCGGCGATCCTCACGCTATCAAGCTGCCCAAGGCTAAGGTGGGCAAGTATGACTTTAGCTTCTCGGGTCTCAAAACAGCCGTTTTAAGACAGGCCCAAGCGCTGATTGGTGAAGATTACACCTTCCCCTCCTTCAAGCTGGCAGAGCGCCTCTCCGAGGCCCAGAAGAACGATATTGCAGCCAGCTTCTGCCGCGTAGCCTGCGAGACCATTGTCGACAAGGCGGTACTGGCCTGTGAGGAGTTCGCGCCTAAGAGTGTCGTAATCGCTGGTGGTGTCGCTGCTTCACGAGAGTTACGCAAGCAGCTAACCGAGCGTCTCCCCTTGCCTATCGAATTCCCGGCCTTTAAACTGTGCACTGATAATGGGGCCATGATTGCCACCTTGGGCTGCTTTAAGGCTATGCGCGATCAGCCGACGGCTGACCCGTTGACTCTCGATATTGCTCCCAATCTTTCGATGTAACCCATACTCCTCCTGTGTTATTAACTTTTCATGAACTTTTAATAACACGTTTCCCTTCCGGTAACAGAGGTGGTATAGTGGCTTCATATGAAATTACCAAAAGTCTACGAGCCAGGACAGTACGAGTCAGATATCTACGCCCTCTGGGAGAAAAGTGGTGCTTTTCGCCCTACCGACAGTGATAAACACTTCAGCATTGTTATGCCGCCGCCCAACGCTAATGGCAATCTGCACATCGGTCACGGCCTGACACTGGCAATTGAAGACGTCATGATTCGCCATCACCGATTAAAGGGGGAAAGCGCTCTGTTTGTACCAGGTGCAGATCACGCTGGCTTCGAAACCTGGACGGTGTACGAAAAAGAGCTCGCCAAGCAGGGAAAGAGCCGATTCGATTTTTCACGTGAACAGCTGTATGAGCAAATTTGGGACTTCGTATCATTAAATAAAGGCAATTATCAGCAGCAGTTCCGCCAGCTCGGTGCCAGTGTAGATTGGGAACATTACACCTATACACTGGATGAAAAAGTCGTAAAACAAGCTCACGCCACTTTCCGCAAAATGTTCGAGCAATCATTAATTTATCGAGCCGAAAAGTTAATAAGTTACTGTACATTTCATGGTACTGGCTTTGCCGATATTGAAGTTACGCACAAGGAAGAGCAGGGGCATTTATGGTACATTACCTACCCCCTCACTGATGGCAGCGGAGAACTCACCGTCGCCACGGCTCGTCCCGAAACACTGTTTGGTGATGCCGCTGTTGCGGTTCACCCCGACGATAAGCGCTACAGTAAATTCCTCGGTAAAACGGTCAAGCTACCCCTGACGAATCGTGAGATACCGGTTATCGCCGATGACTTCGTGGACCCTAAGTTCGGTACCGGTGCGGTGAAAATTACGCCCGCCCACAATCAGACCGACTTTGAAGTAGGCAAGCGCCACGACCTGCCTATGATTCGTGTTATTAACTCTGAAGGTTTCATTAACACCGACATGCCCGAAGCCTACCGAGGCCTAACCGTTGACGAAGCTCGAGAGCGAAGTGTGGCTGATCTGAAAGAGCAGGGGCTGCTGGTTAAAACTGAGGCTATCGTCCACAGCGTCGGCCACTGTTACAAATGCGATACCGTCATTCAGCCCCTGTTACGTGAGCAGTGGTTCGTTGATATGCAAACCTTGGTTAAGCCAGCCATTGCAGCCCTCAAAGCAAATAAAATCAGCTTCCAGCCAGCCGCCAAACAGCAGCAACTGATTACCTATTTTGAGAACACTCGCGACTGGAACATCAGCCGCCAAATTGCCTGGGGCATTCCGATTCCGGCCTTCCAGAATGTTGATGAGCCAGACGATTGGATTGTCGACGAACGGGTAGCGGAGGAGTTTTTGCAGGTCGGGGACAAAACCTATCGCCGTGATCCTGACGTATTTGATACGTGGTTCTCGAGCAGTTCATGGCCCTACGCCACGCTGAACTTCCCCGACGGCGAAGAGTTCAAGAAGTTCTACCCATTATCGGTCATGGAAAGCGGCCACGACATTCTGTTTGCCTGGGTATCGCGCATGATCGTGTTTGGCCTGTACAACACCGGTGAAGTGCCATTCACGAGCGTGTACCTGCATGGCATGATCCAAGATGAACACGGTCAAAAGATGAGCAAGAGTAAGGGCAACGTCGTGAACCCAATCGAGAAGGTGCTGCAGTACGGCTCTGACGCCTTCCGCATGGGCATTATTGCCGACGAGACCGCTGGCGCGAACCGACCTTATGATGAGTCCAAGCTGGTTGGTGCCCGTAACTTCGCCAACAAACTGTGGAATATTGCTCGCTACATTGAGTCACTGGTTGGTGACGTAACAGAGCGGGAAGCGCCAAAATCACAGTCCGCGGCCGATCACTGGGTACTCGGCAAGCTACAGCAGACTCAGGAACGGCTGACCAAGCAGCTCGACAGTAATCGCCTGAGCGAAGCCTATGACACGCTGTACCACTTTGTATGGGACGACGTAGCCGATTGGTACATTGAAGCCAGCAAGGCACAGCCAAACCTGCCGCTGCTGATGCACGTACTGGAATCCACACTACTGCTAGCGCATCCATTTGCCCCCTTCCTAACAGAGACAATTTGGCAAACACTAGCCTGGGAGCAAGATTCAATTTTGGCTAAACGTACCTATGCCGAGCCACTCGACTTTAGTAAGCAGCAGATGGCTAACTTTACCGAAATTATGACAATTGTCAGCGAAGTCCGCTTAATTCTGAACAGCCTGAAAGCCAGCGGTGTCACGCTGCACTACACCGACGCACCATTCATTACTGATAACGCCGCCAGCATCAAGCAGCTGACCCGTTTACGAGCAGTGGTTGAGGCACCAAGCGGAACCGGCCTGAGCCTGACCAGCACCAAGCACAAGACCTGGCTGGACATCGACCAAGCAACTGCTGCTGCCTACGTCAAAGACCTAGAAGAGCAGGGGACCAAGCAGGCTGCCGCTATCAAACAACTCGAGGGCCGCCTGGCCAACAAGGGCTACGTTGCTAACGCACCAGAAGCAATTATTGCTCAGACTAAGGCCCAGTTAACAGAGGCCAAACAAGTGCTCGAGAACATTGAGCGCGAAAAGCTGCGCTTTAGCTAGATAGCTTTACCTTGACTAATTCAATATTTGTAGTAAAATAAGCTTTAATTGGAGACATCATGTTAAAGCACTTACCAACTACTTATGAAATCGCCATCCAAGAGCCAGAAAGCCAATACGGTCCCGCTTATGATCGACTTTGGACTGCTGTTAGTGGCTTTGACACTTCTACCACCGTGCATGATCAAATTGCTGCGATAGTGCCAGAACTTGCTCCCAATGCCGACAGCTACACTGTGCGACTACTGGGCACTGTCGAGGTTAAAGAACTCGCCAAGAGTGCCGTCAAGCCAGACACACCCGAAGGCTTTCGACCCCGTAACGTCGGACACTTAACGGTGCAGCACGTTAAGTACGAACTAGCCGACCCTCAACTGTTTCACAACTAAAGTGCCCGTTAATCGGCAAGCTCAAGGGCTTTGCGGACATTAGCAGCCGACTCTTCTGGCCGTGCGTAATCGAACCAAACTACACGAAGGCCGTGCTTTTCGGCGGCTACCAGATTGGTTTGGGTATCGTCTACAAACAGGATTTCGTCTACCGGTACGCCAGCTTGCTCAACAGCGTAGCTGTAAATTTGCGACTCGGGCTTGATCATACCGATAACTGAGGAATCGACAATCACATCGTAGGGCAGGGTAGGGATTTTGCCGAGTTTTAATAACTCGTCGAGCATTCCGGGCATAATGTTGGTCAGTAAGCCAATGCGGTAGTGCTCTGCCACCCAGGCAAGGGTCTGGTGCATGTCTAGAAGCGGCTCAGCGGCTTCGAGGTAGTATGACGCCCAATCGAGCGACTCGATGCCTAAACGACCGGCTACGGCGGCATTAAAGTCGTCGAGCGTCATGGTGCCGCGGCAAACTTCATCATTGAAGTGTAAATAAGCCATTTCGACTTGTTCGGGGGCTAACCCATGGTCTTCGGCTACGCGAGCGGAGGCCCGCTGGTAAAAGCGCACCAGGCAGCCATTGACGTCAAAATAGACAAACGTTAGGCCACTCTTAGACTTACCGTAGCTACGACTACTGCTGCCAATGCCTAACAGATCATCGAGCGACATTTTAAGCGCCCCGGCAATGCTCTGAATCGTGAAAATGGAAGGGGATCTAATGGCTCCGCGCTCGATTTTAGCCAGCGTCGAAAAGCTCAAATTAGCGGCATGACACAGCTCTTGCTGCGTTAAGCCTGCACTACGTCGCACCTCTTGCAGGCGTTTGCCCAACCCCTTCTCGTCCATGGCCATATAATACCAGTGCTACGGCTGTTGCAGCAAGCAAAATAGTATTAAACGGCTAATCTAGTGAAACAAGTGTGTTGAGCAGGATGATCATGATTAAGAAAATCAGTCCAAACGTGATGGCCACCAGTGTCCAAACGCTGGCTGCGTTACCATAACCCACGCGGCGACCGAGCTTAGAGTAGGCAAGACCGGCTGCGCCGGCTGCCACACACAGTGAAATAAGTACGTTTCCCATTGGTTACAGTGTACTAAAACGCTAATGTTTTAGCCATGGCATCGAGGGCGGCGATGTCTGGTTCCCCATTGGTATCGGGCTGGGCGTAATAGCCAGCAGCCGTATGGAAGGGAACTAGGTGCACATGGACATGCGGCACATCGGTACCGATGACCTTAACACCGACGTATGGCACGTTTAGCACCTCTCGCAAATGACGACCAACCTTTTTAACGGTGTCCATGACCGCTTGGTAGTCCTCATCTGACAAATCCCACAAAAACTCCACCTGAGTTTTGGGAATAACCAGTGTATGGCCGGGTTGGGTTGGATAAATATCGAGGAAGGCTAGGGTTTTTTCGTCTTCGTAGATTTTTTGGCAGGGGATTTCGCCCTTGATGATTTTGGTGAAAATTGAGTCTTGCATGGTTCTATTGTACGTCATGAAGAGTTCATGAAAACCAGAAAACCTTATGCTTGCCTGACTGTAAAACTAGCCTACACTGGCCAGAAGTAGGGGAGAGAAAGTGAGTTCGCTTGCGCCTCTGGATAGTGCTGGCCGTTTTCCTGCTATCACTTACTCGTAGCCTGTCGGCGAGTGGCACCTCGCTAGCTAATGCTCCCGATATTCCGTGGGCCCAACCGAGGGCCATGGCCCTCAATAACACCGGTCCAGTAGCCGTGGCTGAAACAGAACATAGTTATGCCTGCACAGCCATGGCCTTTCGCCTAATTGATGACCTCAGTAAACGCTTGCGCCAAGGCTGTTTTGTGCAATCGGCTATTGGACTCATTGATCCCGACCAAAGTGTCGCCATATTCACCGGCACCGACGAGGGTGAGCTAATCAAATTTGGTGGGCAATCGGCAGCCCTGAGCATTTTGCCCTATTCGGCAAGCGTGGGCCGCTTTGGCGGTTTTCCGGGGATGGGCACATATATGTACCTGTATACGTATTTTCCGGGAGCGCTCCAAAGTGAAGGTATTCCGCAGTATGGCCGCTATAAGTCAGTGGTTTCGCAACCAAACTTTGTAGTAACAGACGAGGCTGGGCAGCCGCTGCCGGTAAACTCACAGGCGTTGGGCTACGCGCCACGAGGGCAGTGGATGGTAACCGAGTCGCCGGGCAATGCACTGGTTCGCATTAATCTGGCCGATTTCTCAATTTTACCGTTTGGTAAGTCGTTTGATACGCCGGGCATGCCCTTTGCTGGGCATACTGCTAGCCTGGCCGTTACCGGCGATGGTCGTTACGCAGCAGTGGCCAGTACGGAGTTTTCGAGCTTTAAGGTGTACGATCTCGCTGCCTGCACAACTCCCAAGGCCTGTCCGGCGCACGACTACTGGCAATACGTAAAAACCCAGATTGGGAGCAATCTGAGCCGTATTTCGCAGGTTAGCTTCGTCCGTGATGACCTGATTAGCTTTAACGCCACCAATGGCTCACAGACAAATAGCTATCTGTTGGCTCCGAGTGGTCAAATCACCTCACTACTACCCTATCTGGGACTGGGCGACTCATACGCCTCCGGGCAGGGAGCCTGGAACTACCTTGCCGGCACCGATACCGCGGTGAACCACTGCCACCAATCAGCTCATTCGTATCCGCTGCGGCTCGACGGCCGTTCTGTCGCCTGCTCAGGGGCACGCAGCCGCGACATTATTAATCAATCAGCCAACTACAGCGGCCAGGTCAGTGATCATCGTAGCGCCAAATCTCGCGAGGCCGACGGCAGTGAAACCAGTATTTTGCACGACTTTACACCGGGATACCTGGCACAACAAGCGTTTGTGACTGCCTACCAGCCAGGGGTGATCACGATACAAATCGGCGGTAACGATGTTGGGTTTAAAGATATGTTGCTACGCTGCGTCAGCCCCGGCGACTGCTATCAGACATACGAGGATCGTCTGGAAGCCGAGCAGACAATTGCCCACAACTACTCAAAATGGGTCGACCTATTTAGGCAACTGCAGAAAACAGCGCCGGCTGCTCGCCTATACGCCCTTGGCTACCCGCAGATTGTCACAACGGGTGGCAAATGCGGGCTGAACGTTCATTTAACGCCTGGCGACATCGACTTTGCCCGCCAGGTAACCGCCTACATTAATGGTGTCATTCAAAAAGCTGCGGCTGCAGCCGGCGTGCAGTATGTCGATGTTAGCAGCGCGCTAGCCGGCTATGAACTCTGTAGTAGTGCAGCAGGTAACGTAGCGGTTAACGGTGTAACTGCCGGCAATGATACGCTGGGCGTACTGGGGCAGGAGAGTTTTCATCCAACCGCCTTCGGGCACGAACTGATCGAGCAGGCAATCAGACGGGCTACTCATAATTTTGCAAACACTCCAAAGCTAGCTAGCAACCCGGGCCAGGCAGTTCCAGCCCCCAGCGGCAGCGACCCACTACTACAAGCACCGCGGTCGGGTCGGCCAGTCAAAACAATCAGCCCAGCCAGCGGCATGACGAGCAGCGGGGTAAAGGGCGGCTCGGTAACAATTGATCTTGTCGGGGCCGATTACGGGCTACGCCCCAACACGACATACACCGTACAGATCGGCCAGACGACGACCAGCCCCGCACAAACTGATAGCCAGGGCGATATACAAACCACCGTGCCAATACCTCCGGCCGTCAATCCGGGCATCCAGCCCGTGGTGGTTTCAGGCCTCAGCCAAGGAGAAGACCCCGTAACCATTACTGATACGACGTACGTCGGGCATAGCCCCACCGATTACGACGGCGATGATGTCCCCAACCCGCAAGATTCCTGCCCATTAGTCGTGAACTCCGGCAGTGACGATGATCATGACAACCTCGACGATACCTGCGATTCCGAGTTCACGTTGCCGACCAGTAAGCATTCGTCTGCAGCCGATGCCGGTGGGGGTCTCCTTAAGTTAAGCGTTCAGCACATAATGAACGCTGCACATTTTGGGCCAACAAAAAATGATAACTCGGCTCCTCAAACTGCGGTGCTGAGCGCGGCCACGGCAACACCGCATTACGGGGGCACACGGGGTCAATACTACACTTGGTTATTGTTGCTACTGGTACTGGTAATCATGCTCTTGGTTGTATGTTGGATGAGAAGGCGAGGGGACCGAGGCTAGCCCCCGCCGCATGTTAATGGCACTCTAAAAACAGGTATACGAATGATACTAAATAAGTATCATTCGTATACCTGTTTCTGGAGTGCTAGTTTTGTGGGAGGGATTATAGCTTCACGCCGGCAAGCCTCTTAATTTTGTATGAAGGGCTTGTCGGGTTCGGCATATGCTGTCCGCTAATCGCGGCCATCATCGAACCCGTTCAGTAATCTCTCGCTCACCAACAAATAAATAGGACCACCTTTCGGCGGTCCTATTTATTTGGCGGAGAGGGAGGGATTCGAACCCTCGGTACCATTGCTGGCACACTTGTTTTCGAGACAAGCCAATTCAACCACTCTTGCACCTCTCCGTGTTGAGATATTGTAACAGATAAGCCGGTCGGCGGGAGACACTAGCATCAGATGCCAGAACATGCTAAAATTACCCCTGTTACTTTGGACGAAGTACATGGACGCGTAGCTCAGCTGGATAGAGCGTCGGCTTGCGGAGCCGAAGGTCGTAGGTTCGAACCCTGCCGCGTTCACCAATTTTGCAAATTCAAAAAGACCCCCGAAGGGGTCTTTTTATGTGATAAAAATAGGTCGAATCCTGTGAGATTTCTCATAGCATTAGCAGTAACAGCCCCCGTATGCTGCAAGTGTAGAGGAGTTCTACATGAAATTATCATTAATCAAACAACGGATCCCCAAGCAGAAGCAGCCCGACGCTTGGCGTAAATTTATCGAATACTAACTAGTACTGCCGCCTTTGGCGGTTAAGATCTTGTTGGACTTTTTTCGCTTGGGCTTCGGCTTTCCGTAAACGTTCAAGGGCTTCCTCGAAGGTCATGAGGGATCCCTCCTTATTAAAAACTAACTATACCAGCACGGGACAGGGCATTCAGTTACTTATCTAACAGCCATGTAAGGTATACTTAAGGAAACCATAAGCTTATTGAGACTATGCCTGACCCCAGCCAACCAGCCCCGAATCCGTTTGATCGCCCATCGGCCCGCGCCGCAGGTAGTATGCCAGTGCAGCGCGGTAACTACGGCATCCCGCCACGCCGCCCAGCGCCGCTGGCGCAGCCAGCCGGTCCGCGCATGATGGATATTGTACCGGGCCAGCGGATGCGACCCGTCGCTCCCATCCCGACACCAGTTACACCACCACCGCCCGTACCAGCATCGGTGCCGAGCCAGTCGGCGGCTATGGCTGAGCAGATTTCGGTCACTCGGCCAGCGCCGCGGCCACTGTACACCAACACGCCAGCCCCGGCAGCACAGCCTGAGCTAAGGCGGCAACAGAGAAGGATATTACCAAAACTTCGTTTAGCGCTGCTTGTGGTTGCCACCCTGCTTACCTTAGGGGGGATCATCCGTTGGGCTACGGCTGGTAGTATTTCTAATGACCTTATTGCGGCGGGTGCCGTATCGGCCAACGATGGCAACAGCATGACCATTCAGTTCACGGCCGACGACGGTAAGTTACACAAGTTCACTGACAAAAGTAATAGCAAACTGATCCCCGGTAGCGCCCTGCAGGTAGCCTACCGCTCGGGTGCAGCAGACAATAGCGCTAAGCAAGTAGCGCCCATACAGTCGGCTCATAGTTTAGGCGTTTCATTGTTCTTGACTGGCGTTTTACTACTTGCTGCTAGCGGTATAGTAACCCTCGCTATGCACCGTAAGCCAAAAACTGTCCACACAGCCTCAGTCGCTCATCCTGTTACTGTTTAAGCTGTAAGAAACTTCATAGTTAACGAGCCGGCAGACTGCTAGGCTTACAGTAATAACTAAGGAGGCGACCATGCGAAAAACTCATCTGACCAGCCAACGAACATTCAACCAACAAAACCGCCAAGCCGAGCGCTGGTGGCGTCAACTCATCGAAGAGTAAGTTCTAAACCTCTCGTCTTTTCTGGAGCAGGTGGTCGGCTTCGGTCAAGTTTTGGCCGCTGAGACTGCGTGGCCATAGTTTGCTATCTTTCACGGTGGCAATTTCAACAGAGTAGATAACTACCTGAATTTGTAAGTAAATCCAGGCCATGAGCCCTAGGGTAGTAGCAAACAGGGCACTGTAGGTGGTGGCCAGGTGCTCCGATTCGCGCGTTAGGACAATAACGCCCACCATTTGCAAAACAGCTATGCCGATGGCACAGATAACAGCGCTGAGGCGGAACTTACGTCGGGGTAGGCTTAACGGTAGGCTCATGCGGAAAATCAGCATAAACACGGCGTACAGTATGCCTAGGTTGACCAGCACCGAGACAATCGCCGAGGACCAGCCGCGGCCAGCGGATGCCGTCCAACCCGCTAGCAAGGCTGCTGCAATAAAGCCGCCGCCGCCGCCGAATATAAGGCCAGCACTGCGCAGCAGCGAGCGCGGGAAGCCGCTCCGCTTGGCCAATGGCACGTGCCAGATGTGGTTAACAGCGTGGCGGAAAGCATCAGCGATACCTCGAGCACCATACAGGGCAAACAGTAAACCGATCGCTAGGGCAAGGCCGTTCTTGCCAAAGCCTCGTACGCTATCGTCAAGTGCTTGGGCAAAAACAGGGAAGTACCTGGAAACGCTCTCCACTAAGTCGTGGCCGAATTCCGGGTTGTTGTGACCGATGATGCCAGCCACCGTAGTTAAAATCAGCAAGAGCGGGAAAAGTGACAGAAATCCGTAATAGGTGACCAGTGCTGCCTGGTAGCCAGCCTGGTCGTCGCTATATTTTTTAATAACTGCATGCATGAATGCAGTTGGCCGGTGGCGTCGCTGGAAGGCGTCGATAGCGCCTATGGTTTTTTGCACAATGTTCATAATTTACTTGTAGCCATTGTAACAGGGCGAGAGCCGTACGATAAGCTGTGGATATCTTATGCACAGGCCACGCCAGTGTGAAATTACTTACAGTCTCCTCTAAGACATAAGCTTAATACTAATAAGTACCAAAAACTTAAAAGGGGGCCAAAAACCATGTCCGACTACGAAGCAGACGAGTTCATGGAACAAATCGAAAAATGGGATGCCAAGCATGCCAAACATAACTTCCTAGAGCGCATGGAACGAAAGCTCAATCGCAAAGAGCATTCGGGACGCTAGCAATCAGCTAGAGCATTCAGGGCACCTCACTCGAACATTTAACCTAAGCCGCCCTCCGGGGCGGCTTTTTTTGCACACTAGAAGCGGATTCGCCACATCAGGCTATCAATGGCATCACGCTTACGCTCCTCAAGCGGCAGACGCCCGCTGAGCAGGCCGACAATGTCATCTTCGTCTTTGGGGTCGTAATAAATGGTGGTCAGCGTAGAGAAGCGCTTAAGCGGCATAAACACAATGCTCGAGAAGGCCCCCTCGGTCATTACTGAAAAAGACCGAAAGCCACCATAGTTGTAGTACTTGCCACCGATAGTCAGGCCCGTTTCGTCCAGACGGTAGTCGAGTTCTCGCGGCTGCCTGCGACCGTACACCCCAAGCGCCAAAGCTGCCAGCACAATAACCACCGACGAAACAATATCCTTAGTAACTACCCACACCAAGACGGCAACGACGACTGCACCCAGAGCCAATAGACCGTACCAGCCGCCGGATTTTTGGTGGGCGACGAACTCGCTGGCTGTCCAGGTAATAGCGTCATCGAGTGCATTTGTAGGCTGCGCTTGAGCTACGGGTGCCGCTGAGGCGGGCGGGGTAGGGGCCTGGGGCGTTGGCGTTGGCTGCGCAGCGCCGGGCGCAACAGTATCACCGGGCTTAAATTGCCAGGTGACGCCCTCGTCATTAGGTTGCTTCGTCCCATCCATAAGCATTATTGTACAGAATCGACCCCTGGTTTGCGAATGCCGCCTAGGCTTGCTATAATCACCCCTGTTATCGCATCACTCACGGAAGGGTGTCCGAGTGGTTTAAGGAACTGGTCTTGAAAACCAGCGTGCCAGCAATGGTACCGAGAGTTCGAATCTCTCCCCTTCCGCCAGATTAGGCTAGATTCAATCTGTTAAATAAGGTAGAATTGGTTGACGCTCAGGCAAGGAGAGGTACCCAAGTGGCTTAAGGGGACGGTTTGCTAAATCGTTAGAGGGGCGCAAGTTCCTGCGAGGGTTCGAATCCCTCCCTCTCCGCCAAATAAATAGAACCAGCAGTAATGTTGGTTCTATTTATTTGATTGCCAACCCCATAAGATTATAGGCAATCCGGCTTGAGGTTATATAATCCCTCCCTCTTCCCAATCGATTGTGCAAACACCAAAACATCCACCCGCGCCGCGCCCGCGCCCAGCAGGGCAGCAGTAGCCGCCTTAACCGAAGCCCCAGTCGCCAAAACGTCATCTACCAACAGAACATGGCGCCCTTGAATACTTTCTTGTCTCTTTACGTGCAGCACGTTCTGTAGTTGGGTCAGCCGCTCACGGCGATCCGAACCAAGCTGGTGCTGTCGGCCATGTCGAACTAGTAGTGAAGCTCGTGAGCACCGACTCAGCCGAACGATCTGCTTGGCCAGCAAAGCCGCCTGATCATAGCCGCGTTGCCGTATGTGCTGGGCTGTAGCGGGCATGTGGATAACGAGAGTGTCCGGTGGGGGCGCATAAACGTTCATCATGCGCTCGGCCATCACCTTAGCAGCCGACTGATTACCCAAAAACTTCAGGCTAGCCACCAACTGCTTGGCAACACCCTGGTAATCGGCGGCGGCCGTTATTGAACCGCAGCCACTACGCTGCAGGCAGGCAGAGCAGACAATTCCATCGATGGCCGCATAGCACTCAAAACAGGTACCCGGCGGTTGGTGCAGCGCTTTTGCGCAGACCCCACATAGCAACGAGCCCTCGCGGCGGCAGGACAGGCAATCGTCAGGAGCGAACAGGGAAGTCAAGGTGTCGATTAGGCTCATGTTGTGATTATTGTGTTGTAAATAGTTATGTTAAAGTTGCGTACCGGTTAATAGCTAAGCTATACTGCCAATAACATAAAAACGCAAATCTCATTTCATTAACTGTTAATTATTATTTAGCAGATTGGCGCTCATGTCTTTCGAGCACCGCCAACCAGGAGGGTAACAATTATGGCACGCCGTAACCGCGACGACGACCTACTATTAGAAGAAGATGAATTGACCGCCGCCTTTTTGGGCGACGACGAAATTGATGTGCCTCAGGGTGGCGCTGCAGCAAATGCTGGCAGCCCAGCTGACGATCAATGGGACGAAGACGAAGCCGTTCCCGGCCAGTTAGCTGTCGACGTTTACGAAACCAAGGAACGCTTAGTTGTTAAGGCCCGCACTGCTGGCGTTAACAAGAGTGAACTCGACGTTAGTATTAGCGACAACCAGCTAACCATCCGCGGTACACTGAGCGCTGGCAACGAAGACGGGGTAGAGAACTACTTCCTGCAAGAGTGCTACTGGGGCGAGTTTAGCCGCACTATCGCACTGCCAGTTCCAGTTAAAGAAGAAGAGATTGAAGCAGTCCTCAAGGACGGCGTCCTGACCATTAGCTTCGGCAAGTTGAAGCAAGACACGGTCAAGAAGATCCAAGTCCTGTAAACAAACATCAAGCCAAACAAATACCCCCTCTCGCGAGGGGGTATTTTTGTATACGCAAGCTACTGCTTAGGTAACGTTGTCGAGTACAAAGTGCACGATGAACTGAGCCAGGGCGACGATGATTAAACCGACGATAGCGTAGATCAGGGTGTTCTTAGCACCAGATACATTGCTGCTGTCACCACCTGAAGTGATGTAGCGGAAGCCACCAACGATGATCATGATGACGGCAACTACACCAACGATAACCGACAGAAAGTTAACGACTTTGCTAGCAATGTCCTGAATACCGGTAACGCCACCATTACTTGTGGTGCTGCAGGTTTGGTTGTTATTGGTGGTTGCAGAATTAATGCCCTGGTTAAGACTGCCCTGGATACCATTATTACAGCCGCCGATTGGTTCAGCGTGTGCTGCAACTGGTGCCAGCGCCAAGGGAGCAGCCATAGCAAGTGGCAGCATGAGAGCCATTACATAGTTTTTGATTTTTTGAAGCATAGAATACCTTTCTTTAACATTCATTCTTTTTTATATCACAGCGCAAGGGGTGTAGCAATACCAATCACCTAGACATTACCCAGTACAAAGTGCACGATGAACTGCGCTAGGGCAACAATGATTAGGCCAACGATGGCGTAAATAATCGTCTTTTTCGCTGCCGCTACGTTGTTGGCATCACCGCCAGAAGTTATGTATTTAAAGCCGGCCACCACAATCATGATGACAGCGGCGACACCGACAACCACCGACAAAATATTAACAATGTTGGATAGCAGATCACTAACACGGGCATCGTCGCCACCACCGCACCCCTTGCCACCACTCGCCAGTCCTATGCCTTGGCAAGCGTACGACTTTGAGGTGTCAACATCGGCATACACAGTGGGCATGGCTAAAACAGGTGCCAGCATGGTTAGCGCCAGTAGAAGTGCGGTCAAACTTGCTTTGAATCGAGTTATTAATTGCATGGGATCCTCTATATTCTATTAATAATAAATACTACCAGCGTACGGGCAAGGGCTAATACGGCCAAGCCGACTGCGGCATAAATAAGTGCCCGCCGCGCGCCAGCCACATCTTCACTACTACCGCCAGAGGTGATAAACCTCAGACCGGCTAAGACGATGATTATAACGGCCGCCAAGCCGCCTATAAAGGCCACGATATTAACAACTTTAATAATAAGTCCGTGGGGGCCACTAATTGGATCGGCTCCGGTACCCTTATCTTCACACACAGCCGAGCCATTGCCCGTGGTGCAATCAACTCCACTAAACGGATTCCAGGCAGCAGAGGCGTGCGGGCTTGCCAGCAACATGAACACACCGACAAGCAGCGTGAGCAGCAGGAGGGTACGGATTATTTTCATGTCAGAGCCTTGGCCACCACAATAACGATACCTTGGGCCAGGATGGTAACTGCCAGACCAATCAAAGCAAACATAATAGTTGATTTTGCTTTGGTTACACCCTGTGGATCGCCCTGAGACAAAATGTAGCGCATGCCGCCAATGGCAACAAACAGCACGCAAATCGCGGCAACAATGCCTATTACTACCTGCAGAATGTTCTGAACAATTGATCCATCCGCTACCGAGGTGGGTTGGGGCAGGCCCTTGACGCAGACTTCGCTGGTGTTTGAACAGGTTCTACTAACGCCGATGGCTACCTGCTTGAGCAAATCCAGCATCTGTTAGCCCAGCCTATTCCCAATGAATGAAACGAAGGCAACGGCAACAATGGCTATGGCTAAGCCAACCAGGGCGTTCAGAATGGTCGACTGCGCCTTACTGGCCTGGTCGGGGTTACCTTGGCTGGTGGCATACATAACGCCACCGTAAATAACAAAAATAACGGCAATAAGGCCGGCCAGCCGTAACAGGTCGTCTATTACAGCCAGTAAAATTAGCGGGATGTCGCTGCCAACACCCGCTTTTCCGGGGAGCAAATTAAATTCTTTAATATTGCACTGGCTGTCCAATTTTAAATATTTGTACCAGGGAACAAGGCCCAAGAAGTTGCTCGGCTTACAGGTAGCAGCAAACTGCATGAGTAAAGAGTTAAACATTATAGAATGCCTCCCGGTATTAGCCACGACAACATGCCAAACAGTAGGATGTAGGCAACAATGGCGATCAAGGCGTTTCTAATGTGGTTTTTGCCATTAGCCGCTTTTTGGGGATCACCAGCCGAGGTCATGACTTGAATAGACCCAATAATAATGCCGATGACCACAGCTAAGCCAACCAATACGGTCAGCAGCTTAATAAAGGGGTTTACGTAGTTAGAGATAATATTGCAGGCCGACTTACCACAGTTACTTGATGCAAAATCGATGGCCGGGTCACCGCTACCCGTACCGCTCGTTGCTCCCTCGGCTGCGGCTTGGGACTCGGCTACGGCTTCGGCGTGAGCTTCAACGTTGGTGCCCGGCTTAGAAGTACATTTTGCCTTGTAGGTAGTTGCGGTGTCAGCGAGATCCATTAAGCAGTTCCCCTGTATGGCAAAGCAAGGATCATTAGTGGCCTTCGTAAGATCAGATGAACCATCTTTATAGGTCTTTTTGGTCTTATTGAAGTCAAATTTCTTGGTACAGGCGTTGGCTTCTTTTTGGGTTTGAGCTTTGGCAGCGTAAACTGGCCCCGCATGTAATAGGAGCAGGGAACTGGTGAGGAGTAGGGTGGCTAGGAATAATTTTGCGAGTCGTTGCATGTTTATCTTCTTTTTTAGAACTATAACGTCATTTGGCGAGGTTTGCAAATGAATTACTGCCAGCCGCTGAGAGACATAGGCCCTTTATTTACACGCCTCTTTGATGTTTAATAAACATAAGAGAATCGCTCGTAATGAAAAAAACCAAGAGACTAATATTGTTGATTGGGGTGGCACTCACCATGTTAGCCCCTCTGTCCGGCTTGTTCCCCTTCTTTGAGGGTAGGGTATCGGCGGTCACCGACCCTGCGGGGGGTGGCGCCGGAACTACTTATACTGCAGATGAAATTGAGGCCCAGCTAAAGTCATACGTATATATGCACGCCTTTGCCGACTGTATTGATTGGAACAAGTCCAGCTATTGGGACTCACACCAAACCGTTGATGGCGAACAGGCCACAAATTGGGTATTTTTTGACAAGGGTGAGACCCAACTTGGTCTATTCGATGGTGACGATTACAACGGCATGCGGAGCTGTAACGACCCGAACTGGGTACGCGATGCATTTTCTTTGTGGGGAGTGCAGGATCCTATAGAGGCCATCTGTAACTCGGGGTTCCAGGGAGACGCGTTCTATAGTGTCGATACACCGACATCAGTGAGCCCTACATGCGCTGACGCCGATAGCTACGGGATAGATGACAAGACCACGCTCAACACATTCAAAAAGTACATTAACGGCCTTTATTACAAGAGTGCTAACTCTACTGCTTGGCCGCTTTTGACAAACAGCATGAGCTATATGCTGTACCGTTACGACTTTGAGAAGCTTTGTAAGGCAACGGCCGACCCAAGCCTAGACGATTTATCGGACACCACGATCTGGAAAAACCCTCGTTACTTCCGCCTGACCGACGCCGATGGCGTAACCAAAATCAGCTATTCGACCGACAGCAAGCACAATCACGATACGCCAATAAAGGCCTACATTGGTGATAATTTGGCGGCAGTGACAAAAAGCTGTAAGGAACTGGCCGAGGGCGCCTCGCTGAATGCACCAGTCTTTGCTATCAATGTGCCAGACGGCCTAGGAAGCTCTTCCTTTGGTTCAGGTAACTTGGACTCAGCCGATGGCATTGGGCTGACCGACGATGATTGCGGCGGCTTTAGCTTAAACCCCCTCAAGGTCTTATCTGGCAACTGGGCTAAAAGCACCGTCGACTGGCTGGTCTGTGGTTTTGTGAAAACTATGTCCGATGCGGTTAAGGGGTTTGATGGTGCCATCGCCGGCATGCTCTGTATTGATGAGTCTGACATTTTCAGTGGCGCTACCTCTACCTGTTCATCGGGTGGCAGTAGTGACCCCAATAGCAGTGCCGGGTTTTACGCCGCTTGGAATACGTTCCGGATTTTGGCTCTAGGCCTACTAGTTATCGGTGGCTTGGTGATGATTATTTCTCAGGGCCTAGGATTTGAGATTTTTGATGCCTACACCGTTAAGAAAACACTCCCGCGCATTTTGTTTGCCGGAATCGCCATATCACTGTCGTGGCAGTTCTTGCAGTTTGTTGTCACCCTCTCTAATGGGCTAGGTATTGGTATTCGAGCGCTTATTTATCAGCCTTTCTTAAGTTCCGGGATAGATGGTGTGGCCCTAGGCTCAAAAGAGTTTGGCGTGGGAGCCGTTTTAGGCCTGGGGGGGCTGGCAGTATTCGGCGCACTTGGCCTACTTAGCTTTGTTGGCACGGCCTTACTGGCAATTTTGATTGCCTTTATTGTCATCGTCATTCGAAACATCGTTGTCATACTCCTGATAATCATTGCGCCTTTGGCGCTAGCCGCATACATACTGCCCAACACCGAAAAGTACACTAAGAATTGGTGGGAGTGGCTATTTAAAGCCCTGTTAATGTTCCCGATGATTACCGGTCTGATTGCCGTTGGGCACGTTTTTGCGGCTATTACTTCAGCCAAAGGCGGAACCTTCTCGAGCTTCTTAGCCCTGGCTGCCTATGTAACACCGTACTTCTTAATTCCGCTGACCTTCCGCTTCGCGGGCGGCCTGATGGCTACGCTTGGCGGCTTTGCCAACGACCGCAGCCGTGGTGGATTCGACCGCCTCAAGAAATACCGTAGTGGCCAATCAGAAAAGCGCCTCGGCTACTACGGTCAAAAATATGGTAATCGGATTACGCAAAAACGAGCAGAAGCAGTCAGGAAACTTAATGAAAGCGCCTCTGGTCGAAGCAGACTAACAGGAGCAGCTATGCGGTTTGCCGGTCGCAAGGTTGGTGGCTTAGGGGACATTGAAGAGCGCATGTCCGCCATCCAAGCAGCGGCCTCTAAGCGAGCTAACGACCAAATAGCTACCGGTAAAGACGATTCGTATCGCGGCCTAACGGTGAGTAAAAGACTACTCAGGTCAGGTGCCTTTGAGCAGCAGCTCGGAGCCCAACAGGCGGCAATGCGGGCCGGTACGTTGCGCGATGAAGACACGCTCGTACGTGATAATGATGGTACGCGGCAATATCGCTCCCTGGGCGGCGCTTGGGTCAACGAGGCCGATGTCCTCAACGCCCATCAGGAGTATAAGGGTGATGTTGGCGCTCAGCAGGCGGCGCTGTCTTACGAAATGCGTAAAGCGGCCGAGAACAATCAGGTTGATGGACTCACCGAGCGCTTTACGAACGTCGCAAATGGTTGGGGCATGACGAAAAACCAGGCACAGGGAGCCTGGATCGGGGCTGGTTTCGAAAACCAAAACCAGCATCTTGCGCTTAAATACACCAAGCTTGACTTTGACGGCAGTGGCAAGGTAGCTGGTTCCCACGTAGATGATGCTGGTTTGCTTACCGAGATGTATGAAAAGAAGGGCAGCTATCCATTGAGTCAAATGAGTGCGCATACTATCGATGTCGCCACCCAGGCCGCCACCCAGGCAAGGGCAAGGCTGCTCGAGAATCCAGCCGATGCCACGGCTCAGGCGGACTTCGACAAAGCAAAGTCCGTTGCAGAGACATTTATGCACCAGCTTGGTGGTGGGCAGCGTGACGACGGAGGCGCACCTCTTGAGCCTAACGCATCAACCACCTCAGGTAGCGCACGTATGGTGAACGCCAGTGGCGCTGGTCACGTCAACGAAGCCGTCTACCGCCTGGCACGAGAGACCGGTGTTATTACGACCCCCCCCAACAACCCGCAGTCACCAGGATCTCCGCAGACTAATCCGCCTCGGACACCAGGGTCATAGGAATAGTGAGTATACATGGCAGCGTATAAAGTAATCCAGGACATTGAGGCCGAAGACAAGCTGGTGGGACCGCTCGGGTTCCGGCAGTTTGTGTACTTTTTGATAGCCGCGTTTCTTGGATACCTGAGTTTTATCTCGGTAGCCAAAGGTGTGCCTTTTTTGCTCGTACTGTTTGTGCCGCCAATGTTATTTTGTTTGTTTTTTGCCTGGCCCTGGAGCCCCGATCAGCCGACCGAAGTGTGGGCCTTGGCCCGGATTCGTTTTTGGTTTAAGTCGCGCAAGCGAGTGTGGGACCAGTCCGGTGTTAAGGAATTTGTAACCGTTACCGTACCGAAGCAAGTTGAGCGAGTGTACACCGATGGCTTATCGCAAACAGAGGTCCGCAGTCGGCTGCAGGCCCTAGCTAACACCATCGATAGTCGTGGCTGGGCAACTAAAAACGCCTACATTACCGCGCCCACTCGGGTCATACAGCCTGGTCAGCCAGGAGCAACCGACCGACTGCTCGACTTTAGCGCCATGCCGCAGGAGGTTTCGACGCTTGATGTGCGGGCTTCGGACGACATTTTGGACGAAGTAAACAATCCGATGGCCTACCAAATGAACAGCATGATTGACGCCTCTACCAAGGCGCACCGGGCAAGTTTAATGGATCGCCTGCGACAGCAGGGGGCTTCGGTACCGCCACTGCCGGCACCGGCCGAGCCGACTTGGTTTATGCAGCAACCCGCCGGACAACCAACGACCTTACCGCCAGTGGTTGACGTGACCACAGCTGTCGACACGCCGATGGATCAACTACCGGCTAAGCAGCCTGCAGGCACCAGTCACCTCAAGAATGTGCAGCCCGTTTTGCCCACCGATCCGCTAACGCAACCACCGGCCACAATTGTGCCGCCAGAACCTGTTGCAGCGCCGATAAAACCTGTCCCTGCGCAGTCCGATCCTGCTATACTAAACTTAGCTCATGATAACAATCTTGATGTAGCTACATTGGCCCGCGAAGCGCGTAAAGTCCGCGGCCTCGATGCATCAGATGGCGAGGTAGTGATATCGCTACATTAGCGCGTGTCTTAGGTGGGTAAACATACATGAATCCTCAACAACCAACAAATCCCCAGTCTCAACCCCCAGTCGCACCAGCACCCCAGGTGTTTGTGCCTGGTGCTCCGCAGCCGCAAGTGGTGCAGCCGGGTGTCGCGCCCGTACCGCAGGTTGGTAAAGTAGCCGGTGCCACAACTCCTAAAAAGGCTAACCCCAATAGTACCCAGAACACTTTGCAAATTGCCGAAATTCGTGACGGCATTGTCATCATGAACGACGGTTCGTTCCGCTCGGTAGTTATGCTCAAGAGCATTAACTTTGACTTGATGAGCTCCCAAGAGCAAGAAGCGGTGGAGTATAGCTACCAGGGGTTTTTGAACTCGTTGTACTTCCCAATTCAGATCTTTGTACGTTCGCAAAAAGTCGACCTGCAGCCCTATATCGAAAAGCTTGATCGCATTCGTATTGAACACGACAACATGCTGCTGGCGCTGCTCATGGAAGACTACATTGGCTACATTGATCAGTTGAGCCAGCAGGCCAATATTATGGACAAGAAATTCTACATTGTTATTCCATTCTTCCCCCACGAAGACCTCAAAACGGCCGCCCTCGACCAAAGCAAAAACTTCTTTAGCGGCCTGACCAGCATTTTTAGCAACAAAGAGGTGCACGTCACCATTAACGAAGCCGATCTAGAAGCCGCTAAAACCGAATTACGTAACCGCGTGCAGGCGCTGTTGAATGGCTTATTACAGAGCAGTATTCAGGGACTACCGCTTGATACGCAGGAGCTGATTGAGCTGTATTACGACACCTACAACCCCGACACCGCTACCCGCCAAGAACTCAAGAACTTCAACGACCTAACGGCCGACGTAGTAACTAAAGGGCAGGGTATGGCCCCCCAACAACACCTGCAGCGGGAGCTACAGTAAATGGCTAAAAAACAGCAAATCGATCCGATTGCCATTGCCCAGGCGCAGCGCGCCCGCGAAGAGCAAGAAGTCCAAGCCGCTTTCCAGAAGGGCATTACGGCACTACGCGACTTTATTGCGCCCAGCTCACTCGAAATTAGCAGCACCCACTTCCAAATGGGCACTCGTTTTGCGCGCACCTACTACATCTACGGCTACCCCCGTCAGTTGTACACTGGCTGGACCAGCAGCATGGTCAACCTCGACGAAGTGATCGACATGAGCATGTACATTTACCCGGTCGAAAGCCAGGTGGTACTCGAGAACCTGCGTAAAAAAGTGACGCAGCTAGAAGCTGGCATTCAAATTGACTCCGAAAAGGGGCGTGTCCGCGACCCGGGCAAGCAAGCGGCGATTTTAGACGCCGAAGAAATGCGCGACAAGTTGCAAGTTGGCGAAGAGCGCTTCTTTAGGTTTGGCTTTTACTTCACGCTGTACGGTGGCTCTATGGAAGAGCTAGAATTCGTGGCCCACAAAGTGGAATCAATGCTCGGCCAGCAATTAATTTACAGTAAGCCCGCTACCGCTCAGCAGGAACAGGCGCTTAACAGCTGCATACCGCAATTTACCGATCAATTACAGATCCGCCGTAACTTTAGTACCGGTGCGCTGAGCACGACCTTTCCGTTTACCTCAGCCGATCTGTCGCAAGAAAATGGCATTCTGTACGGCATTAACATGCACAACTCTGGCCTGGTCATTTTTGACCGCTTTAGCCTAGAA
Source organism: Candidatus Saccharimonadota bacterium (assembly GCA_028286405.1). Lineage (GTDB taxonomy): Bacteria > Patescibacteriota > Saccharimonadia > Saccharimonadales > UBA4665 > JAGQNO01. The sequence goes on from JAQBRP010000011.1 coordinate 59,514, forward strand.
AACGGTAACTCGGTGGTCTTTGCTAAGTCTGGTGCCGGTAAATCGTTCGCCGTGAAGCTAGAAGCCTTACGCAGCATGATGTTCGGCACCGAAATATTTATTATTGACCCCGAAAACGAATACCAACGCATGTGTGAAGCCGTTGGCGGTGCCTACGTTCGGCTGAGTTTGAGCTCTAGTACCCGAATTAACCCCTTTGACCTGCCAAAAGTGGTCGACAGCGAAGAAGCCGACAATGCGCTGCGTTCCAACCTTATTACGCTGCACGGCCTGCTACGCCAAATGATGGGTGGAGCCCAGGCCCAAATGGTCGGCGGGAATTCTCAGATATCGCCAGCCCTGACACCATCCGAAGAATCCGACCTGGATGCGGCCTTAATTGAAACCTACGCCAAGGCCGGCATTACCAACGATCCGCTAACACATACCGCCACGCCGCCGACTATTGCCGACCTATATGACACGCTGCTGCACATGGGCGGCTTTGGCCCACAGCTGGCTCAGCGCCTGCGCAAGTACACCACCGGCACCTTTGCCGGCATCTTCAGTCAGCAGAGCAATGTGGACGTTAACAACCCTATGGTGGTGTTTAATATTCGCGACCTGGAAGACGAATTGCGCCCGGTTGCCATGTACATTGTGCTCAACTACATCTGGAACAAGACCAAATCCGACCAAAAGCGTCGCATGCTGATTGTTGATGAGGCCTGGCAGCTCATGAAATACGAAGACTCGGCCGCTTTCTTATTCAGCTTAGCTAAGCGGGCTCGTAAGTATAACTTGGGTATCACGACCATTACCCAGGACGTCGAAGACTTTATTGGCAGTCGCATGGGCCGCGCCATTGTAGCCAACGCCAGTATGCAAATTTTGCTGAAGCAGTCGGCATCGGCGGTCGACGTACTAGCCGACGTGTTCCGCCTGACCAGTGAGGAGCGTAAGCGCCTCAGCCAATTCCCAGTCGGACAAGGTTTATTCTTTGCAGGACAGAACCACGTACATATTCAAGTTGTTGCTAGCCCAACAGAGACGGGGCTGATCACAACCAACCCCGACCAAGTGCGGCAAATCAACGAAGCCGCGGCCGCGGGTGAGTTTACGCAAGTGGATGGCACGATTGACCTCAACAATCGCCTGCATCCCGGTGTATAATTAGAACTATAAGCAGTTTGAGAAACAACAAAGACGATGGGTGAACCCGCATATAAATTGCCCGAGGAGGACAGGCCGGATATTCGGCCTCATTTGCGTGAGCAAGAAGCGCGCCCCCAACTCGGTGTTATTGAAGGGGGCGGTGAAAGCTCCCCCCGATCCGAAGGGCACCTCCGTAGTGTAGACGACGAAGACGAAGCCCCTGAGAATGATGAACTCGGCACAGGCTCAAGTAGCGGCCCGTCGCAGCGCGGTTTTTACAGACCGGAGGGTGGTTCGGGCTCAACAAAGGGTGGTGCTAATACCGAAGCCGTCACACAGAATGCCGAGGGCCAATCGCGTCTCTCTAAGTTCAAAAATCGCTACTTCGAAGGAGCCGGTAAATTCT
>JAQBRP010000016.1 GCA_028286405.1 Candidatus Saccharimonadota bacterium
CGTAAGCCTGCACGCTACTGCCCAAGCCCAGCCCAATCATACCGCCCGAACCAACTGCAATCAGTGCCTGACAGGCTTGATAGCCAGTGGTCTGACAGTTGGCTTCAGGGTGCAAAAACGTCTCTAAACGCTCACGACGGTACGGCGTCGAAACAATCGCCAGTGTCGTGCCAATCAAAATAATACCGCCAATCAGGAATACCCGCTTCAGCGGCAGCCCGGCCACATACACCATGGCACCCATCATCAGCAGCATAACACCGGTAGAGCCAAGGTCACTCTGAATACCGGCCACCACACCGCCGATCAAAGCCAGGGCGATCAGTAGCGGCTTAAACGTTTTGTTGGTGTCGCTAATGCTACCATCGGCCATGCGGGCGCTCAGTAGGCCCGCTAACCACACCAACACTGCAAACTTAAGCAATTCCACGGACTGAAACGAAAAGCTGCCCAGACGCACCCAACGATGCGCAGGATAATGGGGGTTCACCGGCATCAGTAAGGCTAACAGTGTAGCTCCAGCGGCAATAATCAGTAACGGCTTGCGTAACTCCTGCCAACGCCCCAGGGGTATGCGCGAGGTTACAATAAAGGCGATAACGCTCAGCCCAATGGCCAACAACTGCTTACTGACATAGTAGTTACCACTAACATGGGTGGATTCACTGAGCGCTGGGCTAATCGCGTAAACCACCACCAGCCCAATGGCTAGCAGTAAGGCACAGATCGCCACCAACCAGTAATCTGGTCGGTGCCGCCTGGCCGTTGGCACCGGTGATGATCGTCGTTCGCGCGGCAGCGAAGCAACACGACCGCCCCGCCCACTCGCGCGAGGCCTCATTAGCCGCCAAACCTTCCGGCCGATATAAATACCAGTAGACCCACCAGTGCAGAAATTACTCCCAGGATCCAAAAGCGCATAGTAACTTTGGTCTCGGGCCAGCCAATGGCTTCAAAGTGATGGTGAATCGGTGATGACAAGAATATTTTTTTACCGTGGCGCAGTTTGCGTGAGGTACGGTTGATAATAACTGAGCCGGTTTCCATGACATACACCGCACCAATGATCGGCAACACATAAATGGTATTGGTTTGCATAGCCATAATACCCAGCGCGGTACCGAGGGCAAAGGCCCCCACATCGCCCATAAAGAAGCGCGCCGGAAACACGTTAAACCAGGTATAGCTGAGTAGCGCACCAACAATTGTTAAACAGAGACCCGCCAGCGCAAACTTCTGCTCGAAGGCAGCAATTACGGCATACGCTAGAAATGACGTTACTAGCAGACCACCGGCCAGTCCATCGAGGCCGTCAGTCATGTTTACCGAGTTAGCTGTGGCCACTACTACAAACCAGAACAAGAAGATAATACCAATCCCGAGTTGTAGTTCGTGCACACCTGGTAGGTAAATAGAGTGCACGCCTAGCTTTTCATAGAACCACCAGCCAGCGCCAAGGGCCACCGCGCTATACAGCGCAAATTTAAGCTTGGCTGTCATGCCGGCAATTTTAGCGGTGCCGCGAATGTTCATAACATCGTCAATCAGACCAATGAAGCCCGCGCCCAGTAGGCCAGCCAGCGGCAGCCAGGTTTGGCCCCGATTCAAGTTAAATAACAGCGTGATAATCGTAATGCTGGCAATAAAGATCAGCCCAGCCATATTCGGAATATGCCGTTTGTGCTTTTCGGCATGCAACTTGTTGTACACCGTGGCTGCCCCGCCCGACCAAGAATCGGTACGCTGCTTTTTCCACCACTGCCATTTATAGGCGGCCGTGGTGTAGAACGGCGTTAAGGCCATGCTCAAAATAAAGCCCGCTACCGCGAGCCACAGAATGTGCAACATGGAGTTGCTACTAATTGTCAGGTTGATTGCATGCATTGAATTCATTGTCGCTTTTTGTTTTAGTATACCATTTGCCGCTAATTTTTGGGTGTTACAAAGCCATTATTTATGAGCATATGCGCCAGATCGGCAAACACCGGTTGGCCAGCCTGCGAACCAGCGTAACCGTTGACCTTCGGCTTGTTGTTAAACACCGCAATCACATATTGCGGCTGATCACCGCCCACAAATCCCATATAGGTGCCGTTAAAGTCATTGTCAGAGTAACCGCCACCGGGCTGGGCAATCTGGGCCGTACCAGTTTTGCCGCCCACCATGTACTCCTCGCCAAACTTCATAAAGGTAAAGCCGGTGCTGCGGTAGTGGTCGACTACCTGCTCCATTAATGGCAGCATAGCCTGGCTGGTTTGAGCCGAGACCACGCCCTTTTTGAGGACTTTTGGCTGCTGTTTAGTCGTCGTACCGTCGGCGTTTATGGTTTGATCTACCAGCGTTGGCTGGTAGTAAGTCCCGCCGTTCACTACCCCGCTTAAGGCAGCTGCCGCTTGCATGGCCGTGATTGTTACACCTTGCCCGAAGGAAGAGTTAGCATAGGTCAGTGCGATAGCCGGTTTTTTAGGATTAGCCCCGGGCACGTAACCGGCACCTTCGTAGCCCTGCTCCACCCCAGTCTCTTTACCAAATAGGTAGTGGTCGGCCATGTAGCTATGCCAAGCTGCAATTGCCTGAGCGTTAATTTGGCCGCCGCCCATTTGCATCAGCTCCCAGGTGACACCGGTGTTCAGTGATAATGCCAGTGTGCTGGCTACCGTTTGGGTGCGAGCACCACCGTCTTCTTCGATATTAGTAATGGTGTAGCCGTTGACCGTCCATTGAGCCGGGTCATACCAGCTGGTGTTGGGCTTAATTACCCCTTGGTCGAGGGCTGCTGCCGTGGTCAGCACCTTCATGATCGATCCAGGCTCAATGGCGTGGGTCACCACGGCATTTTGGAACACACTTGGATCTTCGACGTCATTAATCTTGGCGGGATTATACGTTGGATAGTTGGCCATGGCCTTGATAGCGCCGGTGTTGGGATCCATAATAACAGCGCTCAGCAGCTCAGACTTGGTCGACTGGGCCCGCTGCTGCAAAGCCTTTTCCATTTGGGCCTGCATAGCCAGATCGATGGTCAGCACCACGTTCTTACCCGGCTGGGCGGCCTTTTGAATGTTATCTTTACTAGCCGCCAGCGGCACGCCATGGACATCGGTAATGGCTTTTAGTTCGCCCGGTGTACCTGACAGCTCTTTGTTGAGCGCCTGTTCAATACCGTACTTCCCTACTCCGTCGTTATTCACAAAGCCGAGTAGTTGTGAAGCTAGCTGCTGCTGCGGATAGGTACGATACTGCTGCTCTTCGGTGCCCAAGCCAGGCAGTTTTAGGGCGGCAACAGCTTTACTCTGTTCTTCGGTGAGCTTTTTGCCGAGTACGGCGTACTGCGTGCCCTTCTTTTTCAGCTGGGCGGTGTAGTCACTTGGTTGGCCGCCGATAATCTTGGTAACAGCGTCGGCGTACTTATCGACATCTTTAATAAAGGCTGGGTTAGCGAACAGCGTGTACAGCTTTTGGTTGAGCACAATTGGCACCACGGTGTCGCCATTGTGGGCTTTAATAATGCCTCGGGTAGCCGGAATTTGATACTGCTTCAGCTGGTCGCTAAGAGCGGCATCTCTGTAGTAGTCATACCGAATGACCTGAATATAGAATAAGCGCAGCCCAAACACTGCAATAATGACGATGACCAGCGAGTACCACAGTCGAACTCGCCGGACTGCGTGAGCCGGATTGACGGTTTCTGTTTTTGGAGCCATAAGAAGTATTATAGCAAGAATACGCTAGCGCGATACGCTGCCGGTCGGAGCAACGGCGACCATGCTGCTGGCAACTCCGCTATTTGCGGTACGATCGAGGGATTGCAAACGAGCAGAATCAACTTCTAGATCAGCGTTAGTGCTCTGCAAGGCGGTTTGCTGTTCTTGCAGTCCGTTAATGGTGTAGCCGAAAGCGTTAGTTTTAGTAACTTGGGTCAGGTACAAAAGACCCAGCAAACACGCGAGTACAATCAGAATAATCGTGTTGCTTATGGGGCCAAAGGCCCGGGCTCGTGCTTGGAAACTAACCGAATTGCGCCCCGATCCGGCGAACTGTGAGCGGCTAAGTGCCAGTGAGCTTGAATATGTCATTGTATAATTCCTTTTTATTTTGGCCCGGTACCCCGTTTAACCAAGGTACCGGATTTGGAGCGTTAGACTACCTTTACGGTGATCTTATAAGCTCGGGAGCTGCTTTTGACCTGGATTGGCATGCATATCCCTTTCTATCTTTTTATTTTCGCTGCGGCCCGAAGTTTTGCGCTTCTGGCTCGCGGATTAGAAACTGCTTCAGTGGCTGATGCGCTCAACGGTCGTTTGGTGAGGATTGTGAGCGCTGCGTCGTATCGATCACCACCATGTTCAGTAAAGAACTGCTTAACCAGTCGATCTTCCAGACTATGGAAGCTAATGATGGCCAGTCGCCCGCCAGGGGCTAACAGATCCATCCAGACCGGCAAACTGCGTTGCAATAATCCCAACTCGTCATTCACGGCAATGCGTAATGCTTGAAACGTGCGAGTTGCGGGGTGCACCCGGCTATGGCCGGGCCAGACTCGGCCAACAAGTTCCGCCAGTTCGCTGGTGGTCGTATGTGGTCGGTTCTGCACAATCAGTTTGGCAATGGCGTTAGCTTTGGGTTCTTCACCGTATTTGGAAAGAATTTCGGCTAACTGCTCTTTTTTGTAGGTGTTGACGATGTGCTCTGCAGTTAAGTCCTGCGACTGGTCCATGCGCATATCGAGCGGACCACTCATGCTTATTGCAAAGCCACGTTCAGCTTGGTTAAGGTGCGGTGACGAAACCCCCAGATCGGCCAGTATTAGGTCGAACTGACGCCCTTCACTGCGCAACTGCTCGGCTGCCGACAAAAAGTCTTGCCGCCGAATGGTTACATTACTACCTGCAAAGCGCTCAGTCAGCTCAGTAATCGCATTTTCGTCGCGATCAATCAGTACCGACTGTTCTGGTGCCTGCGTGCGCTTCAGTACTTCGGCGGCATGGCCACCGTATCCAGCCGTTACATCGAGGTAGCTATCCCCTTTGGTCGGCGCGAGTACTTGCAACACTTCTTCCAGTAAAACTGGCAGGTGTACATTGTGAGGTTCTTGGTTTGTCACTATATTTTATGTTTGTTTTGGTAATTTTTTTGTTACAAGATTACCTATTCGATAGCCAACTATTTGTTTTTTGGTTGTTTTTGTTTTTGTGTGACTGTACGGATCATGCATGCGAAGCAAAGCTTCTTACAGATCTGCAAAGTCAAGTTTGAGAGACTTATGTGTGAGGTGGAGTTTTGGGAGGTGTTTTAAAGAAGGTGCGAGAGTATTTTTTATATGGTCTCTATATCCCATATGTTGACTACCGAATAGCTAATCTCGAATGGCTCTTCCCAGCCCATCTATCACTTTGGGAAGAACTTTTGTTGAAAACTATTCGTTTTGCTGTTAATTTTTAATGTTCGTGACGGTCCGTGGTCCCTATTTAGCGATGATTCGCCAATAGTTTCCAGCGCGCACACATATGACTTCGCGGTCTATCCCGGCATAGTCCAGTAAATGCTGCTCAAGGACAATCCGCCCCTGTTTTACATCTAACGGACTTTCGGCCTTCCCCATACGGAACTGGACGTTCAAATCGGCGGTCTGCTCATCGAGGATATTCCCCTTCAGCTGCGGCTCGACTTCGTTGTCCCACACCGTTTTTGGGTATAGGTGTAGATAGTTTTTAAATCCGCGGGTGACGACCACACCGGACGCTAACTCAGCGCGCATTTCAGCTGGTATTGTCAGCCTGCGCTTGTCGTCGAGCTTTCGTTCGAAGTAATCTTGTATCGCCATCCCTTAAATCATCTAGTGGTTTTTATTTTTTAGCTTCGGCTAACTTGTTTTGATTAGCTTCAGTGTTTTGCCACTGACCTGAATATACTACCCACACTTACCCACTGCAACCCACTTTCATAAAAAAAAGTGGTGTTTTTAACACCACTTTCCCACAGCTGTTGCAAGCACTTAGACGTTAGCCGCTGGTGGAGCTGTTTCCACAGCTGGCAAAATTTGCTGGAACTGAATCGATCCAGGGTATAAATCGGCTGTTTCTCTCAGGGGTGTGTAGCCACCCTTTGTACCTTGGTCGGCAGATAATTGAACTTCAGATTGATCAAGATTGCCCAAGTTTAGTACGACTTTAGAGCCGGGCTGTAGGTGACCTTCATCGCCATCAGGCGTACCCTGGGCAGCCAAGGCTTTCTCGACCGTATCGCGATTGTCTTCTCCTGTTATATGCAGCTTATTCAGAATGATATCGACTGTGTCATCCCCTTCGACACTATATACGCCAAACTCATCAGGAACGACACCGTCGTTCTTGAGCGCTATCTCGTTTAGGGCATTAGGGTCCAGTGTCGCCTTCTCGTCTGGGGTCAATTCATTTATTAACCCGACATTGACTGCTGCATCATGAGCGACATTTTCAACGGTGGGGGCCACCGCAACTGCCAGCACTGCTCCAGCAGCTAAGGCTGCAAGTCGACGACCAATTCGTTGCGAACGAGTTATCTCCTGCTTACCTGTTGGCTGTTGATCATGTTGTGCAGTATTTGGTTTCATAATTTTCTCCTTTAAAAGCCGCTAATGTGTGGTGCACGCAGCGCGTCATCAAGACGGACTGGGTGACGGGCGGTTTCGCTTTCCTTACCCGTGTGCTCAATTACGGCAAACGCCGGGCGCAGAGCAAGATCGCTCAGTAAGCGACGGGCTTCGGTGCTGACAGCAACGATACCAATAAGGGTACCGGCAATCAGAATCACCGCGCCAACACGCTCATGCATGCGACGGATGTTTTTTCGTAACTGGTTTTTAGTTTTTTTGTTTTGCATAATTGCTTTACTATAATAGCAAAGTTTTTATGCTTTGTCAAGTATGTGTCCTTAAGCTAGGTTGTCGAGCTGTTGTATGTCATTGCTATCTAGTTTGAGGCTGGCAGCGGCTATGTTGTCTTCGAGGTGCTCCAGCGAGCTGGTACCCGGAATTGGCAGTATGACCGGTGAATGCGCCAGTAGCCAGGCCAGCGCAACCTGGTGCGTCGACACACTATGCTTAGTAGCAATGTCTTGTAATACCTGATCGGCTACCCCGCCCGGCCGATTTCCGCCCATCGGAAAGTATGGGATAAAGGCAATCCCATGCTCCTCGCAGAGCTTGAGCACGTCTTCGTGCTCGCGGTTTAACACATTGTAGTTGTTCTGGACGCTCACAAATGAGCCCATCTCGAGCGCCGCACTAAAGTGCTCTGGCTCGATATTACTGAGGCCGATGTGGCGGATTTTACCTTCGTTTTGCAATTCCAGCAGTGTGGCGAACGAATCTCTGAACGGTACCTTGGGGTCGACCCGGTGCAACTGATACAGATCAATACGCTCAACGCGCAGTCGCTTGAGGCTGGCTTCACAGGCTTCACGCAGGTGCTTAGGTGTTCCGTCAGCGCCCCACTGCCCGGGACCGGAGCGCGTACTGCCGCCTTTCGTGGCAATAATAATACCGTCGTAGGGGTGCAGCGCTTCGGCAATCAGATTCTCGGAAACTTCGGGGCCGTAGGCATCGGCCGTATCAATAAAGTTGACGTTTAAATCGACTGCTCGGCGCAGCACTGCCTTGGCAGCTTCGCGGTCGTCAGGCTCACCCCAAATACCCTCACCGGTAATGCGCATGGCTCCAAAGCCCAAGCGATTAGCATGAAAATTACCGACCTTGAGCGTGCCAGCAGCACGAGCAGTACTATCGGTGGCATCCATTACACGACTCCTTCGGTGTCAATCACAATTGGTTCACCGGTTTTCAGAGGCATAAAGGTGATCCCCTCTTTATCGAAGGCCTGCCCCAGCAACTCGTACATCTGCTCGCGGGCTTGGTCACTCCAATGCCAGTCATGAATCGGCAGCACGTAACGGGGTTTGAGCTTAATGGCCAAGTTCAGCCCTACAATAGTCGACGCCCAGGGGCCGGCCACGGGTAGCGCCAGTATGTCTTTGGTTTCGGTAAAGCTGTGGCTATCGCCAGGATGCGTCAGCGTTTCTAAATAATGCACGCCAATTTGCTCGGGGTGTGGAAACAGTGGCTCGACGTTTTCGTGAGGCGAATCAAATAAAGTCATACCCTGGGGCGACTCGTCCGACGCCGTAATGCCCTCCTGCGAAAGCTGCTCAACCACCTCTGCCGGCGCGGTAATGCGTACTTCCGGAAACTTACTGACTAGTTTCTTGATCAACTCTGGGTTGTAGTGATCGGGGTGAATATGAGTAATTACCAGATCGTCGAGATGCGCTAAGGTATCGATGTTTAGCGCCGCTTCACTCATCGCGCCGGGATCAAATAGCACCGTCCGGTTGACCGGTGCAGGCATTTCTACCAGCAAGCAGGCGTGGACAAATTTGGTTATCTTCATACCTCAAACCTCCTGAGTTCCCAAGTGTAACAGGTTCGCGCCAGCTTTCTGTAAGAAATATCCCTCTAGCCATTTACTGCCATGCCAACGAAGAAGAAATCGACGACATTCAAGGTCACCGTGCCCTGCGCCGAGGCCACAGCAGTCGGTTCCATTTCGATCTGCAACAGATAGCGGCCGACCTGTCCGGGTGGTAATTGGGCATTCATCGACACACTCCGGCCACCAGCATAGGCATCATACAGTGAGGCCAGTGACAACCTGGTGGACTGCCCACCGGAGGCCGGTGTAACAACCAGAAAAACATGATCTAGGCGGGCGTTTTGCGGGTTCGCCAAGGCCGTCGACAGACTAATATTGAGGGCTAGCGCACTAGTGCCCTCGTTTTTAAAATACACCTGGTAGCCCGGCTGTGGTGATGGTGCCCCACCTGGCTCAACGCCCAAAAAGGCAAAGCCTGGCAGCGTGTCGGAATACGTCGTACCATTACCGCTCAATAGCAGCCGCGCCGTGGCTGAAGAAATGGTGCTGCCCTGAATCATGACATCGTTACTTTTAAACAGCGCATAGCTAACACCAGTTAGCATTAGTAGTATGGCACTCGAAACGGCCACCAGCCGAGCGAGCGGAGTCAGACGAATACGTCTTAGCATGTGAGGTCTCCACTTAGATTGTGCAGCCATCATGCACCCGGGCCGCAGGTCAGTCAAATAGGAGTTAATAGTTATTTAATGAGTGAGCGTTTTGGCGTGGGCCGTAACTAGGGTGATCAGCTCAGGGCCATATTTTTCAATTTTCATGGGGCCAAAGCCTTTTACCGCTGACAGCTGAGCTGACGTTTGGGGCATGCGGCGGGCCAGTTCCATGAGCGTAGCGTCATGAGCCACCATGTAGGGAGCAATGGCCTGAGTCTTAGCCTGTGCATAGCGCCACTCCCGCAGTGCTTGGAATAATGCGGCATCGTAGGAAGCCTCGCCAGGGTCGTCGACTTCTTGGTCTTCATCGGCAACATCTTCGGTGCGAGCAGCAAGACCAGCCGAGTCTTGCTTTAAGCCACGATCAAACTCGTAAATATCGGGGTGCAGTTGTAGTGCCGTTGGGTTGAGACCGAGCAGAAACACGCCGTCCAGTGACCGCACCCGGCTCAGGGCGACATAGCCCATGCCTGGAGTAAAGGCCTGGCTAAGGTCAATCTCGGCGGCGTCCAGGCTCATGCCCTGGCTCTTGTGAATCGTAATTGCCCAAGCCAGCCGCAGCGGTAACTGCGAAACTTCGGCGCGTACTCGCCCGTCTTCAGTCAGGCTCCAGGTATGCGGCTCTACTTTGAGCACCCGGTCGTTGTCGAGCAGGCGTACCACTGGCCAGGTACCGTTAAAATCAATCACCTGCCCCCGGCTGCCATTCACAAAGCCCTCGGCAAAGTTGTTGGCCACAAACATAACTTCAGCGCCAACTTTCAGTTGCAGCTTATCGGGGGCCAGTACGCTTTTGATTAGTTGTTCAACCTTAGCTTGAGCGCCCTTGGTGGCCATATTGTAGGTTTTTGAGTCGGTGACTAGGGCTTTTAAGTGACGGTCGTTAATGGAGTCGACATCTCGGTTGTGCGTGTATAAACGGGTAATAGTTATGCCGCCGGGGTCCTGCCCTTTTCGGGAATTTAATAGCGCTAAATGTTCTTCTTCAAAGTCGCCACTGCGCAGTGCAGTCAGTAAATCAAGGAGTCCGTCTTCCGCTTGCCGGTGTTGCTCGCTGAGGTAGCAAATTTGGGGGCTTAACTCTTCCCAAGCCTGGCTGAGGTGGGCAAAATCAAACACTTCGTGACCACGACTGACTGGCGGCAGCTGGAATAAATCGCCCACCAGCACTACTTGCAGGCCGCCAAAGGGCTTATCGTTTTGGCGTAGCAGCTTGCAGGCCATATTGACCATATCGAGCCGGGCACCGTGCAGCATGGAAACTTCATCGATTACCAAAATGTCGGTGGCGTTGTAACGCTTGCGCAGGCGATCGTTAGCGCCAAGCCACTCCAGGTCGTGCTGGCTGAGACTGTCGCGAATACCCAGGCCCGACCATGAATGAATGGTGGTACCGCTTAAGTGCGTGGCGGCAATGCCGGTGCTAGCAGTAACAGCCACTGTTTTGCCCCGCTTGCGGGCGCGCTGAACAAACTCATTTAATACATAGGTTTTGCCAGCGCCTGGTGGCCCCGTCAAAAATACGTTCGCACCAGACAGCAAAACACTCAGTGCTTGTGCTTGCCTCATCGTGTTCCGATTGTAGCACAGCCGTGGTCAGCGCGGCCGTCAAATATCATGTTTTCTTAATGAACTTCTTGCGGTCATGGTAGGCCAGTTCGCGCTTCAGCTGGTCAATGCGCACAATGCGGTCTTCATATTGCTTGAGCAAGCTGGAGTACTGCCAGTTGGGGGTCATAATGTGCAGTAGCTTGCCCTGTTGGTCTAAGTACTCAACCAGGCTCAAAAAGTCGCCATCGCCCGATACAATAATGGCCTTGTCGTAATTGGGTAGCTCTTTCATGGCGTATAGAACCAGGTCAGCATCAATGTTGCCCTTAACGACTGGCCGGGCGTGTTCTTCTTCGCCGGGTTTTAATTCCCGGGCCACTGACTGGTCTGTCCCTTCGGCTTGCTGCGAGCTAATTTCGAGCGTCGGCTTGAGGGCAATCAGGTAGCCCAGCTCGTGCATGTGCTCATACAGCGATTCATTTTCGACCATGTAGCCAATAAACATATAGGCGTGGGTGACGTTATATTTGTCGGCCAAATATTTGCGGAATTTGCGCCAGTCCATTTTCCAACCAATTTTTTGGGTGCCAAGATTTAGGTTTTGGCTATCGATAAAGGCGTAGACGTTGGGTTTTGCTTTAGGGTTTCTTCGGGGCACGGGGAGGATTCCTACTTGAGTTAGTTTCAGTATACTCTTACTTTACACTGACTTCGTCTAATGAGCTCACAACTTCTAGAAATGGGGTGTCATCACCTAGCTCAGCCAAATGCGGCACCGGCTCATCGCCACGATTTACGATGATCGCTTGGCCGCCAAGATTCTGCGCCAATTGGGCATCAACAAATTGGTCGCCGATGACCACAATTTCACTGCCCTGCAGCCCAGAGGCCTGCTCAAGGGCATCTAGTACTCGAGCATCGGGCTTACCATACGTCGTATCGTCGCCACAGATTATTTCATTGATGTGGTTCTTGAGGCTGGACAGCGACACCAAGCGCCGGGGGCTGGCATTGCCACGACCGACATGCGCCCGGTTGGTCACCACCACCTGGTACACCTGTTTAGCAGTGAGCTGCTCGGCCAATCGCAGCGCGTCCAAATGGAGGTGTTCTTCGGGCTTTTGGTAGTAATTCTCTTGGACGGTCAAGAAATCATTGAGTAGCTTGGTAAATGCCTCACCGTCGACCATATTTAAACTATCTTTCAGCGTCTGATCAAGCGAACCATGAAAATTGTGTCGAAGCGTCTGCTCATCGGGCATAGCCAGGCCACTAAGTTCGGCTGCCTCTTTTAAAATTGCAGCGTACACGCCGTAACTGTCAATCAGCGTGCCATCAAGGTCCCAAATAACCAGTTTTACCCCGTTAAGCTGAGTCATGCGTTCATCATAGCACGCTGTGGCTAGACGCCCATTTTGAGAAGCGACGATTCGTCTTCCTCTTCGGGTCGCAGTGGCTTTTTGCGGACGATTTCGTAGCGCTCGCCAGTTAGCGGCGATTCAATGTAGTCGTCGTTCAGCAAGTTCACGAATCTAACCAGATCTTTGTCATCCATGATTATGATGGCACCGGCTTCGTCTTGCATTAGCTCCACACCCATTTCTTCGGCGTGGTTCACCAGGTCGTCTTGCTTAATGGCGGAGGGGTCGAGTTTTTGCAGTTTTTTAATAATACTCTTCTTGCCCTTCACCAGTGTTTGCATAGTGTTTTCGCCGTCGAAGGTCAGCTTAAAATTACGCTCAATTTCTGCCACCTTTTGCTGGGCAATGCTAGCTTCTTTGGCGTCGTAGCCGAACAGCTGCTTCAGTTTGGTTTGATTAAACACGTATATATCTTGGTCGAGCAGTAAAAGTTGTGGTTCGGTTGGAATACGGAGCGCTGCGTCAGCATCAAACGGCACAAACTTATCACCACGCAGCATCCACCCCTGTTTGCCACGCATAATGTTTGACTGGGGCAATACTTTAAAGATGTAGAACGGCTTATCCATTTGGGGATGGCTAACCCGAGCCATAATGCCCTTAATGCGCCTGAAGTCATGTTCTTCCTCCACGAAGACCTCGATTTCGTGCTCCTGTGTTCGTACCCAACCCAGCACTTCCTTGGCTTTATCGACATTCGATAGCAGTGTGCGCTGCAGCACTTTGTCCTCAGCTTCGGCAGCCTCAAAGTCGCGGACGATCATACCTTCAGCCGCACCCTTTAGTACATACTCCAGCATTTCATCCACAAAAATTGGCTCCAGCTGCTTGCTAATACCACCGCCACGAGCTGTTTTGTAGACCACGTAATTCTTGTTGATCAAAAACACGTCAATCTTTAAGTCGTCCTTGTATTGCACCAAATTGTTGGCCCACAAAAAGACATCGCTTTCTTGGTAATTACGCATATCGGCATCTTCGTTGGCCAGAATATCGTCGGGCAGTTTATTCGAATCTTGATCCATTGTGGCTCCACTTTTTGAGCCGCCTTAAAAGAGGCTCTGGCTCATTATTTATTTCTAAAACGTAAGCCCTATTCTACTCGACGCTGGCCCAAAAATCTGCTGTAAAATTAGCGTTTAGTGAGGCAGCGTGTAGGTACCACTATTGAGAAAGTCTGTAAGTACTATCGGTTCTTGCTCTTTTACACACCTCATGGCGGAAGCGATCTGCCGGAGGCGCAGACCCCTCCTGCTCGTTGATGACGGCATTTCTAACGTGCTACATAGATCAGTGAATGCGTCAAGGTCGATAGCACTTAGTCCACTCTCTGTAGTCTCATCATCAAGGGGCTGCTCAAGATCCACCAGCGTCTCGTCGCCATCAATAATTTCATCTTCTTCTGGATCACGGAGCACATAATCACAGCGCTCATCCCAAAACAGATAGCTCACTGCAAATCTGATTTCAACTAATCGGCGTCGTGTTAATTCTAGGCCAAATACTGGAACTAGTGCTTTATCTTCCATCTCTGCTCTTTCCTTCAACTCCTTGGGCCAATCCTGTACATGATCCTCTATACTCATCGTCACCTTGCAGTAATACGGCGCAATGTCGCCATAAGATACAAAGTCATCGGGGGGAGTCATGCCATGGAGGTCGTGTGCTACATGAAGTGCAGCTTGGGCATCGACCCGGTCTAGACTCAGCCAACCAAACGGCAGGTTTACGGCGGTTATACGTTGGTCGTGAAAGGCATCTACGCGGTTCGCTTCGCCCACTGCTATCGCCACCAGACTATCTAGGGACGCGTCAGGGCTGGGCTGTTCACCTTTTACTGTAGGAGTTGTCTCGCTCATACCTATGGTTGCCATTCTACGCTGCACAGCACTTTCACAATAGTGTAGTTTCTACACTTTGTGCTTTGCGATATTCTGCTCACGGGCTTTGTTAGCCCAGTGATCGGCCAGTTCGTTACCGGGATCGCCAGCGTGGCCTTTGGTCCATATGAGTTTAGCCTGGCTATCACGATGTAGCGCGCAGGCCTCTTTGACGATATCGAGGTTTTTAATGGCCCCACCCTTCTTACTCCAGCTATTCTTCTCCCAGTTGAGCGACCAAATAGTGATCACATTAATCCAAAATTCGCTGTCGGTATAAATAACGCAGGGCTGGCCATTTGCGTTTTTAAGGGCAGCAATAATCGCCAGGCCTTCCATGCGGATGTTAGTAGTCACTAGTGTCCCATCTGGCTCACCGCCAAGCACACAGACCTGCATGTCTTTAATAACCGAGAAGCCGCCGGGCCCAGGATTAGGGCTGGCGCTGCCGTCGGTATAGTACGTAATCATCAACCTAGTCTAGCACGGGCCTAGCGCAGGTAACGCTTCTTATATTCAGCGATTGTCATATACGATTTGGTGTCCTCGACCCGATCGACAAACAGCACGCCGTTCAAATGGTCGACCTCATGCTGCAGCACATGGGCAAGCAGGCCATCAAAATCACGTTCGTGCGATGTAGCGTTTTCGTCTTGCCAACGGAGGCGTACCTTTTTATAACGTGGCACCTGCGCATACGGGAAGTTCTTGGTGCCACCAAAGCTCAGGCAGCCTTCCCACATTGGCTCCTTGCCGCCATATGTCTTGATAACTTCAGGATTAATAAGCACCATGTTAACCGTTGGATGCTTTGGTCGTGACGGTGTCGGCTTAATGCCAACTAAGATAAGTGCCAGGCTCTTTCCGACTTGCGGTGCAGCTAGACCAACGCCATACTCTTTATTTTCCAGGGTATAGCGCATGCGCCCAATCAATTTTTGGAAGCCATCTGACTGGATCTCGACCTGACTAAGCCGCTTCGTTACCTGACGTAGAATGGGATCCCCGAACTGTGTACGGCGTAAGGCTCTCACGATTCGTTGAACAACTGCCAAAGACCACTGCTAATGACTTCGACTTCCCCATCGACTACTTTTATGGCTGTTGCGTCATCAATCGCATACACAGGGTTCGATCGAGTTTTGGCGTAAGCCTTAACTTTTTCAAATCGCGCAGCGTCGCAGTGTGGCTCAATCTCGAAGTCCACATAATTGAGCCCTGTGAGATCTGTCAGCGCAGGCAAATTCTCGTCTCCAGGCTCCATGCCTGCTAGCTCGATCGAGGGAGTCATGAGAATTGTACTTGCGCTACCACCGACGTACACTTTATCTTTTAAATTATCCTTCAGCCAGGTATCAAAGCCAGTTTTACGGACTTGATCCAGCAAATGGAATGTATTGCCCCCCAATACATAAACAATATCCACGTCTTCTAGGCGAGCCTTCCAATCAACGCCAGCAGCTGACGGATCCACGATATCAATCTGATTAAACCCGTACCTCCACAAATTCAAGAACTGATTTACGACCCAGTCTTTATTACGTTCTTCAACGTTAGCAGCCGTCGGAATAAAACCAATTGTAGCTTCGCCAGCTGGCTTGCCAACCATCTGCTGTAATGTCGCTCCGATCGATCGTGTACTAATGCCCGATGATGTTAGCAAAAATTTCATGTATTTTATGCAAGTTTACTAGTTAGCTCTGTGCTAGCTACTCGTTGTTGCTCGGTCGTGTCACGATCACGGACCGTAACCGTGCCGTCTTCAAGCGTGTCAAAGTCGATAACCACGCAGTACGGCGTACCAATTTCATCTTGCCTACGGTAGCGTTTGCCGATGTTGCCATTGTCGTCCCACATGACATTGCCGAATTCTTTTTTGAGTGCCGTGTATACTTCGCGAGCTTTTTCGACAAGTTCTGGCTTGTTTTTGAGCAGTGGCGATACCGCAACTTTAACTGGCGCGAGGTGCTTTGGCAGTTTTAGATAGGTGCGCTTTTCACCGTTCACTTCGTCTTCGGTGTAAGCGGCAGCCAATACGGCCATAATGCTGCGCTCCAAGCCAAACGACGGTTCAATCACGTGTGGCACAAACGGTTCACCACCGTCTTTTGGTCGGTAGTCCATACTTTTACCGCTTGCCTTTTGGATGTTCTGCAGGTCAAAGTCAGTGCGATAAGCCAGGCCCAAAAGCTCTTCGCGGCCAATTGGAAAATCAAATTCAAAGTCGACGGTGCGCTTGCTATAGTGGGCACGGTCAGCTTCGGGCACTTCTAATTCGTGTACCGATTCTGTCGGCAGACCGAGCGCGTCGGTCCACTCGTGCACCAACTTCAGCCACATAGTAAAGGCTTCTTCCCAGTTATCGGGGTGCACAAAATACTCGATTTCCATCTGTTCAAACTCGCGCGAGCGAAACACAAAGTCACGCGGACTAATCTCGTTGCGGAAGGCCTTGCCCTGCTGCGCCAAACCAAATGGCATATCGGGGTAAAACGAATCTACGACATTTTTAAAGTTCGTAAAAATACCCTGCGCGGTTTCTGGCCGTAGGTATGAAACACTTGATGGTTCGTAAGTTATCGCTTTACGACCTTCAAGGTCAACACTTCGCTTCTGTTCATCCAGTGGCGCACCAATCGTCACTTCTTCACCTTGGTTTGGACCAACAAATGTGCGGAACATCATATTGAACTGGCGCGCTTCGCCAAACGTATCGGTTTTGCCACAAGTTGGGCACTTGTTAGGATCGTCCAGCTTGTCAGCACGGTGGCGGGCATGGCAGTTTGAGCACTCGACGAGTGGGTCAGTAAAGGTGTCAACATGACCACTGGCCTGCCAAACTTTTTGATTCATTAAAATAGCGGCGTCAACGCCGAGCATGTCCTCACGGTCGTCGACGAACATCTTCCACCAAAGCTGCAAAATATTGCGCTTCAGCTGAACGCCAAGCGGACCGTAATCCCAAGTACCACTTAATCCACCGTATACGTCTGAGCCTGGGTAAATAAATCCGCGGCGTTTACAGAGGCTAACGATGTCTTCAAGTTTGGTGTTGCTCATTGCTGAAAATTATACCCGAATGTAAGAAGTTAGCATAGTTTGCACCAGCGGCATGACAATTGGCAGCAACTTGGGCACACCAGTGACTTGCTGCAATAGTTTGGGCGAACCGCCAGCAAAGGCCAGGCGCAGGAACTTAATGTGGTCGGGCGTGAACTGCCCTTCGGGATGTTCGGCGAATGATACATTGTCAAAATCAAAGGTGTAACGCAGATCGGCCGACAGTTTTGCGCCCGTGGCATCGGTGTGTAAATTGGGCGAGTGGCCGGACAGCTTTACCAGCTGCACATTAAACCAAAAACGCACCAGAGCCACGTCAATCGAATCGTCGTTCAGGGCTTCAAATACCTGCTGTAGTAGCTCGAAGTATTCGGCCTCTGGCTCGTCTTCGGTTGCCCGGTCGAGCGCTTTAATAAGTTCATAGCCCAGCTGCACTCGGTCAATGTTTTTTACAATCTTGCCGTAATGTTTGTCTAAACGAGCCGATACCAGTGTTCCAAGCTCTCCCCTGCCCTTAATATATGTGATGCCGCTCACACTAAATAGCTCAATGCCGCCAGCTAACTTACTCTTGGGTTTGCGCACACCCCTGGCAATTAAGCTAATTTTACCGTTTGCCGGGGTCAGTAGCTTAATAATCCGATCGGCTTCGCCGTAGTTGGTACGCGATAAAATAATGCCATCGGTAATGAGTTGATTCATACAGTTACAGGATTCACGGCGCTGACTGCACGCAATAAGGTGCGTAAGCTGGTCAGCGGCTTGTAGTGATAACCCTGCACGCCCAGCTGGTCACGTAGCAGACTCCAGCAATCGCTGAACTCACCGGCTGGCACGTTGGTTAACACAATCACCGGCACAGCCGTCCAGTCGTCGTAACTGCGGAATTCATACAAAAACTCGATGCCCGAGTGGCTGGTGAGCTGTAGTTCCATAATCACCAGGTCGGGCTTGAGCTCGTCGGCGGCAAATATTGCCGCCTGCGCAGTGGCACACATCACTACTTTGTGGCCAGCCTGTGTCAGCGCCTGGCGATAGGTGTTGGCCAGTACTTTGTCGGGTTCTAATAAGACGATCTTCATACGAGCTGCAGCTGGTTGTTAGATTGCATGACGGCACCGAGCCCATATAGACGATTGTGGCGGGTAGGTTGCAGGCGTAAATTCATGGCCTGCAAAATAGCGTCGGCCACAAAAATACCGGCTCCGCTACTGTGTGACACGCCGACTAATGGCTGGCGGCTCTTGCCGAGCAGCTGGTTGCCCCGACGTAGGCTTTCGGCCGTCAGTGCTTCACTATCGCTGTATAATCCGGCCACGATGCCATAGCGGCTGCGGTGGGCTCCCAGTTGCAGCGTGAGTTGCTGACTATTCAGCGCTGGCAAGGCTTCAATTAAAGCCACACCAAGGCTGGTTAAGGCTGCTTGCAGGCCCTCTCGATTGGTGAGTACCGGCGCATAACGACCGCCAATGCTGAGTTCTAGGTGGACACCGTAGAACTTGGCAACACTGCTTAGTTGGTGGGCCGTATCGTATAACACCGAGGAGACCGATACTGGTTCGAGCTCCAGTGCCGCCTGGCCGCCCTCGGCCAGGCGTACACCAAGTACATAGGAATCGACCAAACGAAGTGCCGAATCGGCCGTGGCTTGGATGGCGGCCAGGTCGACGTCTTGGCCCAGTGAAGCCAGCTCGGCGCGGCGGGCAATTTGGAGCAACGGCAGCTTTAGTTGCTCGGCTAATCCAAGCAATAATTGCTGCGACTGAATCGGCTCGTCGGCCGCACGCACCATAACCCGCTCCTCACTTACTAATTGGTAGTATAGCGGAAAATTGTTACGGGGAGAATGTCAAATTCGGCAGAATATTGTTATTGAAGTCGGCCATGAAGGCGTCAGCTTCGGTGTAGATCTTTAGGGTCTTGTCGCGGACTGGCAGAATAACCATGCTGCCCTTCTTGGCATCTTCAATTTGGCCATCAACCTTCACGCCAATAACTTTTGGCAGTTTTGGCAAGGCGTACGGTGTAATCGTGACACCTTCTTGATCGCTGTAATCACTTAGAACTTCGCTATAGGCGCTATCTACTACTTCAATGCGCAGGGCGAAGGTACTACTTTCGGCACCCACGGTTGGCACAAAGTCAGGGTTAAAGTAACCACTAAGCCCCGCATCACTACCCTCGCCCGTGACCACGTAGGCACTCCAGGTTTTAGGGTACTGTAGTGCTAAGCTGCCGTATTCCTCGGGACCGTTGTAGGTTTTGAGCGGTAATTTAGCAGCCTCGGCGTATTGTTTGTCTTTGACAGCGGCTTCTTGTTGCTTGGCAATCACTACAGCAGCAGCAGCTTTTTGGTCGGAGTTATTTTTATAATCTTGGCGCTCACCGTACGCCCAAAAGCCAAAGCCTAAGGCACCAATCAAGAAGAGGCTGGCTAAAATTAAGGGTAGCACCAGCACATTAATTGCGCCGTTCTGGTTATGCTTTCTCATAGCTACGATGGTACCACAGGCAGGAGCGACGATCAATCGGCGTAATCGTACAGCAAAACACCTTTTTTCTCTCGCGTCGGCGTACGACCAGGCACCGCGAATGCAAAACTCACCAGTTTGACGTTTTGCATATTCGATTGAACAATTTTTTTATCCAGCTTTTTCATAAATCGCGGGTGCAAAAACGTAAAAATACCGCTTGCCTCGGGCCATTGCTTGGTCCAGAAGTTACCGCAGACTACGCGTACAGCGCCCTTAAAGCGTCTAGTTCGGGCCCAAGCTACGAAGGCTAGCAGCGGGTTTAGTTCATAGCCTACAGCGTGCAAGCCAGTCTGGGCAGCGGCAATTAACACCTTACCGTCCCCGCAACCCAGCTCTAACAGCGTTTCACCGGGCTTCAAGTTCACGAGTTCCAGCGCTACTTCCACTTGCGGCGTTAGGGTTGGTACATACGGCGCACCAAACAGCAGCACAAAGCTAAAACTGAACAACACCACCAAACCGATGAGCGCCAACCATATCATACTTAGTCCTGGAGCTTGGCTTGCAGTTCGGTGATACGGTTTTCGGCTGTCTGCAAGTACTTTTCGAGTTCTTTGACCAGCTGCATGCCCCGCTCATAAGCCGGCACGGCTTCATCGATGCCCAACTCCCCACTTTGTAAGCGGTTTAAAATGGTGTCGAGCTCGTCACTCAGCTTGCGGTAATCAACATTCTTATTTGCCATATAAACCTATACTACCAGCTTATTTGCGTGGCCCAAGATGATTAATTGTTGCCTGTGCCTGCCCATCTTGCAAATCAATTACTACCGCTTGCCCGGCCTTCAGTTTTTTGACCGAAGTGATCGGCCTGGTGCCGTCACGCAAAATAGCGTAGCCACGTTTTAGAGCAGCTGCCGGATCGTAGGCCATGAGCAATTGGCGCTTGAGGGCTAGCTCGCGCTTTTGGTCAGCAGCCAACTGCTGCCAGGCCTGCTGTAAATACTCTGTAGAGCGGGCCAGTGCCGCTTGTCGATCAGTCACCGATTGGCGTAATAAATGCCCCAGTTGCTTACGGATGTCGCTGAGCACCTGCAGCTCGTGCTGTCGATCGGGTACTAGCAGCTCAGCGGCATTACTTGGTGTGCTGGCCCGCCTATCGGCGGCCAGTTCAGCCAGCGAAAGATCAACCTCGTGCCCAATAGCTACCAATGTGGGCACCCGGCTAGCGGCTACTGCTCGAGTGACCTGTTCGGTTGAAAAGGCAGCTAGATCTTCGGCGCTACCGCCACCACGAATCAGTATCAGTACCTCTGGCGGTTCGGCCATGGCGTTAAACTGCTCAATGGCCGCCACAATCTGACGCGGCGCTGGTTCACCTTGCACTTGCACATCAATGACGTCAATTGCCACCCCGCCCCAGCGGGCATTTAAAATCTTAGTAAAGTCGGCGTAAGCCGCCGATTGCCGCGAGGTAATTAGGCCGATGCGCGCCGGGGGATACGGCAGTGGCCGCTTGCGAGATTCATCAAACAAACCTTCTTTGGTGAGTTGTAGCTGCAGCAGTTCGGCAGCCTTGCGAATCGACCCTTCCCCGGCTGGCTGAATAGACTGCACATTCATACTAAAGCCGTACAAATTGTGCAGCCGCGGCGTAGCCACTACTTTGAGCAGCATGCCATCTTCCAGCGGTCCCGGCAGCATGTACACGGTGCCAAAGAACTTTACGCTAGCGAATTCGTCTTTAAGGGCGAAGTACAGCCACTTACCCTTGCTGACGCGCAAGTTGGCCAGCTCACCGGTAACGGTTACCGATGGATAGGCGTAATCGAAGGTCTGATTAATAAGCGCTACAAGCTCACCAACCCCAATTTCGACGGCACCCGGTTCCATTTACACCCCCTGTACGGCGCGTTTTTGGCTACTCGACAGGTTCTTTTGGTACAAGTAATAGCCTGGTGGCACCTGAATGAGGGTGCTCAGCACGCGGTACATAATAATTACCGGCAGGCTGACACTGGCCGGTACTCCAGCCGTGGCCAGCACCGCGGTCATCAAGAACTCATAAATACCCACGCCGCCCGGCAGCACCGAAATGAGTCCGGCAAAGTTGGCGACACCATAGGCCAGAATAACCGCACCAATGTTCACAAACTCGTTAAAGGCCAGGAACACGACGTAAATCGACAGAATTTCGGTTAAGTTCATGGCTAACGCCCACCAAAATGGTGCTTTGAGCTGCGGTAGACTTTGGCGCAACTGCTTATAGTTATCGTGAAAATCATTGAATACTTCGCGGGCTTTGGAAATCTTAATGGTTTCGGGGTGTTTGGGTCGCACGAGTTGAATAAGGCGGTTCAAAACCTTAGTAACGCCCGTAAAAAAGTTATTAATTCGAGATTTGCTTTCTACGACATATACAAAACCGAAGGTACCTACCAGCAGCAACGTAGATAAGGCGGTGCCCACTAAAATGGTCAGATTATTCACCCGCCCCATGGCTGCCAAACAAAGCATGCCAACCATGAGCAGCACTTCAAACGACAAGAACGTCAGCGCCAGCTTCATAACTTGAATCAGTGTGGCTTTAGCGGCCGTAATCTCGGTAGTCTTCAGCCGCAGGCCAAAGTACGAGATACCGGCTGCTCCACCACTAGGAAATACGTGATTTACAAAATTTAGCTCCAGCGCCGCTTTGTACAGGAATTTATACGGCAAATTATTGCCAACAATCTTAAACATCCCCTGGTACAGCTTAGTTTGGGCATGATAGTTTAGCGCCTGCAGCGGCAGTAATAACAGTAGTAACCAGGCATTAACCCGCTTGATGTTATTGAGGGTATCAACGAGGTCACCACGAATGGCATAGGCAAGCAGTACTAGTGCCAAAATTGTCACAATGTTCAGGATTAGTTTCCAGCGCTTGCGCCAGAAAGAGTTATTCTCAGCCATATGCCCCTCCAGTATAGCGCAACATCGGTTATACTGTAGGTAGATGCAAAGTTTATTAATTTTAGGCCGCCAGGCCGAGCTTGGCTTGGCCGAGCTAGAAAGTCTATACGGATCGGGCGTTGTGCGGGCCGCCGGCGAGCAAGCCGCTGTGGTTGACGTCGACCCCTGTCTACTGGCCTTTGACCGCTTGGGCGGCTCTGTTAAGTTCTGTAAACTACTCACCACTCTCGACACCAACAGCTGGAAAGACGTCGAAAGGTTCTTAATTCAGGTAGCCCCTGGCCACTCCCAAACCATGCCCGAAGGCAAAATGACACTGGGCCTCAGCGTATACGGCTTTACCGAAACCATCCAGCGCATTGAGGCCACCGGCTTAACCGTTAAAAAAGCCATTAAAAAGACTGGCCGCAATGTCCGCTTAATCCCAAACAAAGCCCACGAGTTAAACGCTGCCCAGGTCATTCACAACAAACTCACCACACCAACTGGCTGGGAGCTGGTATTTGTGCGCGATGGCGACCAAGTTTTAGTTGGCCAAACCGTCAAGGTGCAAGATATTGATGCCTATACTCGCCGCGACCGCGAACGCCCCTCGCGCGACACTAAAGTTGGCATGCTACCGCCCAAGCTGGCCCAAATTATCGTTAACCTAGCGGTCGGTCAGTTGCCGAGCGAAAAGCTACAAAATATTTGCGATATCCCAGCCGGTAAACCAATACCATTTAATCTGTTAAACAAGACTATTTTAGACCCCTTCTGCGGTACCGGCGTGCTGCTGCAAGAAGCTTCGCTGATGGGCTACCACGTGGTTGGTACCGACCTAGAACCGCGCATGGTTAAGTACTCCGAAAAGAACCTGGAATGGCTGCATGAGTTATATGACCTACCCGACCTGGAAGCAGTTTTACAAGTCGGCGATGCTACCAATTTCACTTGGTCTGTCCAGGCCGATTTTGTGGCTGCCGAAACTTACCTGGGCCGTCCGTTTACCACTATGCCGAGCAACGAAATCCTTAACCAGACCATTAGCGAATGTAATTTAATTATTAAAAAGTCCCTGCGCAACTTGCACGAACAACTAGCGCCCGGTGCCCGCCTTTGTTTGGCCGTCCCGGCATGGCAAACCCGCCAAGGTGAGTTTAAGCGCTTGCCACTAACCGACCAGCTCAACGACCTGGGTTATGCCGAGGTGGTGCTGGCAAGTAACACTGGTCGGCCGCTGATTTATTCAAGGCCTGATCAGTTCGTTGCCCGCGACCTCTTGATACTGACCGCCAAGTAGTCTACTACTTCTTGACGCGACCGCTGTTTTTTAGTACAATACAACAGATTGATTTACTAATTTTGTAGGAGTTATCTACATATGTCACACGTAAAAGCTGGCGGTACCGCCAAAAACGTCCACGATAGTCCCGGCCAGCGCCTGGGTGTTAAGCGTAGCGGCGGCCAAAAAGTTCGCACCGGCGAAGTTATTGTTCGTCAGGTTGGCATGAGCAAGCGCGGTGGCGTTGGCACTAAAGTCAGCCGCAACTTCACCATCCATGCTGCCAAAGACGGCATCGTGCAGTTCCAAAGCCGCAAAGTTCGCCTGTTCACCGGTCGCAGCGTTAGCCGCACCGAAGTCACCGTCATTTAAACCAACCACATTTGGGTTAGTTATTATTGCGCAGATTGATGCGGGGGTTCAGCAATACCCAGGGCGGTATCGGCTGCGAAGCGGCTCTGACCTTCCATGTCACCCCGTGCATTTATACTAATTTGATCCGTAGAGCTAACCATACGGTCATCAAAAGTTCCATCAAGTTTTGCCAAGCATAACAATGCTGCATACTCCCGGCTTGTCATGCTGGACACTGGTGCCGCATATTTATCAGGAGTTTTCTGTGTATCCTCGGTTATGCGTAGCGGCATAACATCTTCAATAGCTGCAAGTTGATCTATTTTTCGCAGAAAATACGTTCCCGCCTCTACGCGAAGTTGCTCGACTGTACGTAAGCCATCGACGACGGTAAGCTCTTGACCCGCGACGATGCCTGCATCACCCCTCACTACTGGCCCTAAATGGCGATTAAGAATGTCCCCGAGCTCTCTGTTAAAGTGAAGAGCTGATGACAGACGCCCCACTGCCTGCTGCCGTGTTGCAGACGACACAACTAGCCGCTCACGTCCTCCATGATCTTGGGTCGCAAATAGGCGTGTGTAGCGCGTACCTAATCGTGATTCTTGAGGTGCTGGATCGGGTTTGGGGAAGTTTTCCATAGTTTAGAATAATTCTTGCTTTAAAACTGCATATCTATTTGGGTACTGTCACCTAGCACTCGGCTAACAACCGCGTTGCCGCTAAACTTCTGCATATAGGCATCCTTTTCACCCGAACGAAAATACTCCCAACGATCGGGCCTGTACGATAGGTTGGCCAAGCGACCAAAATAACGCTGGGCCGGGTCGATAATAAACACTTCGCCGTTAGCTGCAGTATAACGAGCCCATTCATGAGCTGCGTTGTCATGTACGCGTTGATTTACTTCAGCAGTCATACGACCCGTGAGTAGACCACGCTCAGCTGCCTCGGATCCGAGCCAAGCAGCAGCAAGCGCCATCTGGCGGCACACTCCCTTCTTGCTATCCAGATACCAAGCAAGGTTAATCTTACGATGGTCGCTACCGCTTTTTTGCATCATTTCCGATATCTCATTCACATATGGAAGATCATATTCCATACTAGATGAGACAGCTCGGTGGATGGCCGCCAACACAGCCTCTTCATCTAAGCCTCCTTCAGGACCCCAGCGACGGGTACTATCAAGGTCCTTCATAAATGCGTCGAAGAGCTCTTTGTAAGGTTGTGGGTCTTTATCTGGATCAACAACTATCGCTTCTGCTCCGGCACCCCAAGAGCGGATATCAACGGTCGCTTCGCCCTTTGGTCCAACTGTTGTATTACGGGTAATGACTTTACGGCCAGCAAATTCGTCCTGCTCATTCAGTAATTGACGGCGACGCGCTAATTCTGAAGCGCTAATCGTGTGTTCCGACACATGACTTTCGGTCGCAAAGACTTTACCCTTAAGACGAGTGCCGTTCGTAGAGGTCTCGTGCATAAATAGACGGGGGCCAAAGCTTGTTAGAGTAATGTGCTCCCGAGAGACACCCTCATCATACTGGAAACCTTTGCCCCATAACGCTTCGGCAGATACGGGAGTGTGCTTACCCTCGGCATGACCACTATCGGCAAAGCGACCAAGTGTTATACCCTTAGAGCGAACGGGCACGAAATGCTTATTCGCAATAGCGTTGCCAGCTTCATCAACATCCAGACCCTGCAGTACATAGATATTCCGCCCATCGGTACGATTTTTCATTCTCAAGATAGCCACATGTGCGTCCTGACTACTTATGCCACGCTCAGGGTTATCAACCTGGAGTACGATTTCTGCCACTACACTAATGTCAGCTACGCTGTCTTGGGGGTGGAGGCCAATACTTTCAATATCATATATAGGTTCCTCGACCATGAACTCGGCTTCTGTTTGGCGTAACTCTTGCATACGTAGCAGATCGGTTCTCTCTTCTCGAGGAGCGGCAAGTGGGGCTTGATTGTGTGAGGCAACTGTCATATTTTTAGTGGTTTACTCTAAAAATATTAGCATAAGTTGTATAAAAAGTCAATAAGGTGTTAGCGCTAGAGGCCGAGGTGGTGCTTGATTCGTTCAATAACGTCAGCTATAACGACTTGGGATTTGACCATGTAATCGTCTACCCCGAGTGATTCGGCGCGTTGCTTGTCGCTTTCTTGGCTGAGGGCGGTTAGCATAATAACCTTGAGGTTGGCGGTTTCGGGGGTATTGCGCAGAATGTCGAGCACGTCGAAGCCGCTGACTTTTGGCATCATAACATCGAGCAGTACCAGATCGGGTTTGTAGCTAATGGCGTCAGCTAGGGCGTCTTCGCCGTTGGCGACGCGGCGGACGTCAAAACCTTCGGCCTGGAGGCGCATAAGGTACACATTTGCCAGGGCGTCGTCGTCTTCAACCAGCAGGATTCGTTTTGGGTGCATATTGCTTATGGTAGCTCAGATTGCCTCTGATGGCAAGGCGCGGACGACTACTTTTGCCTAGCGATTGCTGCTTTAATGAAGCCGTCAAACATCGGGTGAGCCCGCACTGGACGACCCTTAAATTCAGGGTGGAATTGGCTGGCTAAGAAGAATGGGTGGTCGACGCCTTCAATGACTTCAACCAGATTAGTCTGCGGGTTACGGCCAACTGCACGGATGCCCCAGCTTTCGTACTGCTCGACGTAATCGGCATTGCACTCGTAGCGGTGCCGGTGTCGTTCGATAATCTTTTCGCTGCCATACACTTTGGCTGCCAGGCTGCCGGGCGTTAAGTCGCAATCATAATCGCCCAAGCGCATGGTGCCGCCGGTGCTTTCTTTGCCCTCTTGGCCAGCCATGGTGGCAATAACAGGATTAGTGGTGTCGGGGTCAACTTCAGTGGTGCTAGCGTCGGTTACGCCGTGTAAGCGAGCGGCCGCGATGACGGCCATGTGCAAGCCGTAACAGAGGCCCAGGTATGGTAACTTAGTTTGCAGCGCCGTTTGGGCGGCTTTGATTTTGCCGTCCACGCCGCGAGTGCCGAAGCCGCCAGGCACCACAATACCATCGTAGGCGCTCAGATCGACCGCGTCATCGACTTTTGTGGCGTCGACCCACTCAATGTCGATACTGACGTCATTCCACCAGGCAGCGGCTTTCAGAGCCTCAAATACACACATGTACGTATCGGCGTTATCCATGTACTTGGCAACAATACCGATGGTGACTTTTTTGTCGTACTTGGTGGTGGCTCGTTTGACCATTTCGCGCCAGTCGCTGAGGTCGGGCTTGGTGGTTTGCAGGTCGAGCTTGCCGGCAATAACATCGGCGATACCTTCATCTTCGAGTGTTAAGGGGACGTCATAAATGCTGCGGGCATTGGGTAGCAGCGCTATTGCCTCTTCGCCGACGCCACAGAACTGACTAAGTTTGGTTTTAACACTGGGGGGTGGCATTGCTTCAGAACGGGCCATTAAAATGTCCGGTTGAATACCGAGGCCGCGAATTTCGCGGACCGAGTTTTGGGCGGGCTTGGTTTTGGTTTCTTTACTAGCGCCTAGATACGGCAGGTACACCAAGTGTACGTAGCAGCAGTTTTCACGACCGACGCGCATACTAAACTCACGAATCGCCTCTATAAAACTGAGCGATTCGTAGTCGCCCACGGTGCCGCCAATTTCGACGATGTGTACATCAAAGCCCTTGCCGGCTTCCTCAATAAAGTCTTGAATTTTGCTGGTGACTTGGGGAATAATTTGAACTGAACGACCTTCGTATTTGCCATTACGCTCGTCTTCAATCACTTGGCGCAGTACCCGACCACTCATTAAACTACTGATTTGGGTAAGCTCTTCGTCGATAAAGCGTTCATAGTGACCGAGGTCGAGGTCAGTTTCGGCGCCGTCTTTGGTCACAAAGCATTCGCCATGTTCGCGAGGGTTTAATAAGCCGGCATCGACATTCAAGTACGGGTCACATTTTTGGAGGTTAACCGAGAGCCCGCGGGCTTTTAAGAGGTTGGCAATTGAGGCGGCGGTGATACCCTTGCCGAGCCCGGAAAGTACACCACCAGTAACAAAAATATACTTCGTCGGCTTTGTCGCCACGCTAAACACCTCTGCCCTCTTTATTTCTCACCAATCATAGCACAGCCGCTCGCTGGCTC
Organism: Candidatus Saccharimonadota bacterium; assembly: GCA_028286405.1. Classification (GTDB taxonomy): domain Bacteria; phylum Patescibacteriota; class Saccharimonadia; order Saccharimonadales; family UBA4665; genus JAGQNO01. Next base: position 28,221 of record JAQBRP010000016.1, read on the forward strand.
ACAAGGTTATTTAGCTAGGTAAGCTTGGGCTGCTTTGAGCTGCGTGTCGTTAGTAGCTTTGGCGTCGGCGTCGCTGAGCGCCACCTTCTGATCGGGCGTAATGCCTTGGTGGTTGATGTTCTTGCCATTGGGGCGGAACCAGCTAGCCACGGTGACTTTAAGTTGGCTATCATCACCGAAGTTAATAATGCGTTGCACGACGCCTTTGCCGTAGCTCTTTTCGCCAATAATGTAGGCGTGCTTGTTGTCGTGCAGGGCGGCGGCCACAATTTCGGAAGCCGAGGCCGAACCATCGTTAATCAGCACTACCGTTGGCATGCTAGCTAGTTGGGCGCTGCCAGTAGACTGGTAGGTTTGTATAACCGTGTTGCCGCGCTTTTCTTGCATAATCAGCTGGTTTTCGGGTAGCCATTCGCTGGCAATCGATACGGCGGTGTCGACTTGCCCACCGGGGTTATTGCGCAAATCGAGCACCATGCCCTTAACGCCATCCTGCTTAAACTTAGCGGCAGCTTGATGTACCAGGCCGGCGGTGTCAGCACCGAAGGTGCTGACTTGCAGGTAGCCAACGTTACCGTCAAGGGTTTTGGTGGTCACGCTTGGAATGTGGATGGTTTCGCGGGTAATTTCGAGTACCAGGGCTTCCGTGCCGCCGCGGACAAGCTGCAGCTTCACTTTGCTGCCCGACGTGCCGCGAATCGCTTTTACCGCATCGTCCACCGACATGCCGACAGTGGTCTTGCCGTTCACCGTGGCAATGACGTCCCTAGGCTTAATGCCAGCTTTTTCGGCTGGCGTACCAGCGATTGGTGCAATTACCTGAATGTTGCCCTGCTCGTTTTTGCCAAGTTCGGCTCCAATGCCGCTAAACTGTCCTTGCAGGCTGTCGTTAAATGACTGGGCTTCAGTTGGCGTGAAGTAGCTGGTGTATGGGTCCTTCGTAGCTTCGGCCAGGCCGTGCTTGAGGCCATTAATAAGCTGTGATTCGGTGAGTTTGCCGTCGTAGTTTTCAATGAGTGACTTGTAAACATCGTTAACTGCCGAGTAATTCAAGGTTTCGGGCAAACTACCGTTACGACCGGTGCTGTGTGACCAGCTAATAGTGCCGTTGCCGACGTTGACGCCCCCGGCAAAAACTGCCGCCACCAACACCAAGACGCCAATGCTGCGCAATGCTTTACTACGCCATAAGCGCTTCGGCTGACCAGTCGAAGACTGCTGTGTTTGTTTCCCTCTCATCTAGCCTAGATTATAGCGATTTATTGCCAGTCGCGCCACTGATAAGACAGTCGACCATCAAGCTGAGCATTATATTGCGAGACATAAATTCGGTCACCGCTGACGGCTTCAACATACATAACGTGACCCCAGGTTCCGCTGTTACTAACGGCGATGTCGCCAACTGCTGGAGAGCTGTAAACTGGAATGTTAGCGGCCCGGGCCCGATCGTCCCAATTCTTGGCGTTGCCCCAACCGTATGGTGCGCTGCGGCCGGAGGCCTCGACTGCCCAGGCGGCGTAGGAAACACATTGGCGAGTGCAGTAGCCCCACTTGTCGGGACCGTCGTTATCGTTACAGCCGGGAGCGGTACTCATACTAAAGCCGGCGTTGGCATATGGATAGTCACTTGGGCTAAAGTCACGTACAGCACCCGAGAAGCGAACAAAGGCGTAGCCACCACTCGATACGGATGACGAATTGTTAGCCGCACGTTGGGCGGCAATCAGGGCGTTCAGCTTGGACTGGTTTTGGGAAGTCTGGGCGTTGTAGGCCACTTGTTGCGACTTGTTATATGACAGTAACGAAGACTGCTCGGCCCGGTCGGAGCTCAGCTGAGATGCCTGGGCGCGCTGTTGGGCCAGCAAACTGGCGACCTGTTCACGCTGGGTTTGCAGTTGAGCCTGCAGCTTGGCGATCTTATCAAGGCTGGTCTGAATCGAGTTCTGCACGGCCGTGCGGTTCTCTTCTTTATCAACGTAATCGCTCAAGTTATTACTGGTAGCTAGCGATTCAATAGTCGTCATGTGACCTTCGATGTACATAGCCCGCAAATCGGCACCCAGCACTTTCTTTTGATAATCCACTTGGGCCTGCGCGTCGGCGATTTCCTTCTCTAGCCGTGCCTGTTCGGCTTGGTTGACGTTAATCTGGCCCTGCACGATGTTAATTTGCGACTGCAAACGCGAAACGGCATCTTGATAGCTGACGGCTTGGTTCTTTAAGTCGTTAACGGCGTTTTTGCTAGCAGTAATCTGGTTGGTGCAGTCGGCAATGGTGCTACAGGTGGCTGCTGCCCAGGCCGTTTTAACGCCCGGAAAGGTAGTGTACGAAATCAACAGGCCAAGCATGATGGCCGCGAATATTTTACCGGTAGTAGTCACTTTTTTAGTTGTTTTTTGCATCGCGTTTTTGTTATTTAAGCGTAACCGTATTTTAGCACGAGTTGTCAACGTTGCCTACTCTCCGCCCACCATGAGACGAGTTTTAGTTGCTGTAGAATTTTTGCCTATTTCGTTTTGAATTTTAGATACCGACGGGTCGCAATAAGAGAAGAAGCGGTACCTATTACGATACCAAGCACAAGCTGGAAGGTCAAGAACGCAAAGAAGTGATCGGCAAAGTACTGACTGGCAAAGTTAATGTCCAGCAGCCCTAGACTGCTCGCCTGTAGCGCACTACTGCTAGCCACAAACGCCGAGTTAATAATTAATATTGAGATAATGGCTGACAGCAGCCCATAAATCGCGCTCTCAACTACGTAGGGTCCTCGAATGTACCAGTTACTGGCCCCTAGCAGACGCATGATTTTGATTTCGTCGCGGCGGTTAAAGATAGCCATCTGAATGGTGTTAAAGATAATTAACGCCGAAACGACTGCAAACACCACAATGCCGGCAATGCCAATTTTTTGCAGAATGTCGGCCGCATGGCTAATATTCTCGATAGCTTTCTGCCGGTCGCCAGAATACGACGGCGAACCTTCAGTTTGTAAATCGGCTATCGACTTTTGGGTCAGGAAATTCTTAATGTCTTGGATCTTATTAAGTTCGTGCGGCTTAATATTAATGGTTGCCGGAATCGGGTTATCCGACAAGCTGGCGGCAGTAGCTAGGGTTTCGTTGTCGGCATTTTGGTCGATGTAGCGCCTAAGGGCAGCTTCTTTGTTGAGGTATCGGACGCTTTCGACGTTAGGTAGCTGCTTGAGTTGGCTTGTTAGCTTTACACCCTGTGCTTCGGTGGTCGTATCCTTTAAGTACACAGAGACATCAATTTTGTCGGCAATGTCATTGATAGTATGCGTCAAGGTGGCATTGGTAATAACTGAAAATAGGACAATCGTCAGCGTGATGACCATGACAGCTACGGCGGCAATGGCCAGGCTGGCGTTGCGGATAAAGTTCACGATGCCCGCGTGTATGATTCGACCGAAGGTAATCCACTTGCGTTTCATATTACTTTCCCTTGGTGTCCACAGTGTATGAACCGTTGGCGCGGTCGCTGGCCACCTTACCGTGATCCAGGGTGACGACCCGGCGCTTCAGTTTGTTAACAATGTCTTGGTTGTGAGTGGTTAATAGCACCGTGGTACCATAGCGGTTAATTTTTTCTAATACCTTAATGACATCCCAAGCATGCTTGGGGTCGAGGTTACCAGTGGGTTCGTCGGCAATTAAAATGCGGGGTTGGCGGACGATTGCCCTGGCAATTGCCACCCGCTGACGCTCACCACCAGAGAGCTGCATGGGCATGCTGTTCTCTTTGCCCTTCAAGTTCACAATGTCGAGTACTTTGGGCACGGTGTGCTTAATTTCTTTGCGGCCCATGCCAACAATTTCGAGCGCAAAGGCCACGTTTTCAAACACCGTGCGATTCGGCAACAATTTAAAGTCCTGGAACACTACGCCAATCTTGCGGCGTAGCAGCGGAATGTCCTTATCTTTTAGCTTGTCGTAGTCGATGCCGCCAATAATAATCTTGCCGCTGGTGGGACGCTCTTCACGAGTTAATAAGCGCAGCAGCGTCGTTTTACCAGCACCGCTCTGCCCGACCACAATGACAAACTCTTTGGGCTCAACATGGAGGCTAATACGGTCGAGTGATGGCCCGGCGGCCTTGTTATAGGTTTTACTGACCCGATCCAACAATATCATTAGCAATATTGTAGCATAAGCAGCAAGCTATTGAGCTAGGTTAAGGGTGCTGCTGGGCCTGTTTTTTCAAGTTTACCGATAAGCTTTCTTTGGGCAATCATGACGTCAATCGGCGAACGACGGGTTAGGACACCGTCAACTATCTGCTCTGCAAAGTCTACAAATAATTCCGGTTCGGAGGGGCCCACCCCAAAGAGCGTGCGTGTATTCAGGCGACAAATATCCGGATGGGAACGCCAGTGGGCATTCCTGATCGACTTAATTTGAGCCCTATATTCTCCTTCGTCAATCATGGTGCCGTCCGAGTAGATCGTCAGATCCCAGTTATAGTTCATACCGTCGATCTTCTGGCCTCTCGATTCTTGACGTGCATAACTTGGTTTGGCACGCAAACC
>JAQBRP010000018.1 GCA_028286405.1 Candidatus Saccharimonadota bacterium
CAGTCCAGTCACCGTCAGGAATAACTAGCTCATCAATTTTCATTCCCATTCTATTAAGACTTGCATTCAAATTATCATCTAACTCGCCGAGTCTTGTGTCTATATTTGCAAGTGTCTCACCGTATCTCTCATTAAGTATTTCTATACGATTTACTAAATCCAGGGTTAGAGATGTAACTTCTTGAGTTATCCTCGCTGCCAATGTCGTTTGCCATTTATCTACTATTACTATTTCCTTGACATCTTTATCTGTCAGTTCGCCATATTTATTTAAAATACTTTCGGTTAGTAGTGATTCTGCTTGTTTAGCTTCCTTTTTCGTCTTTGACGTTTTATCGAATAATTCAATAACATGATTTAATGCCGCTATCTCTTCTTTATCAGAAGAAATACTCAACCTAGACTTTGCTGAAGCTTTTGTTATCTTTTCTCCATCTAGAGCAGCGACTAAAATTCCTTCATCAACTGTATTCTCTTCTAAAAAGTCATCTAATTCTTGCTGAGCATCGGCTGCTGTAATTGTTAGGGCATCTAGCTCATTTTTGTTGTCACTGAAATATCTATTTACAAGGAGAGAAGATGGAACAAGGTCTGTTTTATATTTGACTGCATTTTTTCCATTGCCAAGTACGAGATCAGGTGTTTCTGTTAATTTTCTTTCCTTATCATCAATAGCCTTCCTTGGCCTAGAGGCTTCAAGCCAACCATCGCTCATAATCATGAACGCGTCGTCGTGCATTGTAGAATGCCAGTACGTCATCAATTGTTCATAGATGTCATATTCATCTAGGAGCGGAATGCTCTTAAACTTCGCCAATAAGTCTTCACCTATTTTCGATACTAAAATGCTAAGTTTGGTGCTTTTATCAAGTTGCTCGAACTCGGATATGTATTTATTGAACCACTCAAGAGTAATCTCATTGACTTCATCAGATAATTCAGTAAATTCTTTAGATTCAAGTATTGCTGACTGCAGCTCAGTATCTGGAATCGTAAGCTTACTATAACCAGTTCTTTCAGACTCAAACAGTTGTTCACGCAAAGTAGGAAATGCATCCCAGTATTTCTGTAGTGTTTCAATATCGGCGTTTGGGATGCCTCCATTTATATGTGCATTAAGATCATGTATATCCGTTGGCTCAGAGGAATCTATATATCGTGGAATGTTAAGGCTAAAATCATTCTTTGGATCTGCAATTTCTGACACTGGAACCATTCGTGAAAAGCGTTCAATCTCTGTTTGTTTTGTAAATACATCCACTATTTTGTGTATATCCTGACTGCGTAATCGGTTCTTAGGACCATCTTTAGCAAAACCACTGGAAGCATCAATCATAAAGATCCCTTTACGTGATTGTGCATTATTTTTATCTAACACAATGATGCATGCGGGTATCCCAGTTCCGTAAAATAGATTTGCCGGCAAACCAATAATTCCTTTGATATAACCATGCTCTACTAAACGTTTACGAATTGTAGCTTCGGCATATCCTCTGAATAGTACCCCGTGAGGTAAGATCACAGCAGCTCTACCAGTGCTTTTAAGTGACTTCAGAATGTGTAGGAGAAATGCATAGTCTCCGTTTTTTTCGGGAGGTCGTCCCAACTCAAACCGGCCGTACTCGTTTTCGAGACCATTACTCCACGACTTTATAGAAAACGGAGGGTTCGCTACTGCGTAGTCAAATGTCCGTAGTTCACCATGACTCGTGAACTGTGGGTTAGTAATGGTGTCACCTTTTTGAATGTCGGCGACCTCATTGCCGTGAAGAATCATATTCATCTTAGAAAGTGCCCAGGTAGCATTATCTTTTTCCTGACCATAGATGGTAATACCGCGAGGCGATTCATCGGCCACTTTCAATAATAGTGATCCCGAGCCACAGGCAGGGTCATAAACCGTTTGATCCTGCCTGGTATCATCCCCTATACCAAGTACTTTTGCTAGAATACGTGATACTTCTGCTGGTGTGTAAAATTGTCCTTTGCTCTTGCCGGATTCAGTAGCAAAATGCCTCATTAAATATTCGTACGCATCACCCAGCAGATCATCACCCTCTGCCCGAGACCCTCGGAAATCTAGATCCGCAAATATAGTGACGAGCTTAGATAGTCGATCCTGCATCTCCTTAGCTTTGCCAAGTTTTTCCTCATCATTAAAATCAGCTAAGTCTATTACCTTCTGAAGGTTATTTGCGTTTGCGAGATTGGCAATTATCTTATTTAGTTTGTCTCCGATTTCCTTGTCACCTTTAGCCGCAAGCATGTCATCAAAGGACCCCCCGGCGGGTACTTCTATGAGGCTATTGGGGTTGGCTTTTGATTTATCCGACACATATTTAACGAAAAGGAGGGTAAGAATATAGTCTTTATACTGGGAAGCATCCATTCCACCGCGTAATTCATCGCAACTTTTCCATAACGTACTATATAAATCTGACTTTTTTAGCATTTTTTCTCCATGTACCCAGTATATCTATTGTACGGGTAAGGAGAAATATTTATGCCATGAAAAGGTAGAAATTTGGAGTTATCAGTGAAACATCAGTGAAAGGTTGCAGTTTCCTAACTTTCATACCGATTGCGGTAAAATGCAATTATGAGTACGTCGAAAGATGACCCGGGCTTTACACCAGCCGAATACGAAATAAAAACTCTTCTGCGTAAACCCGTGTTCCAACATGGTGTTATGTTACTCCGCAAAAAATGGGGCGTTCCATCCGATGGCTTCCCTGATAACAAATCGAATAATGCATGGCGGGACAAAGTCGAGGGCAGTATGGTCTCTGATTACCAAAGCGACGTTTTTGAGCTACTCCATGAACTAGCGCTCGCCGAACGCTGGTACTCAGGTGTCTCTTACTACATCCAAACAAATCAGCCCGGCATGCTTCGGGCACAGACCGAGACACCTATTCGATTCGAATATGAAGGAAACTTCCGTCAGCCTAAGCGTGTGCGATCAATGTGGGTTCAAATTGATGCCGATACAACCGAGCGCGAGATAATTGAAGCATTCAAATATAGCCGTGAACTCTTCGGTCCATTCAAAAAGAAGCAGCAACCCAAAAATTTAGACAGAGACTTAAAAGTATATGATCATTATTTGAAAGGTGAAAAGAACACGATTATTGCAGCGTGGCTAAACGAAAACTATGAAGGGGCATTCACTACGGAAGATGTGAAGAAAATCTTGCAGCGCATGAAACGTAAGTTGAACTAGGGTCATTCTTTGCAGCAAAAGCTGCCCCCGCTTTATCCACCAAAACCGGCTTAAATAGGCACAGTATGTCTACTACGCCTAAACAATCTAGGAAAAAGCAGAGGGATGATGCGCAGGAGTTGGCCCTACTTCTCTATGACATCTTTAAAGATGATGAAACCAATGCTAATGTGTCACATGCTAACGGTAAAAAGTTGTCACAGCAAAGGAAGTAAATATGGCGGCACAAGAACTAGCTATAGCTCTATGCAGAGTTTCATCAATAGAGCAGCTCGAAAACAATAGTCTTAATCGGCAAGAAGAAGCTGTGCTGACAGCAGCTAAGGAACTCGGAGTTAAGATCCCCGATGATGCATGGTGGTCACATAGCGTATCAAGCAAAAGAGGTACAAATGTAAATAGAAAAGACCTACAGCAAATTACGGAGCGGATTAAGAAAGATAAGCGGATCAAGTACATAATTGTCGATGAACCAGATAGATTCATGCGATCAATAAATGAGGCGGCATATTTTGAAGTATCATTCGAGCTGCTGGGAGTTAAGGTCTGGTACGCATCAGATCCAGAGCTCAACAAAGGTGACTTAGCGTCGAAGCTCCTAAAGTTCACGAAGTATTTATCAGCCGAAGGCAGCAATGAAGAGCGTCAATACAAATCAATAGCCGGACAAGCTAAAGCTCTCCGAGAAGGCCGTTACCCTTTCTCGCCCAAGCCGGGCTATAGGCGTGGCTATGAGCGAGGCATACAGGAGCCACACCCAGTACGTGGCCCCGCTCTTCGCGAAGTACTCATCAAAGTGGCCTCGATGCAGGTTACGCCAACACAGGGCCTAATTGAGCTGAATAATAGTAGTTTTATGAAAGACGGAAAAGGTCACGCATCTTACAAAATGGATAAATTTCGTAAGATACTAACCGATCCATTCTATGCCGGTATTGTTGAAATAGAAAAGCAAGTGAAAGTTAGGAATGAAAATGGTTTACATGAGCCCCTTATTAGCCTGGCTCAGCATGAAGAGCTGGTCAGTATCATGGACGGTAAAAAGAAGACTCAGTCTGGTCCTAGAAAGAACGGTAACCCTAAGTATCCGCTTTCGAATCATGTAAGCTGCGACCTATGCCGTGATAATCGGATCGGCAGATACGTAGGTTATGACCATGGCAATGGCAAAGGCAATCGCATCTATGAAAAATACCGCTGCCGAGGATGCGGTAGATATCTAACTCGTGGTGAATTACACGGTAAAATAGATGCATATTTTAAGGAACGGCAAATGACTGAACAAGGCATTACTGATTTAATTCAAGCACTTGAAAAGGTATGGAAACAAAAAGAAGGATGAGATTACCGATTTAGAAGAATATCTACGCAAACTAAAGAATAATTCCGATGAGGATAAAGAACGTTTCCTAAACTTCGCTTTGCATTATGCCAAGAATATGGGAAGCAAATTCTTGGAACTATCCCCCGAGCATATATTGCGGTGTAAACAAATATTATTTCCGGCTGGATTTTACTTGGATGAAAATAATAAAGTTTACACTCCTGAAATCAGCCCGCTTTACGGGTTAGCGACAAAGAAAAAGAGCGCCGAAGCGCTCGATAATTCCCATTTGGTGCGGGTCAGGGGACTCTAACCCCTGGCCTCGTCCTTGGCAAGGACGCGCTCTAAACAACTGAGCTAGACCCGCATAGCCATAGCCGTAAATAGTATAGGTAACAGATAGGATTTTGGCAAGTCCCGGGCTAGACTACTGAATTTGAGTAATGTTTTGCTTCAGCGAAGCCGTTAGCTCGTTAATGGCCTGGACGTATTGATCAGGACTAGCAACCACATCGTCGGCCTCATCCTTGGAAGTATAGATGTTGATGCTGCCAATGTATGCGCCAACGCGGAAGACAATAACCGGGTCGTAGGTGTCTGGGGTTATGGTGTTAGCGAACGAGACGGCCCAGTCGGCGTTGGTCTGCAAAACCGTGTCCTTGCTTCCGACTTTGTAGTTTTCAGCGAACCAGCTTTTGGCTTGGCTCTCGGAGCTGCCATGCTCTAACTCAAATGAGGCGTAGGTGTTAGCGTCACTGAAGAAGTCCTCACCCGCTACGCGGGTTTGTCGGGTGCAGTCATTGTGTGGCAGTATCAGTTGCTTTGATCCGCGGGGGTGGTATTTGGTGGTGATGTCTTTATTGACGGTTGTACGATTTACGGGGCTGTTCTGTGCCTGGCCGATAATTTTAGCGTAGACGGCCGGTGTCATAACGGCACAAGGCTCCAAAATGGTGGTTGAACCGAATTTGTTGGTTGGTCCGAGGATGGTCGGTGCTGGAGATTGGTCGAGCTGCGCGTTTTGGAGGTTTTTAGCAACTGCATCGGTGGCTTGCTTCATGCTGATTAATTCATTAACCAGTTCTTTATCAGAATACCTGGAAAGATCTTCGGCGCCTTTACGGCTGGTTGGGGTGTGGCCCAGCGTGTATACCACATTGTTATGAACGCCAACAAAGGCAAAGTCGTCATTGGCTCCCGATAGCGTTTCCGAAATTGGCAATATAAAGTCGTTAACGTTAAGGCCTGTAAGCTTCTCTTCATCATATTCACCGACATACTTCTTGTAATTACTGAACGACTGTTTAAGCTTGGTCAGGAAGTCTTTGGCGCCTTGGTTGGAACTCCTAGTGCTAGCCATAGCTTTGTCGTATAAGCTAATTTCTTTCTGAACTTCTTCAGCTTCAAAGCTGCCTAATGAGGTTTGAATGTGCTTAATGTCGTTAGCATCAACATACTGTTCGGTACTCAAATTCACATCCTGGCCGCTACCGCTGACGTGGTTGTAATTGCAACTGAGCTGCAGCGCGCTGCTGGATTCGGTAACCGAGTAATCAAGAGATTTTTCTTGGATTAGGCTTTTGCCAGTCAGTGGCCCAAAGGCCGATTCAACGCTCGAGAGAGGCAGGGCCCGGCATGGGCTGACGTAGCGGTTGTCGCCAATTTTAATTTCGGCGACTGGTTTTAGCCAGTTCTGGAAGTTTCCCGGTGGCCCGCCGTACGTGGACTTAGTAACTTCTTTTTTGACCAGTGCAAAACCGATAGCTGCGAGCGTAACCAGAACGATAAAAACAGCCGCGACTATCGAAATGATCAGCCGCGTACTAGGTGTTTTCGGTGGCAATGGTACTGGAGTAGTTGGCTGTAGGGAGGTTTGTGGATTCATAAGCGTAATAATAGCACTATACTTTATTGCTTGGCAGTATGGCCGCCGCTTGCTTGCTGCGATATAAAAAATATTACAGCTGTTGGCGCAAGACGATGCTATTCGCTATACTTATCGCTGTTACTCTGGCGCCTTGGCGGAGTGGTTACGCAGAGGTCTGCAAAACCTCGTACACCGGTTCAATTCCGGTAGGCGCCTCCAAATTTGATTTTTATGGACGAAGATTACGTACTACTGGCTGGTTGTATTATTGTGGACGACTACGGTCGTATGTTGCTATTGCATCGCAGTACCGATGACTACAGCCACTGGGAGCTGCCCGGCGGTAAAGTCGAAGCCGATGAACTACCCGAAGCCACCGCAATACGTGAGATCCGTGAGGAACTCGGCGTAGACGTACGTTTAACCAAGGCACTCGGCAGCGAAGTGTTTGAAGATAACGACCGAGTGTTTAAGTTCTACTGGTTCCAGGCGGTAATTGCGCGGGGGACAGTCCGGGTCATGGAAGAAGCTCTGTTCGATGATTATGACTATATTGAACTGGAGGACCTGCCGAGCATCGCCCTATCTGCAAACATGTTAGTGCTGGAACAAAAACTGCTGAGCGGCGCTGTGGTTTTAGGCAGCTAGACGCTGTCCAAATCATGCAAGTGCAGGCCCGCATTCGTACGCTTGAACTAGATACGGCTCATTTTACTGGCTCACGATGGAACAAGGGCATAACCTACTTTACAAAAATACGGCCAGCCATCAAGGAGCTTTTGATAGATGGCAGTAGGGTGCAAAGCTACAAACTGAAGCGACGGCTGTATGAAGAGGGGCTTAAGACGGCAAAATGTGAGCTCTGCGGCTGGGCTGAAATGAGCGAAGATGGTAGAATTCCAGTTGAGCTGGATCATATAAACGGTGATCATTTTGATAACCGAATCGACAATTTGCGGATACTTTGTCCTAATTGCCACAGCTTGCAGCTTACCCACCGAGGTAAAAACATCAAAATCGAGCGCGTAAGGCTCGTAAACAAAATGCAGTAGAAACGCGCGGGTGATGGAATGGTAGACATGCGACACTTAAAATGTCGTGCCCACAAGGCGTGCGGGTTCAAGTCCCGCCCTGCGCACCAGCTAAAACAGACCACGAAAGTGGTCTGTTTTACTTCCTGCACCCAGCTACCGCAATATTGCAATAACCCACACTTTGTAGCATGCTATAGCCAAACAGGAGAATCCCATGCCCAATCAATCACCCGAACTGCAGACAGTAATCGACGAATTACGTACTAATTTAGAAAAAGATAAGTTTGTTGGCTCACTCGTTACATTTGGCGAACTGGTTGCAAATCCACAGGTTGGTGGTGATGGGTTCCGGATCGTGCGGCGAGACGCAATTGATCAAAATCCAAAGCATGTACGAGCTCAAGATCGCTTTGTGAGTGAAGCCGGAGTAGAACTTTTTGACAGAGGTGGTAATTACTTAGAGGCTAAAGCCGGTTTTGTAATCTATCGCGATGCGGTTGAGCATCGGGGAATTGTGGGTAAGCGGCTTTCGGCCTATGTAACAGCGGCCGAGGTTTTTGTAGGCCCTGCAGTGAGCGACGGAGTAGAAGACACCGATGCCTATATCGCGCTCCGCGTTACCACTAATCCCCCAGCGGTTTACTACCGTGCCGGAGAAGACGATGTGTTGCACGAAATTGCACCGAAAACCCCCGAGTGGCGTGACGCCGACCACCTTGCCCAGCAAGTTATTCACGGCTACTAAACGATAAGTACTGCTCCGAATCGTTTCAGGCTATAATAACGACCATGAGCATTAAACAACTGGGCAAGGCTTTTCTAAGTCGACTGCTCGAAGCGCAGGTCAAACAGCTGCGCAGCAAAAATACCTTCAAAGTCGTTGCCGTGGTTGGCAGCGTCGGCAAAACCACCACTAAGCTAGCCATCGCTAGCATGCTTGCTCCCCAGGTGAAATTACAGCACCAAGCTGGCAATTATAACGATCGCCTCACCGTACCGCTGGTATTCTTTGGCCAGGTCGAGCCCGGCATTTATGACGCTGTTGCCTGGCTGAAAATTCTGCGGGCTAACCGCCGGTTGCTTAAAAAGCCATACCCGTATGAACTAGTCGTGTTGGAACTCGGTTCCGATGGCCCCGGCCAAATACAGCAGTTTGCCTACGTGCAGCCCGACATTACGGTGGTTACCGCGCTCACCGACGAGCACATGGAATACTTTAAAACGCTTGATGCCGTGGCCGCCGAAGAACTAACCGCTGTCAGCTTCTCCAAGCAAACGCTTATTAATATTGATGACAGTCCAAAGCAGTATCTAAACGACCAACAATTCCTGAGCTATGGCACGCAACCAGCCGATTACCAAGTAGTCGATCGCCAGGTGCAGGCCACCGGCGAGCAAACCCTCAAAGTGAAGCTAAAAGACGCCAGTATTACGCTACAGACCAGCCTACTTGGTGGGCAGGGTGCAAAATCGGTGTTAGCGGCCGCCGCCGTTGCGCACCTGTATGGACTGACACCCGAGCAAATTACTGCCAATGCGGCACAAATTATCGCCGTGCCCGGACGCATGCAGCTACTGCGCGGCATTAACAACTCCACTATCATTGACGACAGCTACAATGCCAGCCCCGTCGCCATGAAGGCCGCCCTCGACACCCTATACGCCATGCCGGCTCCCCAACGCATTGCACTGCTGGGCAACATGAACGAAATGGGCAAGCTCAGCCCCGATATGCACACCGATGTGGGCAATTACTGCGACCCGAGCAAGCTAGATCAGGTTATAACGCTTGGGCCGGATGCTAATGCCTACTTGGCGCCAGCTGCCGAGGTTAAAGGCTGCCAGGTGGCGGCCTTCACCAGCCCCTACGAAGCTGGCGAATACATCAAAGCGCAGCTTAAATCTGGAGCAGCCGTGCTGGTTAAGGGCTCGCAAAACGGTGTCTTTAGTGAAGAAGCCATTAAGTCGCTGCTGGCCAATCCGACCGATGAAGCCAAGCTGGTTCGCCAGTCAGTTTTTTGGATTAAAAAGAAGCGCATCCAGTTTAAGCGCTAGGCTCGCGCGGCCGCAAGGCTGACCAGCTGATCGCACAGGTCTACCATTGGAACGCCAGCAGTAGCGGCGGCTTTAGGGAAGAGACTTTCGTCGGTCATGCCGGGGATAGTGTTGGTTTCGATAACGTACAACTTGTTGTCGGGGGCGACCATAATGTCGGTGCGACTAAAGTCGCGGCAGCCGCAAAGCTTGTGAATTTGCAGCGCCAGCGCTTGGGCTTCCGCTTGCCCATCGGCTGCAACGTTAACTGGCGGACAGAGTTCTTGGGTGGTGCCGTTGTACTTATTTTCGTAATCAAACTCGCCGTCGACTGGTGGAATAATTTCGATTACTGGCAGCGCGGTGTCGTCTAACACCCCAATCGTAATTTCTACGCCCTCAATGAGTGCTTCGAGTAGCATGGTTTTGTGGCGAGCACAGGCCGCTTCCATGGCCGAAAAGTCAACGGTGGCTATGTCGCGTACTATAAAAGTGTCAACACTTGAACCGCCATTGCTGGGTTTCAGCACAAATGGTGCTTGGGTGAGGGGGTGCGCCTGTATCTCGTCGGCGCTCACCATGGCACCGGTAGCATTGAGAATACCGTGCTGGTCGAGCAACTGCTTGTACTCCCATTTATCGAAGCACAGTGCCGATGAAACGGCATCTGAGCCCACGAAGTTATGATGGCCTCGTGCTTCGAGCCGGGCCTGCAGTACGCCGTCTTCACCACCGCTGCCGTGTAGCACAGGGAAGATCGCATCGTAATCATCAAAAGCCGCGTCTTCAATCGGTTCGGCCGTATCAAGCGTGGTAACTTCGTGGCCAACTTGCTCAAGTGCTTTCCGGACGGCAGTCCCTGAACGTAACGAAATTTCGCGCTCCGATGAGCTACCACCCATAAGCAAAAGAATTTTAGACATAGCTACAGTATACCTGGTAGCCCCAACAGATACGACCTGTTACAATAACTGCTGACATGAATCGTTATAATCCAAACGAAATCGAGCCCAAGTGGCAAGCCTACTGGGACGAGCACCAGACCTACCACGCTAACCTGAACAGCGATAAGCCAAAGTACTTGGCCATGAGCATGTTCAATTATCCGTCGGGGGCTGGGATTCACATTGGCCATGCCATGAACTACACCATTAGTGACGTTAAGGCGCGCTTTAAGCGGCAGGCGGGTTACGAGAGCTATCACCCAGTCGGTTGGGACGCCTTTGGCTTGCCGGCCGAAAACTTTGCCATTAAGTCGGGCATTTCGCCGCAGGCTAGCATGGCCAAAATCATTCCTGATTATCACAAACAGTACAAAGCCATGGGCTGGAGTAATGACTGGCAGCGCGAAATTGCCACCCACGAGCCGCAGTACTACAAGTGGACACAGTGGATCTTTAGCCAAATGTACAAGCATGGCCTGGCCTACCAGGATTCACGCTTGCAGTGGTGGTGCGAAAAAGATAATACCGTGCTGGCCAACGAGCAAATTATTGACGGCAAATGTTGGCGTCATGACGGTCCCGACGATCCGCTGGTGCAGCAAAAAGAAGTTAAGCAGTGGTTCTTTAAAATTACCGACTACGCCGACGAGCTGCTCGACGCCATTGATGACCTAGACTGGACTGAAAGCGTCAAGCTAGCCCAAAAGAACTGGATTGGCCGCAGCGAGGGTATCGTGTACAAGAACAAGGTTCGTGATACTGAGCTAGAAATTGAATCATTCTCGGCCCACTTTGAGGCCTTTACCGCCAACACGTTTGTGGCAATTGCCCCTGACCACCCATTACTGGAGTCACTTGTCGAAGGCTTGGACAATAAAGACGAGACACTGTCTGCCGCCCAGAAAATGGCCAACAAGCGTAGCCTAGAGGGGCCAAAAGCGCTGGGTGAAATGGAAGGCATATTTACCGGCCGATACGCCATTGACTCATTCGGCGACGAGGATTTGCCGATCTGGATTACCAGCTACGCCATTGCTGATTATGGTACCGGTATTGTGTTATGCTCTGCTCATGATGAGCGCGACTTTGAGTTTGCTCAAAAGTATGGCATTCGGCTGAAGCCAACAATGGTCCCAGCCGACGCCGGGGAGGCCGAAAAAGTACGCAACCTGGAATACTGTTTTACCGACATGGAGAACGGCTTACTAATCGAGCCACAAGAGTTCGCCGGCGAAAACGCCGCTGGCTCACGTCAACGAATCGCCGACCACCTAGTGAGTCTCGGCGTTGCTTATAAAAAGGTTAATTATAAAATGCGTGACTGGAGCGTTAGCCGCCAGCGGTATTGGGGTGCGCCGATTCCGATTATTCACTGTGAAAAATGCGGCAACGTCCTAGTTCCTGACGAGCAACTGCCGGTGGTGCTGCCGGAACTCGATGACTTCCAGCCCAGCGGCGACGGACGCAGTGCTTTAGGCCGGGCAACAGAGTGGCTCAACGTAGAATGTCCAACCTGTGGCGGACCCGCCGAGCGCGAAACCGACACCCTCGACACCTATATCTGCAGTAGCTGGTACATGTTCCGCTACCTCGACCCACGCAACGAAGCCAAGATTTTCGACAGCGAAATTGTAAATAAATGGGCACCGGTCGACTTTTATAACGGCGGCGATCACGCTACGGCTCACTTGCTGTATGCCCGCTTCGTGACGCGCTTCTTTACCAAGCTTGGCATTATGGAAAACCCCGAGCCGTTCAAGCAAATGCTGTTCAACGGCAAGGTTTCCGCTAGCGATGGCAGCCCTTTTTCCAAGTCTAAGGGCAACGGTGTTGATCCGCTCGAGATTATTAACAGCGGTTACGGTGCTGACGCCCTACGCACCTACCTAATGTTTGCTGCCCCACTAGAATTTGGTGCGCGCTGGGATCCGCAAGGCGTGCCTGGTGCCTATCGCTTCCTGAATCGCCTATGGACACTGGTGCAGGAATATAATGCCGCCCCAGCCGGTGACGTTTCGGCCGACGCGGCGCGCGCCGTCCGTCAAGCTACCCACCGGATGATTTACAAAGTCACCCTGGATATTGAAGAAAACCGTTACAACACGGCCATTTCGGCTGCCATGACAGCCGTGAACGATCTGTTTAAGCTGAAAGTTGATAATTTAGCCAAGCATGACGTTTGGCAGGAGGCGCTGGAAGCGCTGGTATGTTGCGTTGCGCCGTTCGCCCCATACCTGGCCGAAGAGCTGTGGCACAACCTGGGCCACGACGATAGCGTGCATGTTGACCACTGGCCAATCTTCGACGAAAGCTTCCTCGTAACAGACACCATCACCCTAGTCGTGCAAGTTAACGGCAAGCTACGCAGCCAAATTCAGGTTGCCGCCGATGCTGATCAAGAAACGATTATCCAGGCCGCGCAAGCCGACCAAAAAGCCGCCGCGCACTTAGATGGCAAAGAAATAAAAAAGACCATCGTGGTGCCAGGCAAACTGGTCAACTTCGTGGTCATCTAAACGATTTATAATTCTTAGGTTAAACGACAGCAGACAAGACAAGGATTGGCGTGGGGATTCCACGATAGCCACAACCCGTGTCCTGTCTGTTGTCGTTTCACCTTCCGGCGGAGCGCTAGTAGGGCTGGGGTTGGGCCAGCTGATGCGACCTAGGAGTGGGCTTCCACAGTGCCGCCGGCGGAGTCCATCAAGGCATCGTGGATGCCTTCAAAGCTCAGGTCGGTCACTCCGATGAGGAGCAACAGAACGATGCCGACGATCACGATGAACACCACGAAGGCGTTCCTGACCATGTCGTCCGGTGTTTCCGGCTCGTCCGAGCGACGGCGTCGCGTCGAGGCGGGCCTGAGCGTCGGTGCCGAGTTGTTCTTCTGGGCCATGAGGGTACCGTCGACGATGCTGCGGGGGTACACGTACCGGAGGGGTTGGAACTCTGCTGACTCTTGTCGGGCACGTGCCATGTAAGCGTCAATGTCAAGGGGGGTGTCGCTCATGGATCTCGCCTCCTGGTCTGTCTGCTGTCGAAGGTGCAACTATAAAAGCTTGCGCCCTATAGGGGGTGTACCGGGGGTGGTACGAGCGAAATTATAGCACATATGTCAAGTTTTTGCAATTTATCGCTGTTGCTGTCATGGTTGTGTTTCAGGGGTAAATCGGTTAAAATAGAGCGTAATAACTATTAACCTAACCTCACTTTAGGAGGATTTCAATGGGTAAACCCAAAAAGCGTACCAGTCCCCGTGCCACCGGCGCACGTCGTAGTCACTTGGTGCTTAAGCTCGCTCGCAAAGTCAACGGAAAATCACCGGTCAAGGTTCGCACCACTAAGCGTGAAACCGGTAAAGTTACTGCTTAACAATTAAGCTGGTTGTCAGCCAACGCTGACATATTCGTTAAGGAAACAAAGACAATGGCATCAAATCGTCATCTCGGTCGCATCATCGCCTTACAGACGCTCTACGAAGAAGAGTTTCGATTAGATGCGAACGACAAAGATTTTGACCTAAACGCCGTTCTGGAGCGCAACATTACGCGCTACAAAGATATGGTGGACGACGTCGCTTTCATTAAAGAGCTGGTGAAGGGTGTTTCTAAGCAAGCTGCCCAGCTTGACGCCCAACTGCAGCCAGTGGCTCCTGAGTGGCCCATCGACCAGATTGCTCGCATGGACCGCATGGTGCTCAGAATTGGCCTATACGAACTTGAAAATGAGCAGGGTGTACCACCCAAGGTGGTGATTAACGAGGCCGTTGAGCTGGCCAAAGCCTTTGGCGGCGATAACTCCAGTAAATTTATTAACGGTGTGCTCGGCACACTGCTCCGCCAAAAGCTCGGCGAAGACGCCCCGGCTGACGAAAAACCAGCCGCCAAGAAGAAACCAGTCAAAAAAGCAGAATCCAAGAAAGAAGAACAGTAATGCGCAAACCCAAACCACTGCAGGGCTTCCGCAAAATCGTTGGCCGCAAGCCAATAATTGACGAAGCCGTCCACGAAACCACTTCCGGTGGCATTGTGTTTCGCCGTACCGACAAAGGTGAGCTGCAACTACTACTTATCAAAGACGCCAAAAACCGCTGGACCATTCCTAAGGGTCACGTCGAACCCGGCGAAGAGCCCAAAGAAACCGCTGAGCGCGAAATCCAAGAAGAAACCGGCCTTAAAGAAATGAAAGTCATGAACTGGCTGGGCAAGGTGAACTTCCGCTATCGCCGCAGCCACACCTTGGTGCTGATGACCATGCATATTTACTTGGTGCAGGGTCTGGGCAATACCGACGAATTGACCGCCGAAGACTGGATGAATGGCATTGAATGGCTACCAGCCAACGACGCCATCGACAAAATTGCCTACGAAGACATCGGTAAATTAATATTATTAGGAATGAAAAAAATCCGCGAAGCCGGACTATAACACCATGGACACCAACCTCTACCAAGCCTTTGCCCAAGACAAATTGAAAACTACGTTTAACGATATTAATCTGTTAATTACCGCCTTTACCCACCGCTCCTACGTCAACGAACATAAAAAGACCGTTAGCGAGCACAACGAACGCCTGGAATTCCTTGGTGACGCCGTGCTCGAGCTTGTGGTAACCGAGTATCTCTACGGTAACTTTGATGACCCCGAAGGTATTTTGACTAACTGGCGCTCGGCACTGGTGCGCACTGAAAGCATTGGCGCGGCCGCTACGAAGTACGACTTTGAACCACTGCTACGCTTAAGCCGCGGCGAAAAACGCGGTACCGACCGTGCCCGGGCCCAAATTTTGGCCAACAGCTTCGAAGCGGTAGTTGGCGCGCTGTACCTTGACCAAGGCTACGACAAGGCCAAAGAATTTATTACCGACAGCATTCTATCGACCTTCAAAGAGATTTTAGACACTGGCTCCTGGATGGACCCCAAGTCGCATTTGCAAGAAGTAGTCCAGAGCAACGACGGCTTTACGCCAGTTTATAAAGTTATGTCCGAAGACGGTCCCGATCACGATAAGATTTTCACCGTGGGCGTGTTCGTGAACAACGAACTGCGGGGGCAGGGCGTTGGTCCCAGCAAGCAGGCCGGCCAGCAAAAAGCCGCCGAAGCCGCACTGCAGTACTACAACAATCAGCCCGCTAGTTGACAACAGCGGTCGTTATCTGTAAAATACATAAGATTGTTTCAATAACTTTGAGTGAAGGAAAGAGAGTTACTATAAATCTATGTTAGCTATCCGTATGCAACGAACCGGCCGCAAAGGCCACGCAATGTTCCGTGTCGTGGTGCAGGATTCACGCCGCACACCAACCAGCGGTAAAGTTGTTGCTCAGCTTGGTAGCTACGACCCTCACGCCAAAACCCTTATTCTCGACAAAGAAAAGGCTACGCACTTCCTACAGCATGGTGCTCAGCCATCTGACCGCGCCGCTCGCTTAATGCAGGCCGACGGCATTGAACTGCCCTCATGGGTTAAGTTGATTGCCGACAAAGAACGTGCCGTTCGCAATGCTGAAAAGCGCCGCGCAACCACTCCAAAGCCAGCTGAAGTTGCCGAAGTTCCACAGGCTGCACCAGCCGCTGAAGTGGAAGCAGCACCAGCAGAAGTTGAGGCTCCTGCCGAAGCAGCCGTCGAAGTCGACGAAGCTCCAGCCGAGTAAGATTCTTATCATCGAGCAGCTAGCATAGTTTGCTATACTGCTCTTGTCAGTAATTGAAGGAGGATGCATGAACAACAGTATTGACCAGCAGTTTGTTGAATTTGTTGTTAAATCCCTAGTTGGAAACCCCGATGCCGTACAAGTGGAGCGGCGCATTGATGAAAAAGGTGTGTTGCTTGAACTCACTGTCGATCCCGAAGATCTCGGCCGAGTGATTGGTAAGCGTGGTGCCACCGCCCAAAGCCTGCGCACATTACTGCGTGCCTTGGGCACCAAAAACGAAGCCCGCTACAACCTAAAGATTATCGATAATGGTGTTGGCGGCGGTTCAACCGACGACTCAGCCGTAGCCGATACGCCTGTTACTACAACGCCAGTCGATGGCGACACCGACGTCGCGGTAGTTGTTGAAGAAACGGTGACAACCGATGCGCCAAGTGACCTCAGCGATCTTACCGATGACGATGAAGTTACCGTCGACCGTCCGGCTAGCCAAGACGACGATGACCGCATGGCGCGGCACCGCCGTGAACTGGCTGAATTCGACGACCTTGACGTCTAGGTCCGATTGACAGAAGTGCGCTTATGCTTTACTTTGGGTAGTATAAGCAAAAAATAAAAAGGAACAGAAAATATGAGAAGTATACTATCTGACAGCAGAGGAGTTGCCCACATTCTCGTGGCCGTAGTCGTTGTTGTGGCTATTGCTGGTTTTGGTACGTATCAGTTTGTTAAGTCTAATGCCGATTCCTTCAGTCAGAATGGTGGAAAGGCGACAATTACACCTGTGAAGGCCACCCCAGCGCCTGTTAAAGCGGTACCTGCACCAGTAGCCGCAGCCCCAGCGGCTGCCACCGAGGTGAATGCTATTGGTCAAAAGGTTGCAGCGCCAAATGCCACCAAGTGTGCCCAGCTGGGCCGGGTATGGTCACAAAACATTTGTGCCTGGAGTTCGTCAAGACAGTTGCCAGGCAATAAGTTCTGCGTAGACAAGAGCTTTGCCTATTACAAAAACTCTCCGTACGATATTTGTTCAAAGTTTGTGGCCTGGTAGAGCAAACCGTAATACGCGCGACTCCCAGCTTGCAAACACAAGCAGAAAACGGTAGACTAAACACTAGTCCTATACAGGACAAACCTGTACAAAAATAAAAATCAAAAGCTCTGCGAGCCATCGCTGCTTCGGCAACCATGGGAGCTTTATGTGACAAAAAGAGCCGGATTCGTCCGGCTCTTTTTGGTTGCATTAATGATAGACTGGTAACAGATATGCAAACATATATCGGGCGGTACTCGCCAAAAACAAGTAAACTTATGTTAGGCTCTGTTCCTACGATATGAAAATTCAGATAATTACGTTATTCCCAGAAATGTTTACCGGTGTGCTCGAAAACAGCATGCTGTGGAAGGCTAGCGACAAGGGCATTGTGCAGTACGAGTACATTAACTTGCGCGACTACGGCCTTGGCCCGCGCAAGCAGGTCGACGACACACCCTATGGCGGTGGTGACGGCATGCTACTGAAGCCCGAACCGTTAGTCGCAGCTATTGAGCAGGCTAAACAGAACGACCCTACCGCCAAAGTATTTTTACCCACGCCCCGCGGTAAGCTGTACAAACAATCCGATGCCAAGCGCCTAGCAGCTGACGGCAGCGGCCTAATTATTATTTGCCCACGTTACGAGGGCTACGACGAACGCGTTACGAAGTGGGTCGACGAGCAATACTGCATTGGCAACTATGTGTTGACTGGCGGCGAATTACCGGCCATGATCTTAATCGATAGCGTCGTGCGCTTGCTGCCAGGGGTACTCGGCGGTGAAAACAGCACCGACATTGAATCATTCCAAGACGACGATGTGAGTATTGAGTTCCCACAGTACACCCGTCCGGCAGAATTTGAAGGCCTGAAAGTGCCCGATGTGCTTCTCAATGGCCACCACGCCGAAATTGCTAAATGGCGAGCAGAACAGGAACGCTAGAGTAAGCCGAGAGTGTTTCGGACATCGCGGGCACCGCGTGTCGGGTCTAGTAAATCAGAGTGCCAGCCATCAACGACTTCAGCACGGAACTTGCTGTGACCGGGTAACATATGTGAGCTATGCAAATAGGCCTTGCGTAGATCCCATACAAATTCTTGCATATCTTCTTGATTACCCGACAGACCTTGTCGCAAGCAAACTATGTTAAGAGCGGCTTCGCCACTGGCAGCGGCTCTGCCAGCAAGGGTAGTAGCGTTCTGGCGATTTTCTGGGCCGCGCATTGTATCGGCTACGTTGACGAGTTTCTTTATAGTACTAGTTTCATCGGCTTCTTCAAGATCCTGCTCGCCGTAGCCATATTCATGTACGGTGCGGTCTCCGGAGCTAAAGAGTGCGTCTTTGATTTGATATACAGCGTATCGGCCTAAACCGCGAACTTTGCCGATTTGAGGTTTCAGATTCCAGCCATCCCGAAGCAAAAGGGCATCGAATCGCTGGTCAAACTCACCGTGTAGTTGCATGCCCTGAACGGCCGATACTCCAAGCGAATCACCCATAGCTACTACAGTACTAGCATTGTATGCGGCGAGCTTCTCGTGTACAAAATCAAGACGACGCAAACTCATGTCTCGGTATATATCACCGGTAACCTGGTTGGCAGTCTTGGCAGTGTAGCCAAAAACAGTACGCTTTCTTTGCGCATAAAGATCAGACATTACGAAGGGAATACCAAGCTGATCCACCATGGTCTGGATGCGGTCACCGGTGTTATTGAGGTTGGCCAAGACAGGCATAGCGTAAAAACCGATGGTATCGGAGCGGATGGGCTCGACATCTACTGTTGGTTCAAGAGTCACTGAAGTGTATTCGTGAGTAGTTGACATGAACATATTATATACGAATATACACTAAATGTAAATCACACAGGAATTCTCACAGCGATCGCTCAGAGTAGCGGTATACTGTATATATAACTAACCGGAGGGTATCCACTTGAAGTTTCCGTCTATTAAACCTGTGTATGCGCACTGCGACTTGCCTTGTGGCGTGTATGATCCTGCCCAAGCCCGCATTGAGGCTCAGAGTGTGCACGAAATTCAAAAGAAAATGGCTAACTTTGAAGGCGACGACCGCACCCGGGCACTGTTTATTAAAGAAGAACGCGCCGAGCTGGTAAAGCATCACTTGTGGGTGCTGTGGACTGACTATTTTAAGCCAGAACACCTAGAGAAATACCCTGATTTACACGATAAATTCTGGAAAACTACTAAACAGGCTGGTGAGTGCAAGCACCACAGCGAACCCGAAGAAGGCCAGAAGCTGCTCGACATGATCGATGAAATTGCCGAAATCTTCTGGGCAACTAAGAAAGCGTAATTTATGTTACTGAAGCGCTTTGTATTTATTCGACGGATTGTCGGAAAAAGCATGGCACCGCGGTTGGCACCTGGTAAGCTGGTGTTCGCCACAACCTTGCTTGGCAAGCTGAAGCCAGGCCAAGTGGTTATCCTAGAACACCACGGCAAAGAAAAAATTAAGCGCATTGAACGAATTGATCCCGACAAGGGTCAGCTGTTTGTGATTGGTGATAACCTCGATGCCAGTAGCGATAGTCGGCACTTTGGCTGGATTACCAAAAAGGCAGTGCGCGGCCGGGTGTTCTGGCCACGCGATCTGCACAATTAGCCGAGCATGCTGGTTTCGGCGGTATCGACATCTTTGTCGGCCGAGCCATGCAGTGGCGTTTCCTTGAGAAAGAGCGACACAATGAAAGCTACGACGGCAAACGGAATGGCAATCAGGAACACATCGTGGAAGGACAGCGCGAAGGCATTCAGTACGGCGTCCTTAACGGTCACCGGCACGTGCGCTAGGCTGGTGGCACTCTTCTGCAAGCCTTCAGACACTTGGGTGCCCACGGCACCAGGTAGAGCTTCGCTGACGTGATGGGCTAGGCGGTTGGTTAGGATGGTACCAAATATAGCGGCACCCAAGGTGCTACCAATGTTTCGGAAGAACACGACCGACGATGTTGCCGTACCGAGGTCTTTACGGTCAGTAGCGTTCTGGACGGCTAAGGTCAGCACCGGCATAACCTGACCAATACCGGCACCTAGTATAAACATCCAAATGCCGAGTACAACGCGATTGGTGTCGACACCGATGTGGCTGAACAGGAAGAAGGCCAACACCATTATTAAGCTACCAAGAATCGGGAAGATGCGGTATTTGCCGTACTTAGATATGAGCCGACCAGAAGTTAGTGAGGCACTCATAATACCCAGCACTAGCGGCAGCATCATAAGCCCTGATTTTGTGGCTGAATCGCCACGGACAACCTGCTGATATTCAGGCAGGAAGATGATAGCCCCAAACATGACCACGCCCACCAAGAAGCTCAGAATAGTCGTCACCGTGAAGATCTCGTTCTTAAATAATCGCAGCGGCAGGATTGGCTCTTTGGCAAAGTGCTCGCGCCAAATGAACAGGCCGGTGGCAATTGCCGAAGTTACAAACATGCTAATGATTTGAATCGAACCCCATGGGTAATCGACACCACCCCAAACGGTAGCCAATAGGAGTGTGGCAATGGCTACAGCCAGTAATCCAGCACCCAGGAAGTCAACGCGGTGCTCGGAGCGGCGAACCGGTAAGTGCAAGCGCAGGGCAATGGCAGCCAGGGCTACAGCGCCAACTGGCAGGTTAATGAAGAACACCCAGCGCCAGCTTAAGTGGTCGGTGAACAAGCCACCAAGTAGTGGTCCAATGACGCTGGAAACGGCAAACACCGCGCCGAAGTAGCCTTGGTATTTGCCACGCTGCCTGGGCGGTACGATGTCACCAATAATGGCGAACACCAGCACCATCAGGCCACCGGCACCAATACCTTGCAGACCACGGAAAATAATAAGCTGGTTCATGCTTTGGGCAAAGCCACAGAGGACCGAGCCAATCAAAAAGATAACAATTGCACTCTGGAAGACTTTTTTACGGCCAAACATGTCGCTGATTTTGCCGTACAGCGGGGTAGAAATTGCACTGGTTAGCAGGTAGGCGGTCGCCACCCAGGAGTATTTGCTTAAGCCATGTAGCTCGTTGGCAATCGTAGGTAGGGCAGTCGAAACGATAGTCTGGTCAAGCGCCGCCAGTAACATGGCCGACATGAGCGCACCAATAACCACCATGATTTCGGCATGGCTGCGTTCTTGGTGTTCGTCGGCCGGAAGGCTGACGCTCGGCTGCGTGGCTGCCGCAGCAGCTACTTTGGGTTTTACCGCTTGCCGATTAGGTTTGGTAAAGCGTGCTAATAATTTCATTTTTCCTCCTTCTGATTGGGGTGTTGCTGTTGGTAGGCTTCTAGACGGGTTAATAATTTTTGCTGGACTTGTAGGTAGACGGCTAGCTCCTCGTCTTCGAGGGTCGAGAATACCTCACTCAGTAGCTGCTTGCCGACTTTGTGAAACGCTTTGAGCTTTTGTTCGCCGGTTGGACTCAGCGACAAGTAAACAACGCGGCGATCGGCGGGATCGACGGCCCGGGTTAAAAAGCCGGCTTCCTCAAGCCCTTCAAGCAGCTGAGTGACGCCCCCGGGTGTCAGTTGCATTTTTTGGGCTAGGGCCTTGTGGCTGAGCGGCTGGCTACACTTAATAGTTTTAAGTATTTCCAGCTGGGCAGGGGAGAGCTGTAACTGACCAAAGTGCTGCGCAAAATATGCATGAACACAACGCTTGAGCGGTCCCCAGTTATCAAAAATTGCTTGTAGGTCTTCGTTTCTTTGCATGTCAACAGATGTATTAATAGTTTAGTCACTAAATAGTATAGGTACTAAACCTTACCCTGTCAAGATCTATGAGATTTCTAACTGTCGCGGCACTGTTGGCTGCTATAGAGTGTGAAGTACTAATCAAGGAGGGTATATGCAGCCAGACGAACCAACTGAAGAAGAACAACTCGAAGAACTTGATCAAGACAATGGAACGCCGTTTCAGCCCGCTAACTCCGCAACTGATGTACCAACCGATCATCCGCAAACCGATAGCAATATAGACTCGACAGAACTGTACAACGAGGGTGTGGGTGGCGCTGCTGAAGTTGAAGACAGTAGCGACCGCTCAGTTGTGGCAGACTTTACGCCTCCTGAACCGGAAGAAGACAGCAGAAGCTAAGGTTATAAGCCGAGCGGGTTGAGCAAACCTTTGCCGGCTTTATGTACGGTGCTTTGTACGCCTTGGACGCCCGATTGCAGCTGGCTTTGAATAGTTGGTGCGCGCGCTGGGGTACTGCTAGATTTACTAGAGGAGTTGTTCAATGCTGGTGTGCTGGCGGCACCAAGCGCGTTGGCGTTGTTGCTTTGGGCGGTTGGTGAGCTGGCTGAGTTGCCGGCACTGGTGGCTGATTGCACGGCAGCGCCACCGGTTGTGGTCGAGGTAGCCGTGGGGCTCAAGGGCGCAACTTGCAGCGCACTTGACGTCGAGTGCCTAGCCTGCTGACTGCTATCCGTGGTGGTCTGTTGGCTAGCGGTACTGACTTCATCTTTGCGAGTAACACCCACAAGCAGGGCCGCGGCAGCAAATGCTACCACCAAAGCCGTTATGTTAAAAGGAGTTGCTATGCTGCGGCAGCGATCAAGCCAATTGGGCCCGGGATTTCCTTCGTGACTGATTACTTCCGCTTTAATCATAGGCTGTACTCTTCAGTGTAACGCGATACGGCCAAGATGTAAAACGCGGCTTTTAGGCGTGCGGGCGATCGTCGCGGTCAGCTTTATTGAGCCGTGAAGACAGTTCTTTTATGAGTTTTAGTTGCTCTTGGTTGAGCTCCATAAGGTATTCAATGTCCTTGGCGGCGGCCACGTTGGTGCGGTAGTCGTGTTCCGCCATAGCGGCGCTGACAGCGTCGGCTCGTTTGGCGGCAATCAACAAAATGGCACCTTGCAAACCGGCTAGCATCGATAGGAATAAGTTAAGCAAAATGAAGGGGAAGACATCCCAGGCATTCCAGCTGCCGTGGGTGTTTAACCAGGCCCAGATGGCCATAAAAATCAGGAAGGCAAATACGAAGCGCCAGCTGCCCATGCCGTTACGCATTCTGTCGGCGGCGCGTTCGCCCATGGTTAGGTGATTACGGTGTTCTTTGTGCCAGTTAAGGATTTTTTGGTGCATAGGCGCAGTATAGCATAAGCGTTATTCAGACTTGTAGATCAGCGGTTCTAGTAAATTACGGGCACCGTTATTGAGGTCTTTTACCGGCTGGCTTTGCTGCCATACCCAGCGGTTGTCCATGACCATAATGTAGCTAACCAGGCCGCCGCCCTGCAGAGCCAGTAGGAATACTACGACCAGCCCACCGGTCTTGAAGGCGCGGAGCTGGCTAGCGGTAAAGCTGCCAGTTGGCAGGCGCTTGAGCAGCCGTCCAGTGTCCAGTACGGCTAGACCGATGGTCGGTATCATCAGGGGGATTAAGTAGCGGCCGTGTATGGCCACGGCATTACCCGTTTTCTGGAACAACGACAGTTCCATTTGGAGCAGTGCCAGCGTGTAGAGGACTAAAGTTATGAGTAGTAAACGGTAGGCTGGATTGGCCCACAGAAAGCGCAGATTTAAGACTACGGCCACGCTGCCGATCACGAATAATACCCAACCGGTAACAAATAAGATGGGTAGCGGCTCGTTGCCATGATAGTAGGCCTTGCCCTGGTTATCGTAGTAGCTCGTGACTATAAAGAAGGTCTCGTGCATCATTTGCCGTACCCAGTGAGGAAAATAGTTCAGCGTGTCGCGCAGGCCGGGCTCGTCATGGGGCGTCAGTGAGGCTACATAGTCGCGGTTCCACGGTGCATATATCCGGCACTCATCAATACTCAGCACCTTATCGCATTTGGGCACTGGATTGTGATACCGCACCAGGTTGAGCCCGTAGCTGCCGGCAAACAAGCCGGTACCTACGATGAGGCTGGTAACAACCAATACCTTGAACTTAAGGGCTAGGGGCTTCCACCACGCTACATAAGCTTTGGTAGTTTTATGGAAATTTCGAACTACTACCCAGCCGGCACATAGTACGACTGCGGCAAAGATCGGCAAGAACGGATATTTAACCATGCTGGCAAACAAGCCGCTTAGCAGCAAGGCAGTTAAGGTACTAGCGTCAATACTGCCATCTTTTTGAAAGCGCTGCAGGAATTTGACGCCCAGCAGTAAAACGACGGCTGTCATTAAAAATGCCAT
Source organism: Candidatus Saccharimonadota bacterium (assembly GCA_028286405.1). Lineage (GTDB taxonomy): Bacteria > Patescibacteriota > Saccharimonadia > Saccharimonadales > UBA4665 > JAGQNO01. The sequence continues at coordinate 24,289 of JAQBRP010000018.1, forward strand.
ATTGTCATAGCTGACCTGCCCGGCCATCAGCGGAAACACCGGAATCAAGCAGAAGAAGCCGATAATGATGTTGCTACGCAACGAATTAAGACCGAGGCGCAGCAGCAGCCGGCGGAACACTACCAAGCCGGCCACAACCAGTCCGATATTTAATATGCGTAGCACTATGATTTGCACCGTCAGGCTATCGGTAAACAGGGCAATCAAACGCAGCGGGAAACTTTGCAAATAGTAGAACAAGAAGGACGGGTCGCGAGTCACTGGTCCGAATTCGTTGGCGTAAGCTGGCAAGTGACCAAAAAACGGGAGCCAGGTGGTGGTGTGCAGCTTGGTGATTCCGTAGTGGACCTGCTCGTCGAAGGCCATGGGGAAGCGCGATGATAGGGCGATCCACAAAGATTCAAAGGAAAACAGGGCTAGGATGAGGTAGAGGGCCTTGCGGCTGCTTAAAAAACTCAGAACTCGGTTAATGAGTGTATGCATTAGCTTTTAGTATAGCTGTTACGCCCAAAACGATACAAACTTGGTCGGGTCAGGCCAAGGAAGAGCAAATCAAGGCAAACGCTCCATAGGCGCACCAGCACCGTGGCTGCTAGGGCTAGCTCCTTGGGCATAATGGCTGTCAGTAGCACGAGTTGCACGCCGTCGCGGATGCCTAGTCCACTGGGCGCGAACGGTGCTGCCATACCGGCAACCGTAGCTAGCCCAAAGGTGCCGACTACAAACCAGATGTCATACAAATGTAGGCCGGGTACCACCGACCAAATAACAAAGAAGCAAGCGGAACCCATCAAGAAGGTACCGACCACGTACAGACTAAAAGCGCGGCGTACGGCCGCTCCATTAATACGCAGCTCTTCAGATGCGGCACCACGGCGCAGGGTTTTAAAAGCCAGATGCATGGCGTGATTAAAGACTTGCGGTATCAGAATAATAAGCACCAACAGGCCCAGGCCGATCAGGGCCAGCTGGGCGGCAGACGACAATACATCTAAGCGAGTATCAAAGCCAAGCAGTAAAAAGGACACGAACGTCATGGCCGCCACCTGGGAGCCGCCCTCCAGTAGTGACGCAACTGCTAGCCGGCTCTTACTAATGCCCCAACCGCTGGCTAGGTACACCTTGCCAGCAATCCAGGTGACGGTACCCGGAATGTAGCGGCCCATCCAAGCACGAGCGTACACATCAGTTGTCGTACCGTAGCTCGGCAAATCGGTAGCACCCAGGGCGCGCAGAATAGCGCGCCAAATAAAGGCACCCAGATATAAGAATGACAGACCGGTTATGCTGGCGATGCCAATGCGCCACCAGTTGATCGATAACGCCCCGATTTTCTCCCAGTCGATACTCTGTAAATACAGTACCAAAAACGCCGCAATAAGCCCGAAGAACAGTAGTGAAAACACCCAGCGTGGCGTTCGCTTAACGGCGCTTAGAAGAGAGTGGACGATACGCATTATTGCTGACAGTATATCAGTAACGTAATCCTGGTATACTGCAACATATGAAAGTTATTATTCAAATCCCCTGTCTGAACGAAGAACAAACATTACCAGCGGTTATGGCAACCATGCCGCAGCATATTGACGGTGTTGATGTCATTGAGTATTTAATCATTGATGATGGTTCGACCGACAAGACAGTCGAGGTTGCCAAAAAGCTTGGCGTTCATCATATTGTGCGCCACACCCAGCGCATGGGCCTGGCTCGTTCGTTTCGTGATGGTGTCAACCGAGCCCTGGAGCTGGGTGCCGATATTGTGGTTAATACCGATGGCGACAACCAGTACCCGCAGGAGCGTATCCCTGATTTAGTAAAGCCAATTTTGGATGGTAAAGCCGACATTGTCATAGCCGACCGCCAAACCTCAAAGATCGCTCACTTTTCACCGCTTAAAAAGCTGCTGCAGCGCTTTGGCAGCTGGGTAGTTAATAAAGCGGCCGGCACCAATGTGCCCGACGCCGCCAGCGGCTTTCGAGCTTACTCTAAAACGGCCCTACTGCGCATCAATATCATTACCCAGTTCAGCTATTGTATGGAAACGACCATTCAAGCTGGCAACAAGCGGCTGCCGATTGTTAGCGTGCCCATAACCACCAACCCCAAAACCCGCGAATCCCGGTTGTTTAACAATATATGGGAGCATATCTACAAGTCGATGACGGCAATTATACGAGCCTTCATTATGTATCGCCCAATCACCGTTTTTGCCACCTTCGGGACGGTACTATTTGTGATTGGTAGTATTCCATTTATTCGTTACCTGGTGCTACTGCTGACCGAACATGAGCCAAGCAGTCACCTGCAATCACTGCTACTCGGTAGCGTGTTCCTGTTTGGGGCATTCCTGTGTTTAGCCTTGTCGGTCATTGCCGATATTATTCGCACCAATCGCATTCTGATTGAAGAAACACTGGAGCAAGTAAAGGCCCAGCGCTTTAATACCAAGGTTGACCCCGAAGAATGAACATCACTGTTGTAGGCACCGGCTACGTTGGGCTGGTAGGCGGTGTCTGCATGGCTAGCATGGGCCACCAAGTAACTTGCGTCGATATAGACGAAGCTAAAGTTGAGACTTTGCGGCAGGGCAAGACGCCTATTTATGAGCCAGAGCTGCAAGCGCTGCTGGAGCAAACATTGGCCAGCGGTAGCATAGTCTTTACCACATCACTGGAAGAAGCTGTAGTGGCTGCCGAGGTGGTATTTTTGGCCCTACCAACGCCACCGGGCGAAAATGGCGAGGCCGATCTGTCGTATGTGCTGCAAGTGGCCGAACAGCTGAGCCCCCTGGTTGATCACTACATGGTGATTGTCGATAAAAGCACGGTACCGGTTGGCACGGCACAGCGGGTGCGCGAGAAGATTGCCGCCCAGGCTACGGCCGAATTTGCGGTTGTTTCAAACCCGGAGTTCTTGCGTGAGGGTCATGCCGTGCACGACTTTATGCACCCCGACCGGGTTGTGCTGGGGACCGATTCTGAAAAAGCACGCCAGGTACTGCGCGAGTTATACGCGCCCATCGCCACGGCTGACAGCATTATTGAAATGGACGAGGCCTCGGCTGAACTTGCCAAGTACGCTGCCAATTCTTTCTTGGCAACCAAAGTATCATTCATGAACGAAATTGCTAACTTGTGTGACTTACTGGGTGCCAATGTTGATGCTGTACGTCTGGGCATTGGCAGTGACGAGCGCATTGGTCGACACTTTTTGCAGGCTGGCATTGGCTACGGGGGCAGCTGTTTCCCCAAAGATGTACAGGCCCTGGTGCAGGCCGCTTCAAATGTCGGCTATGACTTTAAAATTTTGCAATCCCTGATCGCCGTGAATACTGAGCAGAAGCTACGTTTGGTGGAGCAAGCCACCGACCACTTTGGAGCGCTGGAAGGCAAGCATATTGCCGTTTGGGGCTTGGCTTTTAAGCCCGATACCGATGACATTCGCGAGGCACCGGCACTAACCACCATTCGTCACTTACTCGATGCTGGGGCAACCGTCACCGCCTATGATCCAGAAGCAATCAGCAATACCCAGCAATACTTCAGTGACCAGCCGGGACTGACCTTTGCAACCGACCCCTACGATGCCCTATCGGCAGCTGACGCCTTGTTTATTATCACCGAATGGAAGGTGTTTAAGCAGGCCGACTTGGTCCAGCTGAAGCAACGCTTGGCCCAGCCCGTGATTTTTGATGGCCGTAATATATTTGATCCACGGCACATGTGGGAACAGGGCTTTACCTACTATTCTATCGGCCGACCGCTAAAGGGGCCTGTCGCGGCCTGAAGCGTATACTATAGTTATGCCAAAGCCCGTAAAAGTCGCTCGTAAAATTGGCGTTGCCATCATCGGCTTCCCCATCCTCCTTGCTGGTATTGCCATGCTGGTACTGCCAGGACCCGGTCTGCTAGTAGTACTACTCGGACTACTGATTATTTCGTGGGAATTTGAGTGGGCCAAGAACTATGTCGAGAAGGTGCGCACTCAGTTGAATAAGGTATCCGACATCACCAAAAAACGCGGCAAGCCAACCGACGACACCAAGCCGCCGAAGTAATGCTATAGTAGTTGCATATGGCAACAGCTGAAGCAGTGATTCAAATAAAATGGCTAACCAAAGCCTACGGTAAAAATGAAGTGTTACGGGGTATCGATATTCAGGTCGAGCGCGGTACTATGCTGGCTTTGCTGGGGCCGAACGGTGCCGGTAAGACTACCACGGTACGTATATTAAGTACCCTCCTCGATTTTGATGGGGGTGACGTTCGGGTAGCTGGGCATGATGTAAAGCGCGAAGCTGACAAAGTCCGGCGGGTCATTGGCCTGACTGGTCAGTCGGCTGCCTTGGACGAATTACTGACTGGCCGTGAAAACCTAATTATGATGGGCCGCTTGTACCGTTTAACCAAAGCTAGCGCTACAGCTCGTGCTAAAGAACTGCTTGAGCAGTTTGACCTAGTCAAGGCTGCCGATCGCCCAGCCAAAACCTATTCCGGTGGTATGCGCCGTCGCCTCGACTTAGCTGTCAGCCTGATTGCCTCGCCGCCAATCATCTTTTTGGATGAGCCAACCACAGGTCTCGATCCACGTTCCCGCCTAGCGATGTGGGAGATTATTAAGCGCTTGATGGCCAACGGCACCACTATTTTGCTAACCACCCAGTACCTCGAAGAAGCCGACCAGTTGGCCGACCAAATTGTGGTAATTGACGGTGGAAAAGTCATTGCCAAGGGCACCGCCGCTGAACTAAAGAGTAAAGTTGGCAAAGACCGCCTCGAGCTAACCTTTAAAGATGCTGCTACCTACAAATCAGCGCAAGATGTACTGGGCAAGTCGGTGGTCGACGCCAACGAAAAAGAATACGCCCTAAGTCTGGTCATTAACGATACCAACAAAGATGTTAAGAACATTTTGGAAGCGCTCGATAACGCCAAGGCGACCATTACAGCTATGGCCGTGCACAAGCCAACGCTGGACGATGTGTTCCTGTCGCTGACTGGCAAACAGGCAAAAATTGAAAAGGTGGAGGCAAAATAAATGGCGGTTGAACTACAATTCGAAAAGAAGCCCCGCGCGCTGCTGAACGTCATTGATTCCTGGATTATGATTAAGCGCAGCAGTACCCACATTCTGCGCAATACTGATCAGCTGCTCGGCACCTTCTTTCAGCCAATTATGTTCCTGGTGCTGTTTGCTGCCGTGTTTGGCGGGGCTATTGAAAAAGCTTTGCCGGCCGGTGTTGATTACCTAGACTACCTGATGGCTGGCATTATTGTACAAACCGTTGCCTTTGGCTCGACCACCACGGCAATTGCTGTGTGTAATGACCTGCAAAAGGGCATTGTGGACCGCTTCCGTTCGCTGCCAATGTCAAACCTAGCCGTGCTAAACGGCCACGTAGTGTCAGACCTGCTGCGTAACACTATTTCTACAGTCGTCATGCTGCTAACTGGTTTGATAATTGGCTTCCGCAGTAGCGCTAGCTTCACTGACTGGCTAATGATTGCTGGCATTCTGCTGCTGTTTACCTTTGCCTTTTCGTGGCTGGCGGCCATCGTCGGCTTGGTAGCCAAAAGTGTCGAAGCCGTGCAGTGGCTAACCTTTATCATTATTTTCCCGCTTACCTTTGCCAGTAGTGCTTTTGTACCAACCGACAATATGCCCGCTGGCCTGAAAATCTTTGCTGAAAATCAGCCAATTACCCAGGTAATTAATGCCGTGCGTTCGCTTATTCTAGGCACCCCAATCGGTAATGCCGGCTGGCTGGCAGTCGCCTGGAGCCTTGGCCTACTGGCTGTCAGCGTGCCAGTTGCTGCTTGGCTGTTCAGGCGCAAATCAGTCGCCTAAGTTAGACGCCGAGTAGGCCAATAACCAGGGCCATGACCATAATGGTTACAAAGTCATTGCCCATATGGATCAGTGATTCCTTTTTGCGACGCTGGTTAAACTGATCGTGCATAAAAGGCCGCAGGAACTGAAAGCCCAGCCATACCCAAAAACCGGTCAGTAGGGCATCGTATATAAACTCATTATTGTAAAAAGAATTCGCCAAAAAGGTGAGGTGTGCCAGCACGAAGGCCATTAAGAATGAGCCGACCAGTGCCGAACCCATCGACCAGGTCATATTGCTGGCTTTGGGGTCTATTTTGGCCAGTTTAATCCAGGCATTGCCGAATACTTTAGGGTTGTACCACACATACCCGACGACCATGGCGGCTACGGTGGCTAACAGGACTGCTAAATAGTTAACTTCTACATCCATGATAAACTCCTCACTTATGCTTACCTAAACATGAGTATATGCCGAACAGCAGTAATGTAAATACGTTACAGTAACGTGAATTCAACCATTGGCATAAGTGTGTCGGGGTCAATGACGTAGACCATGTAGTTCTCGAGGCTGGTGTTTAGCAGCCGCCCGCTCAATGTAGGCTTCAAGATGAGGGCATTGCGGTCAAGCAGTACATCTTGCACCACACCGGTGATTTTTTGCTTTTTGGTAGTGCCACTGCGGAAGCCGGCGCGCTGGTCAAACCAAACCGATTCTACGGCCTCACTCCGGGGGTTCAACACCCGCACGCTGATTTTGCGGCCGATATACATAGTTCGATCCTCATCCAGCAGCTGCTTAAGTTGTTGGGCGTTCATGGAGTCGAGCTGGCGGGCCTGCACTTTTTTAATGTGGGTGTCCAAACTGCTGCGTGTTAAATCGGCCTGCATGTCGGACGACAAGTTACCCGGATTTAGGTACGTACCACTGCTAACAGCCGACAGGTGATCAATTAGCTCGTCTTCCGAGCGAGTGGCCTCATATTTGGCTGCCTCAATGGTGGCCGCCGAGACGAAGGCGGTCTGAAAGTCGGCCAGCAATTGCTGGCCGGATCCGGTGTTAGCTTTGTGACGAGGCATGCACCTATTCTATCAGGCGGCTTGCTCAGTTGCTGCATCAGGTGGTACCAGGGGTGTTTGATAATTCTCAGTTTTGAACTCCTTGGTCGTAAAGTCCCAGCCAGGGTGTAGTCCCGGTGCGTCGTTGGGGTATTTGCCAATACCCAAGGGGCCGAACCCTAGGTATCCAAACATGGCTCGATGTCCGAGGCGGTGAAGTCGCTGCGCTGGTGATTCAGGAATATGGCCGAGGGAGTTGTCTTCGGAATCTGGGGATTGTTCGTTTTTAGGGCCACGGGCCACGGGTTTTCGCTTTCGGTTATGCTTATATTGTAAACCTGCTGTCAATAAAACACACGAAAGTATATACTGACCCTATAAATTAAGCTTAAGCGGAATATAAACCATGAAAAAACTTAATCAATCGGGCTTCCACTTATGGGCGGTAGCTTTAGTCATAGTAATTTTTGGTGTCCTGGGGTACGTCGGCTGGAAGGCTGTGAGCAGTGGCCAAGAAAACTTTGCGCAGCAAAATAGCGGTGATTGTGAAGATCGTGCTGTGAGCTTCACCAGCCCACCACTCAAAATGACCGATCTTGGCTACATTCGTCCCTTGGGAGCCATGCTCGACGGGCACGTAACCCCGACTGACCACGTCTATGTCGCTCCGCTAAACGCTAAGGCAGCCGATAACACCTATCCAGTACTGATGCCGGCTGATGGCACAGTAACAGATATTAGCCGCATGCCCGACCAATACATTGGGGATCGCAGTGGCACGCAACTGGCACCTGAAGACCACCGAATTGAAGTGTCCTTTAGCTGCCGTTACGCTTCGATATTTATTCACATCCACAAGCTGGCACCTGCGCTAGCCGCGGAAGTAGTTGGCCAAAAGGCCAATGAGTCCAAAAAAGTGTCAATCAGCCTGAAGGCGGGTGATACCTTTGGCTACATTGGCGGCGATACCTTTGACTGGACGCCAGTTGACGCTAAAACCACCCTCAAAGGCTACATTACGCCTAGCCTGTACTCTAGTGAAGCCTGGAAAATTCACACCGTTAGCCCCTTTGATTTGTACACCGGCACGCTGAAGACGCAGCTAGAAGCCAAGAGTCTGCGCACTATTGCGCCAGTTGGTGGCAAAATTGACTATGACCAAGCTGGCAAGCTAATTGGGAGCTGGTTCCGCAGCGGAACGGGCGGTTATTCCGGCACGACCAGCAAAAGCGGCCCGCCGCCGGAGCGTTACTGGGACGGACATTTGTCAGTCGTACCTGATTACATTGACCCAAGCTATACTATCGTGTCGATTGGCAACTGGCAGGGTAAAGCTAGCCAGTTCCTGGTGAAAGGCTCGGTAAATCCAGCGACCATCTCGCACAGTAGCGGCCTGACGAAGTACGAATTGCAGCCCTTCTCGTATGAGGGTGGCGAGGGTGCTGGCGCAACCGCCAGTATTCCAGCCCGTGGTATGCACCCCGTAGCGACCGGTGCTATAGCGGGGACGATCGCCTTCCAGGTGCAATCTGGTGAAAAGCTAAAAGTTGAAAAGTTTGTCAGTAAAACTGCCGCCCAAGTGACTGGCTTTACCTCGGCTGCCCAAACCTACGAGCGCTAAGGCCCGAGCCGCCTTTAGGCTAGGGCTTGCAAATCGGCGGGGCGGTTTAAGTTGTAGAAGACAGTGTCAGTGACATACACCCCTAGGCGTCGGTCTTGCAGCATGGCTCTCAGGAATGATGTCCAGTCAGGAGATGCTTGCATGGTGTCGATAGCAGACTGCTCGCAAAAGAACGTGCCAATTCCAAAATTGCTGGCTGACTCATCGTCGAGGAGTTCGTCTGTACGTCGAAGGCTCGTGGCACGGCCACCCCCATCGATCGTAAAGGAGAAGTCCTTGATGCCGGCTGTTTTAGTGGCGGTAAGTACGGTCAGTTCAGCCCCACTGTGTTGATGGCTCTGTCGCATGGCCGACAAATCAAGCCCCGGAGTAATCTCATCCCCATTCGCAATAATGAACTGTCCATCGATAGCATGCTCCACAAGAATACGTGATAGTGCACCTATCACACCAAGAGGTCTTGGCTCTGCTGAGCATATAACCTTGTCTTTGTCGAAAGTGTTTGCAACGAATGCTTCGATCTGGTCGGCGTGGTTGCCGGTAGCTAGTATAATTTGGCCAGCAGGCATGAGCGGTTCAATTGCGTGTTCGAGTACCGCCCGCCCGCCCGCCCGTAAAAGGTGTTTTGGTCGAGTGTCGCCTGTTAGTTCTGTCATACGAGAACCGGCACCACCACAGAGTACGATTACTGGAGTTGTACTGAGTTCCGGAGTGCTTGCAGGCATAATATGTGAATGATACAATGTTAAAGTAAATTGTCAAGCCATGAAAGCTACCCCATGCCCAATCTGCTCGAAACCCAGGGCTCACTGCCACCGATAAATTCGCCGATTTTGGTGCGTGACCTGCCGCGCCTATTGGCACCGATTACAGCCTACGTACATGAACGCCGCCCGGCTGTAATTGTGGCCAACGATCGTGGCGCTCGTTTGGCTGGGTTAGCCTTAGCACAAAGCTACCATGCCGCCTATGCAGCACCGCTTCCTACGCACAGCGGACAGCTTAACTTCCTGCGGATTAGCAAAACCCAGAGCGATACAGCACCGATAGCCAGCCGCTTACGAGAACTGACTGCAAACGATGCTCCCGCTTCACTCGAATTGCTCCTTTTGGATGACTGGGTAACTACTGGTGTAACGGTTAGCCGATTCGTTGAGGCGGCCAATGCTGCAGGTATCACTACCAGCAAGCTGGCCGTCGCTACATTATGCGGCCAAAAGGCTGAAGGTGTAGAACATATTGTTGGAGATCCATTGACCCTTACAACCAACTCAATATGGAATGCCTATGAGGAAGTCACTGGCGTTGCTATTGTGCCTGGAGATGCGCGCGGGATTGCCGCTCAGCCTAACAAATATGCTCAGCAAGCACGGGTTGAATTGGCCAAAGCAGTAAGTGCTTACTACGCATCTCCTGCCCGTTAGGCCAACGATATAAAAAAATCGCCCGCGTGAACGGGCGATTTTTAACGTAGAGTTAAGGGTTTTAGACCTTAGACTCCGAGTAGCTTGCGGCGCACAAAGTAGTGAGCGGCAGTGCCAAGGGCAGTCATACCCGAGAAGGCACCAACTACGATGCTGCCGGCACCAGTCTTAGGTAGGCTGGTAACCTGGGAGCTTGCAGTTTGGGTGGTAGGTGTTGGTGTTGAAGGGGTAGGAGTTACGGGAGTTTCAGGTTCCTCAGGAGTATCGGGAGTTTCAGGAGTTGCTTGGGTACATTTCTGTGTGCCACCGTGAGCCGAGCCGATCACCTTAGTGGCGTCGAACTTGATTTCACCGTTAGCACCCATAGTCTTGCTACCGTGGATCAGGTCCACCTGGTAGAAACAGTTAGGTAACTGGATGCTCAGTAAGTGCGAGCCAGCACCAAGGGGGTTGGTGGTAAAGTGGCGGAACAGGATTTGTTCTGAATAGGGCTTACCTAGATCAGGGTTTGGGGCCTTCCATGACTCAAGAGTCACGACTTTGGCACAATCTGTACCCTTTACGACGACCTTAATGTAAATACGGTTGCCTTTAGTGGTAAATTTACGGCCTTCGATGGGTTGGCCGATGTTTGGCTGAACAGCTTCAAGCGTACAAGAACCGTTGGCAGCAGCTGCATTACCATTAATAACAAACGGGGTAGCTAAGCTGGCGAGCATAACGCCAAGTACTAGAGTTGATTTGAGTGAAAACATTATATGCCTCCTAAAACTTTCCGTGAGTAACCTCACTACTTTCATAATAGCATAAGCTTGATTAATTGTCAATAGAACTGTCTTACATTATGAAATGCTTCAGGAGAGATGCTTGTGCTTGTACATGAGCCACTGAAGCGATATGGTACTTACTATGAGTACGCCAGAGGAAGTCACCCGCGCTGAAGAAGACAATTTTTTACAGCGACTAGACGCGGCGATTAACGATGATTACATCGATTCGCTTATAGTGCTAATGTACCGATTAGATGTCGTAGATACCGTTAACGACTTCTATATTGCCGAAACCTCTAACGGTAAGGGTGATGATCAAGAGATTAAGGCTGCGACGCGCATCGATGATTTAGTTGGAGCCTTAGGTGGCAATGCCACAAAATGGATGACCATGTTTGTAGGAGGGTGCTTTGAGAACACTAGTAAGTGGCCCCTTCGTCCAATGGATGCGCTATCATCGGACTTACGAGGCGAGTCAGTGGGCACCTTTCTGACTCGACGCGCTTTCGATGCTCTACCGATAGAATGGCAGGAGGAGGGAGAGGGGCTTGTAGAACTATCCTTGGCAGTTGATTCGGACCGAGTCCTTAGTCTTAGATCGGAGGGTAGTTATGAATTGGTCTATCCAGATGATGAGGAAGACGGCGAGAGCGAGGTCTGTTACGACATTAAGTTCTCAGCTAACATCTTTAAGGTCTCACCTTAGTGAATGTAACTGCGCTGCCGCCCACCGGTAATTCATCAAAGTTTAGCGTGGTTACCAAAAGAGGCGAGTTTATACTGGCTGTATCATACACGCTGCGTAGCATGGTTTGGCATCTGAAAGATGCCCCAGCTGAGCTAACGGCTGCCAAGGAGCTGGCCGAGGCTATAGTGTCGCGCCATGACCCGGCCCTGCCGTTTAAGGAGTTGTATATCTTTGCTGAGCACAACAGCGACCCAACGCTCGCCAAAACGGTGGAACGCATCCGTAGAGACGGCTTTTAGCTGCTAACGTAGCAAACGTAACCAGATATACCGGCATTCAGGTCGTAACCGGTGTCGGCACCAATGCGCACGGCGTCGCCTGGCTGTAGTGAGGTGCTGGTCGACGAGGTATGTACTACGAGGGAGCCTTCGGCGCACCAAATGGTCGTATCGCGCTTGGTGGCGGGTTGTGGCTGTTCGCTGGAGGCTTCAGCGGCAATGCGCGTGGCTTTGATGTTTCGAGCCTGCAGCAGCGCTGTCAGCTCTTCTTCGGAGCTTTCGTATACTCGTGACCAGCGAAACTTTTGAACATTCATAAGTCTACAGCATAACAATAGTCGATGGAGTAAACTAGAGACATAATAAAGTCAGGAGCAATCATGCAAAAAATAACACCAAGTCTATGGTTCGACAACAACGCCGAAGAGGCGATGAACTACTACGTCAGTGTTTTCAAGAATTCGCGCATTATTAGTATTGAGCGCTATCCCGACGAATCGCTAGACGAACACTTCAAGGGCATGAGCGGCAAAGTGATCACCGGTGTGTTTGAGCTCGATGGTCTACAGTTTGTCTGTCTTGATGGCGGACCGATCTTCAAGATGAACGAAGCGGTGTCATTCACTGTAGACTGCGCCGATCAAGCGGAAGTCGACTATTTCTGGGAAAGGCTTTCGGCCGTGCCCGAATCGGAGCAATGTGGCTGGTGTAAAGACAAATTCGGCGTGAGCTGGCAAATTATTCCGAAACGTCTGGGAGAACTTCTGTCAGATCCAGATAAAGAAAAAGCCAACCGTGCCATGCAGGCCATGATGAAAATGCATAAAATCGATGTGGCAGCGCTAGAATCAGCGTTCGAAGGCAAGCAGTAGCAGCTCGATGCATACCTATGTGGTGCTCCTACGTGGCATCAACGTCGGTGGTAAAAATAAAGTGCCGATGGCGGACTTGCGGGTTTGCCTAGAAAAACTGGGATTGTCTAATGTCTCAACCTACATTGCAAGCGGTAATGTGATTGTTGAGTCCGAAAAAGCTGCCGCTAAGGTGCAGGCTCAGGTTGAGCAGGCACTGCCCGGCAGCTTTAAGCTCGATAGCCAGCTGATCAAGGTGTTGGTGCTGTCCCACGCTCAACTCCAAGCGGTCATCGATAACAAACCCGAAGGCTTTGGCGAGCAACCAGAAAAGTATCACAGTGACGCAATCTTTTTAATGGGTATTGATTCGGCCCAGGCCATGGCCGTATTTGCTCCCCGAGAGGGAGTCGACAAAGTATGGCCTGGTGATGGTGTTATTTACTCGCAGCGACTTAGTTCGGAGCGTACTAAAAGCCGGCTTAGTAAAATTGTTGGCACGCCAGCTTATCGCTCCATGACCATTCGTAATTGGAATACCACAACCAAGTTGCTTGAGATACTAAAGGAACGTGGCGCAAGCTGAAGTGTGCCTTCTGGGCGTATAATAGGCGTTGAAACGTAAATACCAGGAGAAAATATGCAGTCCAAGCTCAATCCATACATTAGTTTTGAAGATAATGCCCGCCAGGCGATGGAATTTTATAAAACTGTCTTTGGCGGAGAGTTAACACTATCCACCTTTGGTGAGGCTGGCATGACCGACCACGGTGTCAAGCCCGATGGGATCATGCATGCCATGCTGGTGGCCGATAACGGCATTACCCTGATGGCTTCCGACGCTGCTACCGGAATGCGGGAATACGTAGCGGGAACAAATATGAGCATCTCACTAAGTGGCGACAACGAAGACGAGCTAACTGGCTACTACAACAAGCTGGTCGAGGGTGGCAAAGTCGAGCAGCCGCTCACCAAGGCACCTTGGGGAGATACCTTTGGCATGTGCATTGATAAGTTCGGCACCTTTTGGATGGTCAATATTGCGGGTGCTAAGGCCTAGATACGTAACATTGTAAAGACATGGTTGACCAGATAAGCTGGCCAGACGGCGGCTTGCAAAAAGGCCAGCACCGTTTGGCCAAAACCGTCAGCTTTATCTACAAAATAGATCGCCGCGCCAACGTATGTCACAAAATAGATACCAAGACCGGGGTTAGTTTTTTGCATCTGCTGTTTAGTAACTTTAGCCATTTTGGAAGCTCCTTTAAGGTTATGCTTACAGCATACTCTTGAGGCATGTTTAAGCAAAGTGCAGCTAGTTAGCGTACGTAATCGACGGATTTAGTGAATGCCCATGGTCCCGCGCCACAGCTGCTAGCGCCGGTGGTACCAAGTTTCAGGGAATTGCTGGTTGCCAGTTGCACAATAAGCACCGGGCCAGGGGTAGGTTGGCCGTTATTATTGACTGTTTGGTAGCAATAGACAGTGGCTCCGGGCTTGACCAGTCCGAAGTCGAGGTTCTTTTGGCCGCTCGTCGTAGGGTCAAAAGCGTAAACGGACGACGGATCAATACCAATTTGGCGTACGGCGTCACCCAGGGCGAAGGTGCCTTTGGCGTGATTGAAGTTACTGTGCCCAAGCGTTAACTGATGAGAAATCTCGCCGATCTGGCCTTTGGGGCTATCGGGGCCAAACCAGACACCCTGGGCCGTGCCAAGTTTATCTTGATACACCTGGCCGCATTTTGGATCTCCCGGCTCGATAGATTTGAAAGTGTAGTCACCAATATGGCTATACAGGGCTTTCGAGACAGCTGGTGAGAAGTAATCGAGCGAACAAACAATCTTGTTGTCCTGTCCCCAACGCGACGGATTAGCGAAGGTTGGCGTAGCGCTGCGACTGTCGTATAGCCCAATATCCAACCCACCCGGTAATCCGGCACCACCACCGCCCGAGCCAAGTACTTCGCCGGCAGTTAGCTTAACATTTACAACCTTGCCGTAGGTGTGTTCCAGCTTGCCGCCGCCAGCATCGCTGGTTTGGGTTTGGTCATATGGCTTGGACATTGCCGCTGTCAGCTTGTCGTTTAGCTGCAATACGTGGATGAAATAGCCCTTTACTTGTTTGCAAACCGTGAAGTCGAGCCGGTAGGAATCAAATGGCTTAGTCGCACTTTGATTATCGAAAAGCGTAATGCGGTTCACCGTCATATCAGCCGGGACGTACAGAGTCGTCTTGACGGGCGTCGGCGTCCCATCGGGCAATGGAGCGTTCAGATAGTTGTAGTACATGTGTTCGGTAGGAATCACATGTCCCGGAGGAGCAAAATTGCCCAACGGGATGATGGTACTGAGCTGGTCCAAGTTAATGGGGCTCTGCTTGAGGAGTTCTTTTGTAGTGCCGCAACTGGTGACAGTCGCCACAGTACTTAAACTTTTTGCAGGCTTGTCCTTGGCATTATGCGCTTTGCTGACCAGTATCACACCCAAACCAGCCACGACTAAGATTACACAAATAGCCCCGATTACTACTTTCTTACGGGTTTTGTTTGGAGCATCAACAACAGATGAGTCTGACGTGATTTCTGGTTCGTCGGGCTGGGTGCTTGTAGAGGGATCGGGGGTGCTAATGTTACCGATTATGTTTACCTAGTCAGCAGTATAGCATGAGCAATATGGCTCGCGGCGCACGCTTCGCTGTTAGTCCAGCTGCCCGCTATCGCTGGGGCTGTGACTAATGACCGAACCGTTCTGTTAATTCGCTCCTCCCAATCAAAATAAATAGCACCTGCGTGAACAGGTGCTATTTATTTGGCTGCTCTTAGTTGACGTACTTCGCAACTTTGAACATCTTAATTATCTAATAATTCAACGCCCGTTTGACGGTATAGGCGGCCTCTAAGTGTCTGTAGCCCATTGGCAAAATTCTCGCCTAATTCATACATAGCATCGCTTTTAGGGCCTGGCGCGTCTCGGATCGCTTGATAGTTCCTAACGACTCCGTAAAAGCGCTTATTAACAACAGTAAGTTGTGTTGCATCCTTAGAAGCTACGGGAGGTAGTTCTCGAGTTTGAAGGAATGATTCCGGCAGCCTCTTCCATTCAGGATTGGACGCTCCCTGTACAGCGTAGGCTCCGGTCATTATTTCAGCGAATCTATAACGAGGAGCACGATGCTTCAAATGATTAATAACAAAAGGCCAAAGTGCTAATAAGTCAGGTTTGTCTAGGCCAAACTCCTCTATCTCGACTATGCCTTCCGCAAGTGGCGCAAGTCCTTCTTTTACATAGTTCCATGCTTCGCTCGAGGGGTAATTAAGCCTGTTAAAATCATTATTGAAACCTGCTAAATAGTCAGCTTCATTATCAAGGAAGTTTACGACTGGATGAGCTCTGGCTTCAACAGGGGTCAATGAATACATAAACTAAAAATACCATAAATATGGTATTTTGTAAATAGCTTGGCTGCCCTTAGCTGGCGTACTTCGCAACCAGTTATTATAAATTCAAAATAAATAAATTGAGCAATTCCTAATAGTGATGGTAGGAAACAGGCTGCAATAATCTCAAAACGATAATCTGCGGCGTAGTCAGCTGGCTCCCCAATAAAGCCGCCCACTATAAATGAAGCAGCTATACCTGCCACAGGTATTAAAACCACCGATACAACTAGTAAGATTGTGCTCAATAATTTACGGTGGCTAAATGGCATTGTAAGAATATAGATAACTTCTGCAACCAAAAGTATAGGAATAACAATTAACGCCGACAAGCTCCAACCATCTGACAAATAATCTAATAAAATCAACAAGGCGGCATATAGCAACATGCTGCATGTAAATAATTTAAAACTATTTCTATTCATTTCTAACAATTATATAGCGGATAAACTATTAATGGAATGATGCTTATGCTTGGCTGCCCTAGTTGACGTACTTCGAACTATTCGACTGAAACTTACTGGCTAATTTTAAAAAATTGCTCCACCGCCGACCGAACTGCAAGTTGACCTGTTTTCATTTTTTCACCCAAATCTAAGTCATACTCCATATCACTCATAGCTGTCCCGATTTCGAGTGTGCTTGGATCTGGGTTAGAGAGATATAAGGTGTTTCCACTGTTGTTCGCAAGGTGAATACCGTACATGACTGCGTGAACCCGCTCGAAGCCAGTCCACTCGCCGTCTACTTTGCACTGCACTCCTGGTGCCCAACTAGGCTGGTACACAAATGTTGGATAAGTTGTCTTACCTCCGGGCTCACCTTCAATCGCGAAAGTACCCCTATTGGTAGCAGCAACGGACAGACGGGCAAGCGTATGAACTCGTTTTTGAGCATCGCTTGTTGGTCTGAAACCAACACTTAGCACTTCATAAAACAACGGACGAACATAGAAATTCTCAGAATCTGCACCCATGAAACTAAAAATACCACAAGAGTGGTATTTCGTATAGTGCTTGTGCGTCGAGCTGGGGATGAGGGATGGCACACATTAATCCAGTCGCCCGCTTCACTGGGGGCTGTGACTAACGACCGAACCGTTCTATTAATTCGCTCCTCCCAAACAAAATAAATAGCACCTGCGTGAACAGGTGCTATTTATTTGGCTGAGTATTATGTACCAGGTTAGAACCTTATTACTACAAACCTCAACCAATTCTATAGTCTAATAAAAGCCTAGGCTACAACTGCAACTTCAGAGCTAGCTATGGCAAGCAGCTCTTCTGCCGCTTCGTATAGACTCAATACGTACGGCTTAAATGCTTCGTTAATATCTTTTATCTGTCCATCTTCACCAGACATGTCTCGACCAATTGTTAAGGCTGGGCTTAATGGGGTAGGCTGCATCCTTAGTCGCTCGGTGACCTGTCGAAGTTGCGCTGAGGCACCGCCGCCGCCCTGCACACCATAACTAACAATCATCACTGGCTTAGCTGTCCACTCATGAAACAAGTAATCGATTGCATTCTTAAGTGATGCAGGATAGCCCGCATTGTACTCAGGGGTTAGAAATATATAGGCATCAGCCTCTTTGATCTTTTCGCTCCAGGCTTTGGTGTGGTTATGAGCGTATTGATTCATTGAGGGGTGCATAGCCTCATCGAATAGTGGCAATTTTTGATCTGCCAGGTCCACGATTTCGTACTCTGTTTCAAGACGTTCTGGAAGATTTGCTATGATCCAGTTAGCTATTTGTGGACCTACGCGACCAGGGCGAGTACTGCCGATAATAAGTTGAATCTTCATTGCCTAAACTCCTAGTTACGATTGTGTACCTCTTAAGCATAGTGCAGCACAATAATTATTGTAAGTACCGACATTAATGTGGTATACTCACATAATGGTACGTAAAGAAAATGAAAGTATACTCCAAGCCGGTTGCTCATCGAATTTAGTGCTGAGCATTATTGCTAGTCGCTGGACGGTGATGGTGCTACACGCCCTCCAACAGGACACTAAACGCTACAGCGACATTACGCGAGCCATTCCGGGTATAACCCAAAAAGTCCTGACTGACACCCTCCGAAAGCTCGAGCGAAATGGCATAGTTGAGCGGATTGTCTATCCGGTGGTTCCCCCCAAGGTAGAGTACAAGCTCACCGATTTAGGCCACACCTTATTCACAACAACAGAGATGTTGGCTGCGTGGGCAGAGACTAATGGCCACATGGTTCTGCAGTCTCGTGATCTATATGATGCGCAGCTGGAAACTCTAACGAAATAATAAAAAAGCCTCCGATGAGACTTTTGGTTTGAATGTCTTATTTGCTTTAAGATTTATAACAGATACAAATTGAAATGGCTGCCCTTAGTTGACGTACTTCGCAACGCTCACTATAAGATTAGATAAGTTGATGGCGTGGTGCGGGAACATCTTTTGGGTTATCCGATAGGGGAACAATACTTACTAGTGGGTTTCCTGCTAGGTCTACCAAAGAGACATCGCACATCCGTATACCGATGCTGCGTTGTGCGACACCTAGCATTGAGTAGCCATTAAAGTTATGACCGCTCTCGTATGGTTGTTTAGGCACCCGTGAAGACCTGAGTTTGGGCCACACGGTAAATACGTCAATGGATCGGTTACGAAATGTTCTCATATACAATGTATAGTCCCTGTAGATTGGCTCTGGTGGTGGAAGGGTAGTGAGGCCTCGACTTCTTCGCACGATATCGTCCACCAAAGGTGTGACTGCAAAATACTGATTTCCGCGTATCATTTTGCCCAAAGCATGCTGGCGTGCTCGATATTGGTCGCGCCTCGTCGTGATGGCCGAAGTGAGTGCGTTTCTTACAACGAGGGCAGCAGAAGTATTCCCAAGTTGATCTGCTGCTACAGCCGATAATAGGTCGAGTCGGTCCTTGGTCAAATTAGCAGTCGATATGTCTTGGACGGCAGTTTCGAGGTCACTTACAACGGTATGTCTTAGCTCCATTTCGGGCGTGCCTCGGCTGTTGACTAGAGTAAGTGCTCCATCGAGTTGAGCAATCGCACTCATATTAGTCACTATATCCTCTGCTATTCCAGCGGATGCTTCATATTTATTACTCATCAACACTTTGTATAGCATAGAAATTAATTCCAAGCGAGCTTAAGCAAAAAGACTTCCGAAGAAGTCTTTGATGCGTAGTGCTTATGCTTGGCTGGGGATGAGGGATTCGAACCCCCGATCGCGGAACCAGAATCCGCTGCCTTACCACTTGGCCAATCCCCATTGCATTTATGACTGACAAGAGGTGATTATAGCAAATAAGCCTGCCAGTTGCCAGGACGATGGTGCTATACTTCATATAGTATAAATCTGGGAGCATACATGGAAGAATCTTCGGGACATAAAAAGCAAATCATCGTCACGCTGGCTGTACTCATTGTAATAGTCGCGATTGTGGCCGCGGCCATGGTAGCTGGCAACAAGGATGACACCCAAAACAGCGGCAGTAGCAACACCAGCGCCATGACTGCGACGGTCGATCCTAGCGCGACCTACACAGACGGCACGTACGAAGCCACTGGCGATTACGTTTCGCCGGGCGGCAACGAAGAAATTACTATTAGCGTTACGTTAAAAGATAATGTCGTGACCGACACCTCGGCCATCAATGGTGCCACCGATACCGAAGCCAAGCAACACCAAGATGACTTTATCGGAGGCTATAAGTCTCTGGTTGTCGGCAAGAACATCAACGAAGTCAAACTCAGCCGCGTGTCCGGATCGTCCTTAACGTCCCAAGGATTTAATGATGCCATCCAGCAAATCCGCAACAAAGCCGAAGTCTAGCACCACGCCGCCCGAGCCACTGCATGAGTGGGCATTTGAAGCCATCGGCACACAGTGGTGGATTGGTTTGTACCAATCAGTGTCAGCTGGCAAGTTGGCTGCTGTACGACAAAAGATTGCCAACCGCATTGAGCAGTTCGACAAAACCTATTCACGCTTCCGCGACGATTCGCTGGTTACGCGCATTGCCCAGCAAGCGGGAACATATCACCTCCCAGCTGAAGCTGCACCCCTGTTAAAAATGTACCGCAAGCTGTACGATGCCACCGACGGGCAGGTAACGCCGTTGGTCGGCCAGCTGCTAGCTGAAGCTGGCTATGACGCCCAATATAGCCTAATGCCGGGTGAGCTGCGGTCGGTTCCGAGCTGGGATGAGGTGATGACTTTTGAAGCCGGCGTGCTAACCACCACGCAACCGCTGCTGCTCGACTTTGGGGCCGCCGGTAAGGGCTACCTAGTCGATATTATTGCTGCCGTGCTGCAACACGAGGGCATTACAAGCTTCTGTGTGGACGCCAGTGGCGATATGTACTGCCATGGCCTAAGCGCGCCACTAAAGATTGGACTGGAAAACCCCGATGACCCCAGCCAAGTTATTGGCGTGGTGAATGTACATGACCAAGCTCTGTGCGGCTCAGCACCCAATCGTCGGCAATGGAGCTCGAAGTATCATCATATTATGAATCCGACCTCACTGGCTTCGCCCCAACATATTAAAGCTCTGTGGGTAGTGGCTGACACGGCGTTGCTGGCCGACGGGCTTACAACGGCATTATTTTTCGCCGAGCCGCAGCAGCTTAAGCAGTTCGAATTTGAGCATGCCATATTGTATGCTGATGGTAGTATGCAGTGCTCTAAAGACTTTCCGGCGGAACTGTTCACCTAGGCAAACCCATGACTAACGTAGTACAAACCTTCGACAATATCTCTAACCGCCTCACTATGTACAAATCGGTACTGTACGGTTTACTGAGCCTGGTTGTAGTAGCCGACATTTTGGCCTTCTTGGACATTATTGGCATTAATCCTGTCGGGCTGATTATTTCGGCGGTCACGCTTGGTGTCAGTTGTTACGTAGCCAACTGGATATTCGCTCGTTTATTCCATGCCACCGAAAACAGTGAGTCCTGGTTAATTACGGCCCTGATTCTGGCCTGTATTTTGAACCCCCGCGTTAGCTGGTCGTTTGTACTGCTGGCGGCACTGTGCGGTGCAATTGCTATGGCTTCGAAGTACCTGATTACTTGGCGGCACAGCCACATCTTAAACCCGGCAGCTACCGGTGCCTTTGTAGTTAGTGTTACGGGGCTACTCTCAGCTAACTGGTGGATCGCTACGCCTAACTTACTGCCGGTGACTATTGTGCTGGCCTTACTGGTGCTGCGCAAGCAGCGCAAGTTCACCGTGTTCTTTGTGTTTGCAGCCACAGCGCTCGTAACTATGCTGCTGGTTAATATTGGCCAAGGACAAGCAACCACTGATGTACTACGGAACGCCTTCTTGTCGTGGCCGATTGTCTTTTTGGGTAGCGTTATGCTGACCGAGCCAACTACCTTACCGTCCGACCGATACTACCAGCTTTTGGTGGCTGTCGTGGTTGGTGGCATATTTGCATCGCAATTACATTTTGGACCGGTGCATGCCGCGCCACACACTGCGTTGCTGATAGGTAACTTACTGGCCGCGGTGTTGGTTCCGCCCTTTGGTGCTCTGCTCCGGCTGACAAAAGTCAGCGCTCCGGCACCCGACACCATGGAACTGGTGTTTGATAAACCAAAAGGGCTGCGTTTTATAGCCGGCCAGTACATGGAGTGGACGTTGGGTCATAAGAACGCCGACGTTCGGGGCAATCGCCGAACCTTTAGCATTGCTTCAGCGCCAGCCGAAGACAACATCCGGCTAACGGTGCGTACCTTTGAAAAAGGTAGCTCCTTCAAGCGGGCCCTCAGCCAGCTCAAGCCTGGATCAAAACTACGGATAGCAAATATTTCTGGCCAGTTCATCTTGCCGCCAACCAAGCAAAAGCTATTACTGATTGCCGGTGGTATTGGCATTACGCCCTTCCGCAGCATGATTGCCCAGCTAGTTGCCACTAAGCAGCATCGTGATATCGCGCTGGTCTACCTGGCCACGACTGAGCAGCACTTTGTGTACAAAGACCTGTTTAAGCAAGCGACTGCGCTGGGCGTAAAAACCACATACGTCATTGACCGGATGAATGACGAAGGGCTACGAGCTGCCGTGCCAGACCTGCGTGAACGACAGGTCATGGTGTCGGGTCCCAGCGGCATGGTGAATCACTACAGTCAGGTGCTGCGCAGTATGGGCGTCAAGCGCAGCGCCATTCACAAAGATCACTTTAGCGGCTATTAGTTACTATCGCGGCGGCGGAAGGCGATTGGGTCGGCCATGAATGGAGGGGGTATAGCGCTAAAATAACCACCGTTATTACGCCGGTAGGTAAGCACTATGCTATGCTGGGAAAGTTAACAATTTATATATAAAGAGTGCGGGGAGAGAACTAGCTCACTGATCCGCCAGCAGCCTGCGCGTGCGCAAGGTGCTCCATCTAGCCTGCCCGTGCAGGAAAGATATTCATTCTTTGAATCCTTCCTGAGCCACGCGGCAAAGAAAGGATTTTTTAATGCCAAATGTAACTCTTTTTACCAGCGAGTCGGTCTGTGCCGGGCACCCCGACAAAATCTGTGATGCTATTAGCGACGCCATTGTCGATGCCGCGCTTAAGCAAGACCCAAATAGTCGAACCGGCATCGAAACGGTAGCTGGCGCTAATCAAATTAACTTGTTTGGCGAAATTAAAACTACTGCCTCAATTGACTACGAAGAAATTGCCCGTGGTGTGGTGGAGCGCCTCGGCTACACCGAACCAGCATGGGGCTTTAGTCAGGAATCGAGCTTCAGCAACGATGTGCACCAGCAGTCGCCAGAAATCGCTCTGGGAGTGGATGCCGATGGGGCTGGGGACCAGGGCATGATGTTTGGCTTTGCAATTAATGAAACCCCAGAACTTATGCCGTTACCTGTGACATTGGCACATGCCCTAGCTCGCCAGATTGACCAGTGCCGCGAAACTGGCGTGCTTGCATGGCTGCGCCCCGACGGCAAAGCCCAAGTAACCGTCCGCTATGAAGACGACAAGCCAGTGGCGGTCGAAAAGTTGGTGTTGGCAGTGGCCCATCATGAAAACATGGCCAACTTGGCGGTTCGGGCCGAAGCCATCGATAAGATTGTGACGCCAGTCTTGGAGCGCTACAAATTTGCCATTCCAGCCGACGAAGACATTATTGTAAACGGCACTGGTTTATGGCACATCCCTGGTCCCGAAAGCGACGCTGGCCTAACGGGCCGTAAAATCGTGGTTGATACCTACGGTGGTTACGCTCGGGTTGGTGGCGGTGCCTTCAGCGGTAAAGATCCTAGCAAAGTCGACCGCAGCGGTGCCTATGCCGCACGCTACATTGCCAAAAACATTGTGGCTGCTGGCCTGGCCACCAAGTGCGAAGTCGGCCTCGCCTACGTTATTGGCCAGCCGCTGCCGCTTATGCAGACTATTGACTGCTTTGGTACGGCTACCGTTAGCGATGCAGAATTGCATGCCTTCAAAGACAAACTAATTGATACCAGTGTTCGTGGCATAATTGAAAAGTTAGATTTACGCCGACCAATCTACAGCGCAACCTCGGCCTACGGCCACTTTGGTGATAAAGACTTGCCATGGGAGCAGATTGTCAGCGCCTAGGCATTGATCGTTGACGGGCGCATGGTCGCTCGCAAAAAAAGTACCTCCCTGCATCGATACAAGAAACATACAAAACCCATACATTTTTTGTATGGGTTTTGTATGTTTTAGGAAAAGACCATTTTTAACAAGGACGCAACTTGCTCATTAACCGTCTAGTCAAGAAAGCGAATGTCGCCGAGTTCCGGTGGCAAAAAGCCGTTGTCGGCTTTAAAGTCGGCTTCCCATTTGTAGCCTTTGTTGTAGCCCAGGTCTTTCATGAGTTTGGTCGGAGCGTTACGCACAGCCAGCGGCACTGGCGAGTCAGGGAATTGTTTAGCGGCGGCTTGGGCGGCATACATCGCATCGGCCACTTCACGCGATTTTTTAGATTTAGCCAACACGGCGGCACAGTGAAATAGATTGTACTGGGCTTCGGGTAGACCAATACGCTCCACGGCCTGAAAGGTCGAAACGGCCAGGTTGAGTGCAGCGGGGGCAGCCAGGCCAATGTCTTCGGAGGCAAAAATCACCATTCGCCGAGCGATGAACTTGGGGTCTTCGCCAGCTTGCAGCATACGAGCCAACCAGTACAGTGCAGCAGTGGCATCGCTGCCGCGCATCGACTTAATAAAGGCACTAATGACGTTGTAGTGCGTCTCGCCTTTTTTGTCATAGCCCGGGAGCTTAGTTTGAGCGGCGGTTTCGATAATCTGGGGCGTTATTTGTTTGTCGGTTGCCAATTGTTGAGCCAGTTCAAGGTTTCCAAGAGCCACGCGGGCGTCGCCGCCGCTCAGCTCAGCTAATAAGTCAGCTGACTTGTCGCTGAGTTTGATGTTTTCGGCCTTGGCCGCTCGCTTAATGATGCCGAGCATATCGTCTTTGGTGAGCGGTTCGAGTACCAGCACACGGGAGCGGCTGAGCAGGGGGTTAATGACTTCAAAGCTGGGGTTTTCGGTGGTGGCACCAATTAAGGTAATGGTACCGTCTTCGACATGTGGCAAAAAGGCGTCCTGCTGAGCTTTGTTAAATCGATGAATTTCATCAACGAACAGAATGGTCTGCATACCAAGGCGGCGATTTTGGGCGGCCCGCTCGACGGTCTTAACGACGTCGGCTTTGCCAGCCGTCACGGCGCTGAGCTCAATAAACTCTACGCCCGTCTCTTCGGCAATAATACGAGCTAAGGTGGTTTTGCCGCTACCGGGTGGCCCCCATAAAATCAAGCTCGTCGGCTGCTTATTAGCGATAATTTCGCGAATAATTTTGCCATCGCCCACCAGGTGCAGCTGACCCACGACGTCAGTGAGGGTTTTAGGTCGCATGCGCTCGGCCAATGGTTGAGGATTCATATACCTAGTATAGCTCTAAGCTGTAAAACTAGCAAAAACAGCCATTGTATGATATAATAGTTAATAATGAGACTTGAACATCAAGACGGTTGCGCCAATTTTTATGGCTTTGAAGTGAGCAGCGCCAGCATTTATGCAAGGCACAGTTTAGCGGGTGGTGATTTTTGGTTGGTTCGCACTCGTATCGAAGATGCAACCGATGCTGACGCCATGAGTGTACTTCGGGAAGCCCTTGCCGGGGCCTATGAAGTGGGTGCCTCACGCTTTAGCATGCGAATTTTAGATGAGCGGGTACTTATAATAGCCCAAGCGGTTCTGGGTGAGTCTGTCGATCTCCAGATCCCAGGTGCTAAGCCAGTCGCCTACGTAGAAATACCGCTGGAAACAGCTGCAGCAGAATACTAGCTTGAACGCTTGCGAGCGCGGGCTGTTTTAGGCTTTTTTATAACGCGTCGTTTGACGGTCACTTTTTTACGGGCATTGGCAATGGTTCGCCGGAAGCGCTTGTCGGCTTCGGTATCGGCGTAGCGGGCTAAGGGGCCGTGAGCAATGATTGGCTTACTGCGTTCTTCATCGAGCGATTTTATAAGATCAACGGCGGAATTCTCGATGAGCCACTCACGGCCAGGCGCGGTTTCGCCAATGGCAGTAATTTGCCACAAATTATCGCCGGCTTCGGCGGTTTCCACAACTTCCAGGGGGCTAACCAGTAGCAGTGGCCCGGCGGGCAGGCGCTTATTAGTTTCGGCTACCAGCTTTTCGCCGGCCGGTAGATCAGTTACAAACAATTCCAGCGCAATCGTGCGAATGCCCTTGGGTGTAATGCGCACGCCTTGAATGTTTTGGTTGTTCAGCCAAATGACTTCACCGTTCAGCCCGCGAATACGTGTGCTACGCAATGTTACGCGCTCAACTACCCCTTGCATATCCATAAACGGTTCAATGCGGACATGATCGCCCACGCCGTACCATTGTTCGGCCATCATGACGCTGCCACTGGCCACATCACGCATCACTGGCCCCAGCGAGGCGCTGATTAACACGACCAATAGGGCACTGGCACCAATTAAAGCGGTCGGTTGGCCATTGGGGTGATCGAGTAACCACCAGAAGTACAGGCTGAACAGCACCAAGAAGGTACGGATTAGGGCAATGCTCAGTACCAGCATGGTTTCGTAGCGGCGCAAGCGGTTCACGGTGCGCAGGTTTTGGCTACGGTCGGCCCGGGCACCAATAATATTGACCGCACGGCGGAGAATGGCTGCAATAAGTCGACCCAATAGTAGCGCGGTGCCCACACAAATCACCAACGTCACCAGCGAGTGCACATTAAAAAACGTCTCGCCAATGCGGTGGAGGGTGTCGGTGCTAGATTCTATAGTTTTATCATTCATACTTTACCTAGTTTGTTAGTACTAACTCGGCCACGCCAAGCGTAACTGCTAGCAGCACGACCATGGCAACTTCAAAGGCCGGTCCATGACCGGCGTTGGGCAAGCGGCCGGCCCGAATAGCTCGGTCGGCGGCCCGGTAACGGCTGTAACCGATGACTG
>JAQBRP010000002.1 GCA_028286405.1 Candidatus Saccharimonadota bacterium
ACGAAACCGCCGTTAAGGCCGGCTCCAAGGCCCGCCTAAGCGGTCGCGTGTTGGAAGTGCCCGTTGGCCCTGAGCTGATTGGCCGGGTGGTTGACCCACTTGGTCGCGCGCTGGATGGTGGCGATCCAATTAAGGCTAAAAAAACTGCCCGCGTCGAGCGCCCCGCTCCCGGCGTACTGGAGCGTAAAAGCGTGCATGAACCACTCATGACCGGCATTACCGCCATTGATGCCATGGTACCAATCGGCCGTGGTCAACGTGAACTGATTATTGGCGACCGCCAAACCGGTAAAACCGCCATTGCTGTCGACACTATGATCAACCAATATCGCCAAAAAACCGGTGTTATTAACATTTACGTGGCCGTTGGCCAAAAGCTGTCTAAGGTTGCCCGTTTAGTTGAGCGCTTGAAGCGCGAAGGTGTTATGGACCAGACCATTATCGTAGCCACCAGTCCTGCGGACTCGGCTGCCATGCTGTACCTAGCGCCATATGTCGGTACTGCTATGGGTGAATATTTCCGTGACAACAAGCAACACGCCCTGATCATTCACGATGACCTGACCAAGCACGCTGCCGCGTATCGCCAAATGTCACTGCTGCTACGTCGCCCACCGGGCCGCGAAGCCTACCCTGGTGACGTGTTCTACTTGCACTCCCGCTTGCTGGAGCGCGCCGCTAAACTTTCTGATGATCTTGGTGCCGGTTCATTAACTGCCCTACCAATCATCGAAACCCAAGCCGGTGACATTAGCGCCTACATTCCAACCAACGTTATTTCGATTACCGATGGTCAAATTTTTATGGAAACTAACCTGTTCTACCAGGGTATTCGTCCGGCTATTTCCGTTGGTCTGTCGGTCTCCCGTGTGGGTGGCTCAGCCCAAACCAAAGCTGTTAAATCGGTTGCTGGTTCGCTGCGTTTGGATCTGGCTCAGTTCCGCGAACTGGCTGCCTTTAGCCAGTTCAGCACCGACCTCGACGCCGAAACTCGTCAAAGTATTGAACGCGGTCAACGCCTAACCGAACTACTCAAGCAACCACAGTACAGCCCCTACGCTATCTGGCAAATGTATGCCATGCTGCTGGCCGCCACCAAGGGTGCCTTCGACAAGGTTCCCCTCGACAAGGTGAAGGCCGCCGAAGAAGCTTTGTTCCGCGAGCTAAAAAGCAAGCACGCCAAGGTTATTGACCAAATTAATACCGGCGATAAAGTATCTGATGACCACAGTGAGGCGGTTCTGAAGATTGCTAAATCTATAGCTGCAACCTACAAGGCGAAGGACTAATAGCTATGTCTGAACTCGACTTTGACCGATCGCTGCCCCCCATCATGCTCGACCACGGCCAGTGGTTTAATGGTCAAGTGGCACGGCTGGTTGAGGCCGCAGACGGTGATGAGTTAGCTATTGCTAGTAGCCGAGTTGAAATTTCAAACGATCAGGCCCGGGCGAACTATCTGGCTGGGTACACAATGGAAATACACGACGGGGTCGTCAATGGCTAGTACTACTGCATTAAAACGCCGCATTACATCTGTTCGCAACACGCGCCAGATTACTAAAGCTATGCAGTTGGTGTCGGCTTCTAAAATGCGCCGGGCGCAGGAATACGCCTTCCGTAGCCGTGATTACCGGGATGCAGCTACGGCACTTATGAAGCGCCTCAGTACCATTAACGAAGTAACTAAAGAGCCACTTTTCCGTAAGCGCGACGTTAAAACCCGTCTGTACGTGGTGGTTACCAGCAACAGTGGTTTGGCCGGGGCCTACAACGCCAACATTCTGAAACTACTGGGCAATGCCCTCAAGCAAGACCGTGCCGACAAAGTTACTAGCCGGGTTATTACCGTGGGCAATAAAGCCGCTCAGTTTGTCCGCCGCGTACAAGGTGTAGAGCTCGAAGCTGCATACTCCGCGCTCGGCGATCAGCCAACGGCTAACGACATTCGTCCATTGCTCAACACCGTGCTGCAGCAATACCAAGACGAAGTTGTCGACGAAGTTCGAGTACTATACACCGAATTCAAATCCAACCTAGTCCAGGAAGCGCAATCCTTGCAGTTACTGCCTGCCCAGACCATCAAATCTGATGATGCAGTAGCAATTTCGGAGTTTGAACCTGATCTCGAGACAGTCGTTGCGCAAGTCACTGCTCGCTTGGTCGAAGCCCAAGTTTGGCAAGCGGTACTCGAAAGCCTGGCCAGCGAACACTCCATGCGCATGATTGCCATGAAGAACGCTACCGACAACGCCAACGAACTCATCGAAGATTACACTCTGGTATACAACACCGCCCGTCAGGCCGGCATTACTCAGGAACTCGCCGAAATTACCGGTGGCGCGGAGGCCCTCAATGGCTAATACTGCACAAAACCAAACCGAGAAGTGGGCGTCGAGCTATGCCTCTGCTCAACGCTTTGCCGGTTGGCTTGACAACGAATATAGTCCCGTCGAGAGACAGTGCCTGGCAGATGCTGCGTATGAGGCGGCGGTCGCAAGCATCCCCGATGCATATATGAACCCTCACGTCAGAACCGCAGCCAGAGAAGCAGTACAAGTGGCATTAGGACTTAAACAACTACCAGAACAAAAAGGAGCACAATAATGGCAACAGCAACCAAGGTAAAAACCAATAACGGCAAGATCACCCAAATTGTGGGTGTGGTCGTCGACATCGAGTTCTCGACCGACAACTTGCCGGCAATTTATAACGCCCTCAAAATTACGCTCGATGGCCAGGAAATTACGCTGGAAGTAGCTCAGCACCTCAGTGAATCTACTGTTCGGGCCATTTCGCTCGGTTCAACCGACGGCCTCGAGCGTGGTACTAAAGTAACCGACACCGGTGCGCCAATTAGCGTGCCTATCGGCAAAGAAACCCTTGGGCGCATGTTCAACGTGACCGGTGACCCAATCGACAACAAGCCAGCTGTTACTAAAGAAACCGCGCCAATTCACCGTATGCCGCCTCCGCTTGCCGACCAATCTGGTAGCGTTGAGATCCTGGAAACCGGTATTAAAGTGATTGACCTAATTGCCCCAATTACCAAGGGTGGTAAGGTTGGACTCTTCGGTGGTGCTGGTGTGGGTAAAACCGTGCTTATTCAGGAATTGATCAACAACATCGCTAAATTCCACGCTGGCTACTCAGTGTTCGCTGGTGTTGGTGAGCGTACCCGCGAAGGTAACGACCTCTACAACGAAATGGAAGAATCGGGCGTGCTTAAAAACACCTCGCTGGTATTTGGGCAGATGAATGAACCCCCAGGTGCCCGTTTACGCGTTGGTTTGTCAGGCCTAACGATTGCCGAAGGCTTCCGTGATAAGGGTTCTGACGTGCTGTTCTTCATGGACAATGTCTTCCGTTTCACCCAGGCCGGTGCCGAAGTATCGGCCCTGCTTGGTCGTTTGCCATCTGCTGTGGGCTACCAGCCGACCCTGGCCCAAGAAATGGGTTCTTTGCAGGAGCGTATTACCTCGACCCGCCAAGGTTCGATTACTTCAGTCCAGGCCGTTTACGTGCCAGCTGATGACTTTACCGACCCAGCCCCAGCGAACGTGTTTGCTCACCTTGACTCGACCATTTCACTCAACCGTGGCCTAACCGAAATCGGTATTTACCCGGCCGTTGACCCACTGGACTCCAGCTCGACCATTCTAGACCCCGAAATCGTTGGCGAAGAGCATTACAACACCGCTCGCGAAGTGCAACGCGTACTACAGCGCTACAAAGACCTGCAAGATATTATTGCCATTCTTGGCATGGAAGAACTTTCCGACGACGACAAGCAAACCGTGGCTCGCGCTCGCCGTATTCAGCGTTTCCTGAGCCAGCCATTCTTCGTGGCTGAACAGTTTACCGGTAACCCTGGTCAATACGTCAGCCTAAAAGACACCATTAAGGGCTTCCAAGAAATCCTAGCCGGCAAGCACGACGACAAGCCCGAAAGCGCCTTCTACCTCAAGGGTGCCATTAGCGACGTAAAGGCCTAAAACCCCATGATGCACCTGCAGTTAGTCACCCTCAGCGGCAAACTCTTTGACGATGACGTCTACGAAGTGGTACTACCGACCATGGACGGCCAAATTGGCGTCCTCAAGGATCACATGCCACTCGTCAGTGCTGCCACCAACGGCGTCATTAGCATTCGCCGCAACGAGCGTGACCGCGATGACCAAATGGAGTTCTTTGCTACCAATGGTGGGGTTATTGAAGTCTCCAACAATGTTCTAAAAGTTATTGTGGACGAAGCCGATCACGCCGATGACATTAACGAAGCCGAAGCTGAAGCCGCCCACGAGCGTGCCCAAAAACTCAAAGCCGAGGCCAAAGATGAAGTTAGTCTAGAACAGGCCCAAGCCCTGGTAGACCGCACCGCCGTGCGCTTGCAGGTCGCTGGCTTAAAACGCCGCTCACACCCCCGTCGCTAACAGATGGTATCATTGACAAATCCTCTATTCAGTGCTATAATTTAAAGATACCCTGTTGAGCCTATGGTTCCAAGGTGGTATTTTGACAAGCAGACTAATACAAGGTGAGCTGTGAGTACGCATTGCGCGTGTTTGCACCTCATCTTGTGTGTTTTAGGAAAAACACAGCTAGCAGCGCTAGTGGCTTCCCATGCCAAGAGATGTTGAGAAAGGGTTGTCGTGACTGACGACTTTCAGCCGGTCCAGATCCTACTGAGGAGCAAGCGCTTTCGCAGTCGCTTCTACGGGGACACTCGGCGTGTGCTGGTGACTCGTGTCATCGTGTACGACACCACCGTGGTCCTCCAGGGCTGGGGTCTGTCCTGGCACATCTTCACGCGCCTCGAGACTCGCCCCCAGACGGACAATAACGTCTGGAACGACTTTCGTGGCCTCACCCAGGAACACTGGGAGATGATCCGAGCCACCCGCCAAGGCCAAGCCGATGTCGACGAGCTCTTCCTCGTGCAGCACCCCATCCTGGGACAACTGCTACTGGACCACCGCAACAACGCCGCCAAGTGACCGATTCGTTGGTCTCCTGTCGAAAATGGCAAGTGGACTCGGGTTCAAACCTGGAATTCACGGTCCCCCGTGATGCTTTTTCCTAACCCCCAGTCTGCTTGTCATTTTCGTTCTACGAATGAGTGTTCGTACTGATGAGTCCCAAAGGACGAAAACGAAACTTAGCTTAGTTTGCTCGTACAAAAAGCGCAGCGTGTGGCCTTGATGGGCACTACGCTCAGGCACTCTGGACATTTTTTGGTGGTCGGATCGTCCGGCTGTTTATTACGACTGCCGCGGGCTATAAGCTTGTTGACTGGCTGTACGATCAAGAAGAACACCACGGCGGCGACTATCAGAAAGGCTATGACGGCATTAATAAAATCGCCGTACATAAACTTACTATCATTAATCGTGAAGTAGGACGCCGAAAAGTCTGGCTGTCCTCCAATAGCGCCAACCAGGGGTGTGATTAAGTCTTTAACTAGCGCGGTGACAATAGCGCCAAAGGCGGCACCAATAACGACTGCCACGGCTAGGTCGATGGTATTGCCGCGTAGAATAAACTTTTTAAAATCTTTGATCATGGAGTCCCCTTATACCGTACATACTACTGGGGTTGTACAGTATTGTCTATGTGGTGAGAGGCATCAAGTTTTGCCTTGCAGCCTCGTCGTAGAGCCGGTGGCGTAGAGGGGTCATCAAATTGGAGCTGGGCAATTGCTAGACGGCTCTCGGGACTAAGTGTGATCTCCATGGCCTCAAAACCAACACTAGAGGCTTGCTTGATTCTTTCGACCAGGCTTGTGCCGATGTATCTGGTAAGTAACGCTGTGCCAGTTTCCATGCCGGCCTCTTGAACAGTCACACCTATAGGGCGAGCTACCACGGATTTGTCTAGTTCAATGGACGCTACCTTACCGATTCCAATAGTATAGGTATCGACGGCAACTTCCTGCTCATTAGCTAGTACCGGGCGCCAGGTAAAACTAGCCCGAACGACACCGTCGTCTGGCTGATGCTCAATAAGTACATATGTAGCGTTTTCGGCGGCTGTTGCTCCCATATATGTAGTATAAGGTAACTTCAATAATTGAAAACTTGATTTTTGTCACATTCAGTCCTAAAGTAATAACCTGGATTATCAAATATAAGAAGTTACACGGAGTCAAAAATGCCGCGAGGCGAGTTTTTACATGGCACTAATATAGGAATGGAGGGCGACATCATGCCGCTGCAGATAACGGTTACAGATCTGGGCGAAAATAATAGTGGCACCTACGGCCTTGCGCCCGATGACCAAGAGAATAGGGATAGAGTTGCTAGCGCAAATGCGAACCCAGAATATCGTGCCAAGGCATCCAATCGCTACAAGTGTGTGGACGGTCGGCATACACAGGAAGAATTAGATGAAGTTGACCTAGATTTAGATGAATACGACCCCCAAGTTCCTGGTGGCCAGGCCGTGCTAGAGACTGCGATTGAGTTTATGAATAACCCCGCCCCGGCACGGCTTAAACAAGTGGCAGGTGCAAAGACCCGGGATGCAATTAGAGACGGATCTCGTGTAACTGTACACAGTGCGAATGGCGATCCAGCTGGTTGTGCGGCCAACGTTGATATGCGAAAAGTGCTTGACGAGAACGCACAGAACATTGACCTCGTTGTTCCAACTGCTGCAGCTCTAGCTAGCGGAGTAGACATTGGGCATCTTGTTACCACCGAGCAGTTGACGGCTCAAGTGGTTACCGGTAAGAATGCTGCCGATAATGACGAACTTTGGGACGTTGATGGTCCGGGTGTATTTCAAGCTATTGTCGATGAGGGTGGTGAGCCTGTTGATGTACTCGGCAGTCACGTTGAAGCTGGTGGACGCGTTGATCTGGAGGAAGGTGCTGTCAAAAAAGCCAAGCTGAGCAAAGACCTGAGCACTCCTGAGATGGCCATTGACCAGTTTATCGTGTCATTGGGTCAGTACAAAAAGGATACATTTGAACGATTTGCGAAGCTTGGGAAGTCGGAAGAAGGAGCCGCCCTACAGGTGTCGGCCGCAATTCTGTATACCATTGGTATTTCTAAGCATTTATTGCGCGATAAAGCACCAATTAGCCTAGTGAGCTAGGAGCTATACCTTTACAACTTTGTGAAACAACTGTACGCTAGGCATATTAAATAAGTGGAGGTTCCTCTATGTTCGGAAGACGCAAAGTCGCCGCTCTAGTTGCAGAGTTTTTGGGCACCGGTGTACTTACATTGGTAGTTCTCAGTGTGCAACGTTCAACAATTGGTGTGCCATATTTTGTGGCCATCGCAGTCGGTTTAACAGTAGCAATGATCACTTTCGTGGTCGGTACAGTATCGGGTGGCTATGCCAACCCAGCTATTACCATCGCTCTGTGGACGGCTCGTAAACTGAGCACCCTAACCGCTGCCCTGTACGTTGTCGTACAGCTGCTCGGTGCCTGGGCTGCATACGGTGTATACACCTACTTCGTAAACAGTAGTTTGCAAGCAATCGGTGGTACTTACACTGGCCGCGTACTCGTAGCTGAAGCCATTGGTGCCTTCATTTTTGCACTTGGTTGGGGTTACTTGACCTTCCGCGCTCGTGTGAACGTCGGTACTCGGGCCGCTGTACTCGGTCTTGCCGTTACACTTGGTGTAATCGTATCGGCTTCAGTCGGTATTGGTCTCATCAACCCAGCAGTTGCCCTCGGCGTTCGCGCTTGGGAAATCTGGGGCTCAATGGGCTGGGGTACCTACGTACTCGGTCCAGTACTTGGTGCCGTTATTGGTGTAAACCTGTACGGTTTACTGTTTGCCGGTAGCGATGCCGACGAAGCTGTCGTGTTTGAAGAAGTCGTTGTTGCTGAAACAGTCGTTGCTGCTCCAAAGCGCAAAGCAACAGCCGTCAAAAAGACCACGACCAAAAAGTCAGTTGCTAAAAAGCGTTCAACCAAAAGATAAGTTGTTCCGTTAGCCTTAAACTGCCCTGCTCTCGCGGGGCAGTTTTTATTTGGCCAGTAAGTCGGCTTCGAACTGCTCGATGCCCTTCAGGTCTTTGCTGTAGCCGCTAATGTCAGGTAGCTCACCGCGCTGAATGCAGCCATAGACGGCTTGAATAAGGCGGGCGGTACGTTCCAGCTCGTCGGCCGCAAAGTCGGTAATGTTGAGGCGCACAAAGTCGGTTGATTCCTCGGATGGTTCAACAAACACTAGGTCGGCCAGTGTAACAGTTTTGCCGGCGTAGGTGCGGCTGTTTTCGACCAGCAGTTTGTAGCTTAGTAGTTGCTGGCGGTAAAAATGCAGGCTGATTTTTTTGCCGTCGCTGAGGCCCTTAGTTTGCCAGTCCGGTAGCGGCGGTTTACCGGATTTATAATCGATTACTTCAATATGTCCGTCATCATCAATCAGGGCGTCAATGGCTCCGCCGAATGGTACGTCGCCAAGCGGTAGTGTGGCGGTTAGGCGCTGCTCGGTGGCCGTAATGCGGCCAAAATCGCTAGCAGCAAACTGCTTCACAAATAGCGGTAAAAATTGATGGCCGTGGGCCCGCACCGTTTCCAGGCTACTGGCTGGTAAGCCCGATGCCGTGAGGGCCTGGTCAAACACCTCTAATAAGGCTGCTTCGCTCAGTGGTTCATCGTGGGCGTAGGCTTGCTGAGCTTGGTGTAATGCCCGGTGAGCAGCCTGTCCAAGAGCGCTGCTAGCGCTATAAGCCGACGGAAAGCCCAGTACAGATTGTTCAATACAAACTTGCGGCCCAGCGTAGCAAACGTCCAAAAAGCTGCGCAGTGCCGTCGGGCTCAAGCGGTAATTAGTGAGTAATGGTGCCAGGGTGCTTTGCAGGCTACGGGTTGATGCTGCTACTGGCGGATTCCAGGCAGCTTCCAGCGCGGCTACCGTTTGCGGCTGAGTAAGCGCCCCGGCAGCGGGCTGCCACCAGGCGCTGTTGCTTTCTTGTAGCTGCAGGTAACTGAGTGGCACGACTTCCTTGCCGGCGTCGGTGTGCGTGTAGCTAGTTAATAATAAGTGTGACTTGGCGCGCGTCATGGCAACGTACAGCAGGCGCAGTCGGTCACTTTCGGTGTCGCCAGCTGGGTACAGTGGTAAGTTCTCGGGCAAATGAATGCGTTGGTTGTGGCCGCGGGCGCGGTTACCCCACACGCTATCAACGGCCGACAGCACGATGACATGCGGGTACTCCCTGCCCTTGGCGCCGTGGGCACTCAGTAATGTAACGCCAGCTTGGTCGCCACGCAGTAGTGGATTGTCGTCGACTAACTGAATTTGGCTACGGCTGTAGTCGGCTACGGTCTCGAGCAGGTCGGCCAGCGTGGTGGCCTGCGGTCGCGCGCTCAGTACCGCTTCGCGCAGCTTTAGTAAGTGGCTCAGCAGACTAATATAGTTCTCGGGTTGCTCAAAGTGTAGATACTGCGCAAGCGGTGCTTCCGCTTGCGTTTCGGCGATTGATGTACGGCCAATGAGCATATCGAGGGCGGTGGTAAAGTTGGCCCCTTGTACGGCCGTGCTAGCGGCAATCAGCCACTGGGCTCGTTGTTGCCAAGCGGTATCATCGCTGGCTAGCATGGTGTCCAGCCAGCTGATTTTGTTGAGCCGAGCTTCAGCGGCTAGTTGGTACAAATCCAGCGGCGGAATATTCCAGTAGGCAGACTGCATAACTCTGGGCAGTAGTTGATCGGCTCGTTTGGGTTTGTCGCCAAGCAGCAGTACATATGTCGCCAGCGTTAGGAGGTCCTGAATACGTGGGTCGGTCAGGATGTTTTCGCGCCGATCGTAGTTCACGGTTATATTCAGGCTGGCGAGGTGCTTAGTGAACTCGGCTAGCTCTTTATGCTTGCGGCCAATGACGGCAATATCGCTGGCGGAAGTACCCTTTTTAAGTAAGGCAGCAATGTGCTCGGCGACCGCTTGGTACTGGGCGGCTTCGGTACTGAACTGCTGGTGTTCCAGTATGGTTTTTGGTGGTTCGTTTTGGGCTTGCAGCGACTTACTGAGCTGCATGTCGGGCAGCGCCGACTCGAGACGTTCGTCGGTCTGGGTAATAATTTGTCTACTGGCATCCAGAATGGCCTGCCCGGAGCGGTAGTTGTCTTGCAGCGTCACAATGGTTGGCTGGTAGCGCTGCACAAAAGCCAGTAATCCCGATAGTTCGGCACCCTGAAAGCGCATAATCGCCTGGTCGTCATCGCCGACCACCATGATGTTGGGGCTGTTGACTGGATTGGCCGACAGAATGGCGTCCAGGAGCTGGTTTTGGGCACCGTTGGTGTCTTGGTACTCGTCGACCATGATGTACTGAAAACGCTCGGCAACTTCTAAGCGCAAATCCTCGTCACTGGTCAGTGCAGTGGAAGCCCATAGCACCATGTCTTCGTAGTCGTAACGGCCATCGTGTTCCAGGGTTTTTTGATACTGCTCATATAGCTTAATGACGTCCAGTAAGGCCGCATTGCGGGCGGCACTTTTAAGCTGGCGCTGGCCATTCTGAATTTGCATGTGCCGCGTGCGCCAGCTGCCGAGGGGTGCGGTTTTACCAAGCTCAGCGGAGTCATCAATCGCTTGTGCCAAGCCGGTCAATAAAATGGCACCGTAGCTGCCGGGCGCAAAACGACTTTGGTAGTCGAGGGTGATTGTAATAATTGCTGGTAGCCGCTTGGCACTCAGTGTGGTACCGAATATTTCGTCGAACAGCGGTTGTAGTTGGGTGTAATCTTTTTGGTTTTCATCCAGCACCTTGCGGGCGTCAGCTGGTGCCAGGCCGGCCTGCTTAAACACCCGAATCGTCTCAATAACGTTGCCCTGCCTAATAAAACGTTCGTCGCTATCGCGGATGGCCAGGGCGTGCCGTAACGGTAACTTGCTAAGCAAGTTCTCGAACAGGCGGTAGCGCTCTAAGTCATCCAGTGGCTTCAGTGACCGAACAGCGCTAAACTTTTCGGGGTATTGCCCAATTAGTAAGCTACCAAAGCTGTGAAAAGTGTGTACCGCGACGTCGCCACCGGCCGGGCCCATGACTTTTGACAAGCGAATGCGCATTTCGGTGGCCCCGGCTTCGGTATAGGTCAAACAGAGTATGTTGCTCGGGGTAGCATTGCCCAAGGCGGCAATGTGCGCCGCGCGGGTGCTGAGCAGCTGTGTTTTGCCGGTGCCCGGACCAGCAATAACCAGCAGCGGGCCATCAATTTGTTCCACCGCTTGGCGCTGGCGCTCATTTAAGGCTTTAAAGGCGGCTTGGTATGTCGACATACCTCTATTGTAACGCGTCTACTCGCCAATTGCTGTTTGGCAAATTTGGCAGCTTTCTTCACTGCCGAATTCGGTCAACCATTGCTTGCCGGCGGCCTGCCACGGCTCATAGTCATGAAAAGCTACTAAATCGGCCGCCTCACGCAGGAACCAGCCCAAAATACCGTAGGTACGGAAGCTGCCCCGACTGGCAAAGGCCCAGTGTTTGCCGACCGGAATCACGTTCCAGGGTTCCTCGGCGGCATAGCTCTTATATGACCGGCCGTGGATGCGCCGCTTGAGGTTGTCGGCTACGAACTTACCATCGGTTACCGCCGTTTGAGCCAGTCCGCTGTGCGGTGTGTTAGCGTTGTCGCCCAGCACAAAAATGTTATCTTCCGCTTGCAAATAAATGTCGGTGGCGACTTTGCCACGCTTAGTGAGTACGAACCCGTTATCGCTAAAGAATGGATTATTAGTGACGCCGGCTGTCCAAATAACAGTGTGGCTTTGGATTGGCTTGCCGCTGACAGTCAGTCGGTTGGCAGTCTGGCCCTGGACCACCTTGCCAACATGCAGACGAACGCCCAAACGGCGCAAACGACGCGACAGTACACGTGCTACGTCGCGTGGCGCCTTGGGCATGAGTCGGGGAGCTGCCTCCACCAAGTCGATATGCACCTGCCGATGCTGGATGCCGTGTGACCTCATCAGCTGCTTGAGGTACTGGGGCAAGGCACCAGCCAGCTCAATACCCGTGGGGCCACCACCGACAATCACATAATTGAGATCAGGCTTGTGATCGTCGACCAACTGTTGGTGCAAGTGAGCTTTAAATCGTTCGACTTGCTCGGCCGACTTAATGCCGTACGAAAACTCCGCCAAACCGGGAATGCCAAAGTAATTAGTCACCACACCTAAGGCCAAAATAAGCGTGTCATAGTCGTGTACTTCACCCTGCGAGGTGGTGATGGTTTTGGCTTTGCGATCCAGTGTGGTGGCAGTGCCGGTCACCAGCGTAACCGAGCGCTTAGCAAAAAAGGTGGCTAGCGGAATAATAGCATTGGCTCGCTTACCACCGGTGGCAGCGTGGTACAGCGTTGGATAGTAGCGAAAGTTGTGGTCGTCGCTGAGCAGTGTGACATCAAACCGGTTGTCATCGCAGAGCTCTAAAGCGGCTTTGACGCCACCAAAACCACCGCCCACAATTAAGACCCGTTCTTTCTTCATTAACCATAAGTGTAATCAAGAGGGTGCACGCTTGCAAGGCATGGGCCTTGCGGCAAGCGTCACGACACCCCAGCCACTCTAGAAAGTAGTATATGTTGTATACCAAAATAGTATCAAACGTATACTACTTTCTAGAGTGTCATTGACACACGATATGCCCAAGTCTTAGCAGGTCTGGACAGCCGTCGTCGAGACCAGTAAGCTTAAGGGGTATGGAACAACTCAAAAAAGCGCTCGTTAGCAGCGGCTTCAACGGCGATGTCGACGACAGCGCAACTACCTTAGAAGCTTACAGCCACGACGCTTCCCTGTTTGAAATTAAGCCGCAACTGGTGGTTTACCCCAAGGATGCCAAAGACGTTGGGCGCTTGGTGCAGTTTGCCGCCAAGCATAAAAAAGCCCACCCCTCACTGTCGCTGACTGCCCGTTCGGCCGGTACCGATATGGCCGGTGGCGCGATAAACGACTCGATTATTATGGACTTTACGCGCTACTTCAACGAAGTGGGCAAAGTCACGTCGACTCTGGTGCACACCCAACCTGGCGTCTATTACCGCGATTTTGAGCCACTTACCTTAAAGCACGGCTCACTGATGCCCAGCTACCCAGCAAGTCGCGACTTGGCCACGGTTGGCGGTATTGTGGCCAACAATTCGGGTGGCGAAAAGTCGCTGGAATACGGCAAAACCAAAGATTACGTGCAATCGCTGCAGGTAGTGTTTACCGATGGTGTCGAGCGCACGGTGAAACCAATCACCAAAGCTGAACTCGACAAAAAAATGAAGCAAAAAGACTTTGAAGGTCAGGTGTATAAGCAAATTTATGAGCTGTGCGAAAAAAATTACGACGTTATTAAGGCGGCCAAACCGCAGGTCAGCAAAAACTCTATGGGATACACGTTGTGGGAGGTGTGGGACCGTGAAACCGGCATTTTTGACTTAACTAAACTAATCGTGGGCTCCGAAGGCACGCTCGGTTTTGTCACCGACATTACCTTTAAGCTAGTGCCGCACCGTGAGCACTCGGGCTTACTAGTACTGTTCCTTAAGAACACAAACAGTTTAGGTGAGTTAATCCCTAAGGTGCTGAAGCATAAGCCGGCCACCTTTGAGTCGTTCGATGATGCTACGCTGCTACTGTCGATTAAATTTATGCCTTACTTTTTGAAAATGCTTGGCCTTAAGCGCTTTATAAGTTTGCTATTTAATTTGCTGCCCGATGCTCTGCAGCTACTGCGCGGCGTTCCCAAAATGATTTTGATGGTTGAGTTTAATGGCAAAACCGAAGACGAGGTACGGCAAAAAATTAAAGCCCTGCACAGCGAACTGCGCAGCTTCCGCGCCCGCTACGAGATTAACGGCTTTGAAGAAGACGCCACTGAAGGTAAATCCGAAAAGTTCTGGATTATGCGCCGCCACAGCTTTAACCTGCTACGCAGCAAGGTGAAAGATAAGCATACCGCGCCGTTCATTGATGACCTGATTGTGAACCCCAAGTACCTGGTGGATTTTTTGCCGCGCCTACGATCAATTATTAAAAAATACAAACTGTTTGCCACCGTGCAGGGCCATATTGGTGACGGCAACTTTCATATTATTCCCCTGATGAAGCTTGAAGACCAGGCGGAGCGCAAAAAGCTGCTACCAGCCATGAAAGAAGTCAACGAACTGGTGCTCAAGTATCACGGTTCGCTATCGGGCGAGCATAACGATGGCTTGATACGCGGCCCTTGGCTGGAACGGCAGTTTGGCAAGCCGGTGTACACGCTGATGCACCAGGTAAAAACCATTATGGATCCCGAAAATATTTGTAACCCGC
Source organism: Candidatus Saccharimonadota bacterium (assembly GCA_028286405.1). Taxonomy (GTDB): domain Bacteria; phylum Patescibacteriota; class Saccharimonadia; order Saccharimonadales; family UBA4665; genus JAGQNO01. The sequence goes on from JAQBRP010000002.1 coordinate 14,274, forward strand.
ACAAAAAGACTGATGCCGACTGGGAATACAGCTACTCGCACATTCGCGATCACTTCTAGGACCTCAAGGCTGCGTGATACAATTACCGTAAGCAATATTGCAGTTTGAGGGATACAGCCGTGGCTCGCGCCAAAAAGAAGCAAAAACAACGACGTAATCTGATTATATTTGGCTCCGGA
>JAQBRP010000007.1 GCA_028286405.1 Candidatus Saccharimonadota bacterium
AAAAGAAGCCCGTGAAGGTGTTATTGGCACCTACAACCACGACAACCGCATTGGTGTACTGGTTGAAGTAAACTGCGAAACCGACTTTGTGGCTCGTGGCGAAATTTTTAATGCACTCGTTAAAGACGTGGCCATGCACATTGCTGCCGCCGACCCGCTCTACGTTTCGAGCGACGAAATTCCAGCCGAAGAGCAGGAACGCGTCACCGCTGAATTTAAAGAGAAAGCCCTAGCCGATGGCAAGCCAGCCGACATGGTCGACAAAATCGTTGGCGGCCAGGTACAAAAGTACTTCGCCGAGCGTTGCTTGCTGGAACAGCCTTTTGTTAAGAACCCCGACCAAACCGTGGGTGAATTCGTCAAAGAAAACGCCGCCCGCACTAACGAAAACGTCGTCGTGCGCCGCTTTAGCCGCCTAGCGATTGGTGAAGTCGCCTAGAGCCTATGGTCGTATCGCTTGAAGCCTGCGCTCTCGAAGACGTTGAGCAGGCTTTGCGCAAAGCAGGATTTGATAAGCGGGCCGATGCCGTTGGCTTTGTGAATAATCTTGCGCAAGCCCAGCGGCACTCTATAGGCTATGAGCATGATCTGCCTGACGCCCGTAGGCTGGCAAAACGAGTAAACCTCCCATGCGAGGCGGCCACTCGCTATACGGAGGCGTACCAGATATTACAAATGTCCCACGCCGAACGCCTTGGCGGTGCAGCCCGGATGGTTACCCGGTTTCTGTTAAAGAATCCCAATGTTCTATACATGCCTGGAGACAGCCCGGACGATCGGGAGCCGGTGGTGAAACTCGAGTTTGTACCCGAGGAATTACAACCGCACGAGGAAGCGTACTTAGCGATACATGGCTTACGCGGTGCTATTCCGAACCTGTCGGCGCGTGGTGTCGTAGGTAATGTGACAAAATTTAAATCTACAGAAGTACTCGAGAAAATTATTCCGATACTGATTGCTGAACCCCGCGAAATGAGCTAAAATCCCGCATATAACTGCGGGAGGTTTAGTATGTCGACTTCAACAAGAGGCCTAGAACCGTTAAGCGTAGAGCAGCTTTGGCCGGCACAGGTATTTAGGGACGATAGGGTAGCCCTACCTGATGAGTTTGGTAATCAACCGGCAGCTCGTTGGACATATGATGTGCTTGGACACCTTCATACTCAGAGCAGCCCGTTCTACGGGTTATTTACAGCGTTAGCAGGTGGTGAAGGTAGTCTGCAGGCCGACGCGCAGTACCACAAGCCGCTCGTGCAAGCAGCCGAAATCGGGCGAACACTTATCGAGACCGGGGACGAAGAGGTAGCGATACTGGCCGGCGGCCTTTTGGAGAAGATTCAAGAGAAGCGTAACGAGCGTTATACCAAGAATCTCAGGCAACTTAACGGCTATATCCGTCGCATGGATGCAGCGGGCAGGGGTTTTTACTTGGCTTACGGTTCTAGTCAGGCGGTTAATGTCCGTCTTGCGAAAATTGAGCATGTTGTAACCACAGACCTAAGCGGCACATTGAATCGTCGGGAGCCATACCCAATACTCAGCGGGAAAGATGGGACGCTCGGACTCAAGCCTCATCTTAATACTAGAAATGAGATTATCGAGATAATGCCAGCTTCGGCAGCCGATCTTTGATAAACTGTATATAAAGAAAGGCCACCATGAATCCAGCACAAATTGTTACCGACGCCCAAACTAAGTTTACTCAAGCCAACGATCACTTTACTGAGGCGCTCAAAGCTCTGCGAACCGGACGGGCCAGCGCCGCTATGCTTGATGGCGTGGTGGTTGAAGCTTACGGTACACCCATGCCGCTCAACCAAGTCGCAACCGTCACCGCTCCCGAAGCACAGCTTATTCAAATTACACCATTTGATCCGGCCAACTTAGCTGCCATCAGTACGGCAATCCGTAACAACCAGCAGCTGGGGCTTAATCCATCTGACGACGGTCGCGTAGTACGCGTACCAGTGCCGCCGCTCACCGAAGAGCGTCGTCGTGATCTGGCCAAGCAGGTTGGTGAAAAGCTCGAAGAGGCTATGGTTCGCATGCGTGGCGTGCGTCACGACGCCATGAGCATTATTAACGAAGCCAAAAAAGACAAAGATATTGGCGAAGACGACGCCAAGCGCCTCGAAAAACAAGTCGATGACGCCATGACTGATGTTCGGGCTAAGGCCGACGCCCAGGCCAAAGCCAAAGAACAAGAAATAATGACGCTCTAGGCTACAATAGACTGACATGTCCGTATTCTTACTAATTTTGGGTATCGTTCTGTTTATCGGACTAATTCTAGTTCACGAGTGGGGCCATTTTATTGCCGCTCGCCGTGGTGGCGTCGGTGTCGAAGAGTACGGTGTCTTCTTTCCGCCGCGTTTGTATAAAAAGCGCATGAAGGGTGGTTGGGACTTTACCATTAACCTGATTCCGCTGGGCGGCTTTGTAAAGCTCAAGGGCGAGCACGACACCGATACCGAGCCGGGCAGCTTTGGGGCAGCAACGCTTTGGGTTAAGACCAAGATTATGGCCGCCGGTGTAGTCATGAACTTACTGACGGCGTACGTGTTATTAGTCTTCTTGGCCCTGGTCGGTATGCCGCAACTACTCGACAACCAATTTACTATCGCCAGCGACACTAAAGTTACCAGTCAAGCCGAACGCAGCGTGGTTTTGCAATCTGTTAAGCCCGGCGGGCCAGCTGAAAAGGCCGGCCTCGAAGCCGACGACACCATTACGCAAATTGGTCAAACCCATATTGAAGAAGTCAGTGATTTACAAAAAACCACCAAGCGCTACGCCGGTCAGACAGTAGCTGTACTGTATGAGCGAGATGGCAAGATGCAAACCGCCACCGCCACGCTGCAGCCCAGCGGTCCAGGCTACCTTGGCGTTGGCATTTCGGAAGTCCAAGAGGGCACCGATATGCAGCGCTCCACCTGGTCAGCGCCAATTGTCGCTGGTGGCTTAATTTGGCAGTTTACGGCTGCCACCTTCCAGGGTTTGGGGCACGCGTTAGCCGGTTTGGGTGGTATTATCGCCGGAGCCGCTACCGGTAACGATGCTGCTCGTCAGCACGGCCAAACGGAGGCTTCCGAACAGGTTTCTGGCCCAATCGGCATTGTGGTAGTCTTGCATTACGTAAGCGAACTGAACTTCCAGTTCACCTTGCTGATCATCGCCTTGATTTCGCTAACCTTGGCGATTATGAATATTTTGCCGATTCCGGCTCTCGATGGTGGTCGCCTATGGATTACACTCGTGGCCCGCGCTTTCAACAAGCCGTTAACTGCCCGAACCGAAGAAATCGTTAACGCTTTTGGCTTCATGTTGCTAATTCTGCTCAGCATTGTGATTGCTGTGGTCGACGTCCGTCGCTTCTTCTAGTGTTTAGGGAAGGGCGTGGTCGCCACGCTAAAATAAAGGCCCTTTAAATACATACAAAGTTCATACAAACTTTGTATCAACCTTGTATGTATCTTGTATGACTCTGCAAACGCCAATTTCTTGAGAGCACCCACAATACTAAGCCACAATGCTAAACTAGTGTTAACAATGGAAAAGCCTGAGCAGTCGAATAGCACTATCGTGCCCTGGAACCCGGTATGGGCCGTGGCCTTTGCGATCATTATTTACTTTGCCGCCTCGCTTTTCGGTGGTCTAATACTGTGGGCTGGTATCTCGATTTTACCGTGGAGTGATGCCCAGGCCACTAATTGGCTGGATCACTCAACTGCCAGCCAGTTTATATACATACTGCTGGTCGAGGCGCTCAGTCTAGGCGCGGTGGTGCTCTTTTTAAAGCAGTACAGGCAGCGGTGGTCGGTTATTGGCTTCAAGCGTCCCCAGCTGCGCGATGCTGGCATTGGGCTACTAGCCTATCCAATTTATTTTATTGCTTTTGCCATCGTGCTGGTGCTGGCTACCAAATTTATTCCTGGCCTCGATATTGACCAAGAGCAGCAGCTTGGCTTTGATAATGTGCAGGGCACACTGGCGCTGGTGATGACTTTTGTCAGCTTAGTGGTGCTGCCACCCCTGGTGGAAGAGATTATTGTCCGCGGCCTGATTTTTACCAGCCTCCGTAAATACCTGAAATTTTTTGGGGCAGCACTGGTCACCAGCCTGGTGTTTGCGGCAGCACACCTGCCAGAGGGCGGTGCCAGCGGCCCATTGTACATCGCCGCCATCGACACCTTCATGCTGTCCATGGTGCTGTGTTTCTTGCGTGAAAAGACCGGTAGCTTATGGGCCGGCATCACGCTACATGCCCTTAAAAATGGCGTGGCCTTCATTAGTCTGTTCATTTTGGTGGGCCGCTAGGGTACAATAACAGCGATGAGAGTCTCCCAACTATTTACCAAGACCAGTAAAACTGCGCCGGCCGACGAAGTCAGCAAGAACGCCCAGTTACTAATTCGTGGTGGTTATGTGTACAAGGAAATGGCCGGAGTGTACGCCTATCTACCGCTTGGCATTATGGTACTCGAGAACATTAAAAAGATTGTCCGCGAGGAAATGAACGCCATTCAGTCCAACGAATTGATTATGACGGCTTTGCAGCGTCAGGAAATTTGGGAAAAAACCGGTCGTTGGAGCGAGGAAGTAGTCGACATCTGGTTTAAGACTAAACTACAAGATGACACCGTATTGGGTCTTGGTTGGAGCCATGAGGAGCCAATTGTGGAGATGCTGAAGAACTTTGTACAGAGTTACAAAGATTTGCCGATTAGTTTGTATCAGTTCCAGACCAAAATGCGCAATGAGCTGCGGGCTAAAAGCGGCATTATGCGCGGTCGCGAATTTGTCATGAAAGACATGTATTCGTTTCACGCCACTGCCGAGGAGCTCGAAACCTATTACAATGAGACCATCGACGCCTATAAGCGCGTTTACCAGCGCCTAGGGCTAGGGGATGACACCTACGTTACCTTTGCCAGTGGCGGCGCGTTTACCAAGTTTAGTCACGAATTTCAGACTATTTGTGATGCCGGTGAAGATGTCATTTATTTGCACCGTGAAAAAAATATTGCCATCAACGAAGAGGTTATCGACGAGGCTATTGCCGAGCTAGGCATTAACCGTGATGAGCTTGAGAAGGTCAAAACCGCTGAGGTAGGGAACATATTCAACTTTGGCTCGCAGAAGACCGAAGAGATGGGACTGCAGTTTACTAATAACGAGGGCCAGCTGTCGCCAATTTATATGGGCAGCTATGGTATTGGTATTACCCGGGTGATGGGTGTGATTGCCGAGAAGTTTTCCGACGACAAAGGACTGGTCTGGCCCGAGGCGATAGCACCAGCCCAGGTGTACCTAGCACCAATCGGCACCGATGAAGCTGTAATGTTGGTTGCCGATGAGCTGTATGAGGTCTTGACGGCGGCCGGTATTGGAGTACTATATGATGACCGTGATGAGCGTCCCGGCGCTAAGTTCGCCGACGCTGATCTGCTAGGAATCCCGCTACGCGTGGTAATTAGTAGTAAGACGGTAGCAAACGCACAATACGAAGTTAAATCACGTACTGCCGCCGAGCCAGAAATGCTGGATAAGGCGGCTCTATTAAAACGACTCGGGCTGTAGCCCATTGGCGACAAACACTAGCCCCGGCGAGTATAAGGAGAAGATAATGGTAGTAAAGAAGACATTCCGACTGACAAAAGATGGCGTTGCCGAGATGGAAGCCGAGCTTGCTCACTTGCACAGCAGCCGCGTCGAAATTGCCGATGCTATTCGTATTGCCCGTGAGTTTGGTGACTTATCAGAGAACACCGAGTACCAGTCATCACGCGCTGCCCAAGAGCGCAATGATGCCCGCATTTCCGAAATTGAACACATCTTACAGAACGTTGAACTAATCAAACCCCCTAAAGCCGGTGCCAAGGTGCAGCTTGGCTCCAAGGTTACCCTAAAGGGCGCCAGTGGCAAAAAGGAATTTCAAGTTGTTGGTACCGTCGAAGCCGACCCGTTAAACGGCAAAATCAGCGACGAATCGCCAATTGGCCAAGCCTTACTCGGTAAAAAAGAGGGCGACAAAGTCGAAATCCAAACACCAGCCGAAACCGCCAGCTACACCGTAGCCGCGATTGGCTAGCGCCCATCCCCGGGTTGATCACTAGTAGTTTTGGTATATTCCAAAACTGTAGGACACAAAAATCGCCCACCCCCAGTAGCCAGCTGTTATACTGTAAAACAATATGCCAACACTCAAAGAACTCCGTGACGAACGACTCCGTAAACTAGACCAGCTCAAGCAGCTTGGTATAAATCCATACCCAGCTCAAACCAAGCGCACGCACACGCTTAACCAAATCACCCAAGATTTTGACCAACTAGAAAACACCGAAGTTACGGTAGTTGGTCGCATTCAAAACATTCGCAAATTCGGTAAAATCGCTTTTGTGGTCGTAAAAGACCAAAGCGGTGAACTGCAATTATTCCTAGGTGGTGACACACTAGCGCCACTCGATGCCGCCAACGGTATTGTTGGCTTAGACCAGTTACCATTGCTTGATGCTGGCGACTTTGTGCAGGCCACGGGTCCAGTCGTTAAGACTAAAACTGGTGAGATCTCAGTCAAGGTGCACCAGCTTCGTTTGCTGGCTAAATCGCTGCGACCGATGCCGACCAAGCAAGATGGCTTTACCAACAAAGAAGAGCGCTTCCGCCGCCGTTACGTGGACATGAACGTCAACCAAGACGTCAAGCAACGCTTTGTGCGCCGCAGCAAATTCTGGCAGGCCACGCGCGACTTCTTGAACCAGCACGATTTTACCGAAGTTAACACTCCCGTTCTAGAGCACACCACCGGCGGTGCCGACGCCAATCCATTTGTGACGCATATGGACGCCCTTGACCAAGATTTTTACCTGCGCATTAGCCATGAACTGCCACTAAAGCGCCTGATTGGTGCGGGCTTTGAAAAAGTCTACGACATCGGTCCGCGCTTTAGAAACGAAAACTATTCTGATGAGCATTTGCCAGAGCACGTGGCCATGGAATGGTACTGGGCTTACGCTGACTGGCAACAGGGCGTTGAGTTTCAAGAGGCACTGTTTAAGTATGTACTGGAGCAAACCTTTGGCAGGCTGCAATTCAAGCTCGGCAACTTCGACGTTGACTTAAGTAAAGACTGGGAACGTTGGGACTACGCCGAAACTATTCAGAAGCACTACGGCATTGATCCATTCAATTGCTCACTCGACGAAGTAAAAAAAGCCTTACAAGACAACAAGCTCGAAGTAGAGCAAACCGAAAACAAAGCTCGCGGCATCGACAAGCTTTGGAAAAACGTCCGCAAAGACGTAGCTGGCCCGGTGTGGCTAGTCAATACACCAACATTCGTCAGCCCGCTGGCTAAAACCAACCCCGATCGTCCCGAAACCACCCAACGTGCCCAGGTGGTCATTGCCGGCTCTGAGCTGTGTAATCTATTTAGTGAGCTAAACGATCCAGTCGATCAGCTCGATCGATTTGTGGAGCAGCAGGGCATGCGCGATGCCGGCGACGACGAAGCCATGATGCTGGATATCGACTTCGTTGAAATGCTGGAATACGGCATGCCGCCAGCCTGTGGTCTTGGCTTCAGCGAACGCGTATTTTGGATTTTTGAAGGGGTGACCGCCCGTGAAGGTGTGCCGTTCCCACAATTGCGTCACGAAATCGACGAAGTTACCAAATCAATCTACCCGGACTTAAAACTGCAATAATGCTCGACCTTAGCGACGACCAGTTTCAGCATCTCATCGATGTAGCTTTCGATAATTTGCCCAAAGAACACCGCGACAATATCAAGAATGTGGCCATTCTGTACGAAGACGATCCGACACCCGAGCAGCGCCTCAAATTGGAGCTGCGCCACGACCAAACCCTACTCGGCCTATACGAGGGTGTGCCGGTTAGTCAACGACAGGGCATGACGCGAATTTTTCCCGATAAGATCACGCTGTTTAAGGGGCCGCTAACGCGCAGTGTCGAAACGTCCGCCCAGTTGCAAGCTGAAATTTATCATACCCTGTGGCACGAAATCGCCCACTACTATGGCCTCGATCACAAACAAATTCACAATTTAGAAGGGAAACCGACATGAAAGCAGTATGGAATGGAAAAGTCATCGCCGAGGCCGATAAGGACGATCTAATTTACATTGAGCAAAACTGGTATTTTCCGCCAACCTCGATCAACCAGGATTACTTGCGCAAAAGCCCCACGCCCTATACTTGCCCCTGGAAAGGCGTCTGCCAATACTTTGACGTTGGTGAGGACGACAACTGGAGTACCGACAATGCCTGGAGCTATCCAAACCCGCTACCGGGTGCCTTTGAACGCGTGCATAAAGACTTTGCCAACTATGTAGCATTCTGGCGCGATGTGCAGGTGACCGAGTAATGGAACAGGCCTGCTTTGCCGCCGGATGTTTCTGGGGCGTGCAGTTTTATTTTGACCAAATCCCCGGGGTAACCGGAACTACCGCTGGCTATACTGGCGGCACGCTGGAAAACCCCACTTATGATGATGTTTGCTATCACAACACCGGTCACGCCGAAGCGGTACTAATTGAGTTTGACGCCTCAAAAATATCCTACGAAACGCTGTGCAAGCATTTTTTTCGCCTGCACGACCCCACACAGCTGAATCGCCAAGGTCCGGACGTCGGCGATCAATACCGCAGTGCCATCTTCTACGTCGGTGAAAAGCAGCACGCTGCTGCCACCCAGGCTATGGAAGCAGTGCAGGCCGAAACCAGCCAGCCAGTGGTGACGGTTATTGAGCAGCTCGGACCATTTTATCAGGCTGAAGATTATCACCAAAAGTATACTGAGCGCACCGGTCGCGGCATGTGCCATGTACCCTATGAACCGCTCGATTAACTAGTGTACACTGTAGATGTGAACGCAGTTATTCTTGATTTTGATGGCACGATTGCCGACAGCTTTGACCAGGTGTTGGCTTTTTTGTTGAAGCAAGTCGGACGCACTTTAGCTGACGTTTCTGCCGAGGAACACCAGCGGTTAAAGGGCTTGTCTATGAAGAACCTAGCCCTGCAAGTCGGCATACCGCTGTGGCGTTTGCCGTTTGTGTATTTTAAGGGTCGAGCTACGCTGGCTAAGCGCATGCACCAAACGCCACTATTCAGCGGCATCGAGGAAGTGCTGCGTACTTTACAAGCTGAAAACTACCAGCTGTACATCATGAGCAGTAACAGCCGCCGCAATATCAATCGCTTTCTGGCCGAACACGGCCTGGGCGGCTACTTTATACGAGTGTACGGCAGTGCCGGGTGGTTTGGTAAAGGACCAGCGCTCAAAAAAGCTTTAAAGCAGAACAAGCTTGAAGCATCTAAAACGGTCTACGTCGGTGACGAAGTTCGCGACATTATTGGTGCCCAAATTGCCGGCATGCCTTCGGTGGCAGTGAACTGGGGATTCAGCTCGGAAGCTCAATTGTTATCACGCAACCCAACTATTATCGTGCGGACGCCAGCCGAACTCCAAAAAGCGCTGGTTGACTGGGGCAAGACGAACTAGTGGCCGAGCTGGTTCGCGTTACCATCGATACTTTGGTGCATGGCGGCCAGGGATTGGGCACCCTAGACACTGGCCAAAAGGCATTTGTTTGGAACGCCTTGCCAGGCGAAACCGTGGAAGCACGAGTTATTAAACGCAAACGTATGTATGTCGAGGCGATTGCCGAAGAAATCATCACCGCTTCAGCCGAGCGGGTAGCCCCCGAAGAGGCTAACTACCTGGCAACTTCACCGTGGCAAATGATGACCTACGAGGCCGAAAACAGGTATAAAAAACAGATTACCCTCGATCTATTTGCCCATGAGAAGGTTAGGCTGCCAGTAGTGGGCGACCTGGTGGCCGGTGAGCAGCAATGGGCCTATCGGAACAAAATGGAGTACTCCTTTTGGGGTGATGACGATGGCTTGCACCTAGCGTTGCACCAGCGCGGCAGTAGCGGTAAGCAAATTGTGGCCGGCAGTCGGCTGGCCCTGCCGGCAATTGATGCCGCGGCCAATGCAATTTGTGCGCAGTTGCAGCAACTCGACATTCGAGCCGGCGATTTGAAGACAATAGTTGTTCGATGTAGTCAAGACGGCGCGGCAGTTGTGGCCCTGTTCGTGAAGCCAACGTCGTTTCCGGAACTTGTTTTACCGGGCGAAGCACAGGGTCTACGGGTGTATCACTCCAATCCTAAGAGCCCCGCCAGTGTAGCCACTGAATTGCTACAAGAAACGGGGGACTGTAACCTGCACGATGTCTTACTCGGCCAGCAGTTTAGTTATGACGTGGATTCATTCTTTCAGGTGAATATTCCGGTGTTTGAGTTGGCTCTCAGCCGTATTAAAGAGCAGCTGCAAGCACCTGTAGTGACTGATATGTACGCCGGTGTGGGCAGTATTGGACTGAGCGTCGCCAGTGAGGGCACCACGCTGGTAGAACTAGATTTACCGACGGCTACTATGGCTGCTGTCAATGCTGCCGCTAGCCCGTTGCAAACTGAAGTAGTCGAAACCTCAGCCGAACAATCGCTCGATTATATAACGACCGAAGTGCCAGTAATTGTCGACCCGCCGCGCGCCGGTCTGCATGCCAAAGTGGTTGGCCGCCTGCTTGAGGCCCAGCCGCCACAGATTGTCTATTTGAGCTGCAATCCAGCAACCCAAGCCCGAGATTTAGTGCAATTGCAGGCCATGTATGACTGCACGTTCTTTGAGGTGTACAATTTTTTCCCACGGACACCACATATTGAGTGCCTGGCGGTATTGACGCTGCGGGCCTAAAGCGCTTGTGCTTTTAACTGGGGCGTGATACTATCCGCCCAACAGCATTAATCTTGTAAAGGGTGGATAGTATGGATCCAAATCAAACACCAGTAGAACCAAACGTGCAGCCGCAGCCGACACCAGCAACACCAGATGTCGTGTCCCCGGTTGCCCCCGTAGCCCCCGTAACACCTGATGTGCCGGATTTTGGGCAGCCAATCGTAAGTGGTCTGGGTGACCAACCCCAACCCGTACCGGTATCGGCTATGCCAGCCTTTATGCAGCCCGACCCAGACCCTGTCATGCAACAAACCGCTCCTGCAACTATGCCGGGTACGCCGGCCGCTGACTTGGGCGAGAACCCCAACAAAAGCTATTTGGTAGCGCTGCTATTGTCCTACTTCTTGGGCTCTCTGGGTGTCGATCGTTTTTACCTCGGAAAAATCGGTACCGGCTTTGCCAAGTTACTGACGTTTGGCGGACTTGGTATTTGGCAAATTGTTGATATGTTGCTGATTGCCTTCGGTAAACTGACCGCTAAAGGCGACCCGCGGCCGCTCGAAGGTTTTGCCAAAGAATATCACTGGGTGAAGTTGGTAGCCATGATCTTGATCGTCTTTAATGTGTTAATTATTGGTGGATTTATTATTTTGGTAATTGTTACGACGGCTGCCGGCATACAGGGCGCAGCCAGTTTGTAGGCCACGGCAATGCTACAATACGTAGCAGATGTCGAACTATTATAGGGAACGAAGTAAACCGTATCAGCCGGGCCAAATGGCGCCGTTTAAGGTTAGCCGCAGCAAAATTGAGCTGTTTATGCAGTGTCCGCGCTGTTTTTGGCTCGATGTACGGCTAAAAATTACCCGACCGTCTTCGCCGCCGTTTAACATCAACAAAGCCATCGACGAATTATTCAAAAAAGAGTTCGACAACTACCGCAAGCAGGGCAAGCCACACCCCTTAATGGTCGAATTTGGTGTCGAAGCCGTACCCTTTCAGCACGACAGTCTGAATGTTTGGCGCGAAAACTTTACCGGCGTAGTGGCTATCCACAAGCCGACTAATTTGCACGTTTTTGGTGCCGTTGACGACCTATGGGAGACTCCTGACGGGGAAGTCGTTGTGGTTGACTACAAAGCCACTGCTAAAAACACCGAAGTCGGCATTGATAGCGGCTGGCAAATTAGCTACAAGCGCCAAATGGAAGTTTACCAATGGCTGCTGCGCCAAAACGGCCTAACGGTGGCTGATCGTGGCTACTTTGTGTATGCCAATGGCCGCATGGACCTGGATGGCTTTAATGACCGCGTCGAATTTCGTACCAAAGTTATTCCGTACACCGGCAGCGATGCTTGGGTTGAGCCAACGCTGCTCAAAATGAAAAAATGCATGGACAACGACGACATGCCACCAATTGGTGACCACATTATGGGCGGCCCCTGCGAGTTCTGTACCTATGCCCGGGCCCGAACCGAGCTCACCCTTACACATATACAGCAGACGAAAAAGTAGTGTTTTCGTAAACATACAAAACTCATACAAAATTTGTATGAGTTTTGTTGGTATTCCATACATTTTAAAATAAGCCCGTTTTGTAAGTGCAACTAACTCCCGCTATACTGTGAGGCATGCTAGATATTCAGTTTATCCGCGACAATCCAGAACTGGTAAAAGAAAAATCGGCCCAAAAGAATTATCCCGTAGATGTTGATCGGTTATTGACGCTCGATGCTGAGCGCCGCTCGAAGCTCACCCAAATAGATGAGTTGCGCCGCCGCCGCAACGAGCAGGCCACCGAACTCAAGCAGCAGCGACCAACCGACGCGCAAATTGCCGCTGGCCGTCAGCTCAAAGAAGAGCTTGCCACCAAAGAGGGTGAACTAGCCATACTGGATGACACGTACTTCGCCTTGCTTAAGAGCGTACCAAACATACCAGCCGATGATGTACCGGTAGGGACCACCGAGAATGACAACGTCGTAACTAAGCAAGTCGGCACCATTCGCGAGTTTGATTTTGAACCCAAGTCTCACTGGGAGCTCGGGGAGAGCCGCGGATTTATCGACAAAGAGCGGGCCGCCAAGGTCGCCGGTAGCCGGTTTGCTTATTTGAAAGGTGACTTAGTGCAGTTACACTTTGCACTCATGAATTTTGCGATGTCGGTATTAACCGATGAAACCAAGCTCAAAGAAATCGCCGCCGCCGCAGACCTACAGGTAAGTACCAAGCCTTACACGCTGGTCATGCCACCGCTAATGATTAAGACTGAGTTATACGACGCCATGGATCGTCTAGAGCCGCGCGACGATCGCTATAAAATCGAAGGCGAAGAGCTGTGGCTGCAGGGCAGCGCCGAGCATGTGCTTGGCTCAATGCATGTCGATGAAATTATTCCTGAAGCCGACCTACCTATTCGCTACGCTGGCTATGCTACGAGTTTCCGCAAGGAAGCCGGTACCTACGGCAAAGACATGGAGGGCATTATTCGTCTGCACCAGTTCGAAAAGCTAGAGATGGAAAGCCTAACCACACCGGAAGACTCACTGAACGAGCATCTACTTCACATTGCGATTCAGGAGTATCTTATGCAGCAGCTCGGGCTACCATACCAGGTAGTCATGAAGTGTACTGCCGATATCGGCAAGCCTGATGCCCGTGGAGTAGACATTGATACCTGGTTCCCGGCCCAGCAGAAGTACCGCGAAACACACACCGCCGATCACATGACCGATTACCAGTCGCGTCGACTCAAAACACGCCTCAAACGAGCCGATGGTAGCGTAGAGCTGGTACATACCAACGATGCCACTGCGCTTGCTCAACGGCCGATGATTGCCATTATGGAAAACTACCAAACTGCCGATGGTCACATCGAAATTCCAGCCGTCCTCCAGCCATTCATGGGCGGCAAGTCACAGATTTAATCGCCAATCAGGCGTACAATATAAATACGTAAAAAGAGGGGGACTCTACCAATGATTGCACGAATGGAACTCAAAGGCGTCCACCTAACAATTGACGACAAACTGCGTAAATATGTCGAGCGTAAACTGGGGAGTCTGGACCGCTTTTTGAGCCGCCACTCGCGCGAAAGTGCTCATTTGGAGATTGCCCTTAAAGAATCCAAGGCCAAGGGCGGTAAGCAGTGCCACTGCGATGTTACGCTACATTTACCGCACGAAAACATCATTATTAAAGAGAGCACCGTAAACATGTATGCGGCTGTCGATATTGCCGAGGCCAAGCTCAAAATGCAGCTCAAAAAATACAAAGACAAGCATGATCGGCGCAAGCTGCAACACCGCTTGTTCTCGCGTCGGCGCACTCGCGTCGAGAATCTTCCGGCACCCGAGCTATAGACACTCGATTTTTATCTCTTGAGCGGCTATACTGGGAGGGATTGTTTTGAACTAAACGTGACAGGGGAGAGACCGCGTAAGCATGAATACTGTTTTCAAAAAAATTCTGGGTGATCCGCAAGCTAAGACCATTAAGCGGCTGCGCAAGCGTGTCGGAGAGGTTAATGCGCTTACCGATAAGTATAAGCAAATGACCGACAAGCAGCTGCAAGCGCAGACTGATGAATTAAAAAAGCGCCTTAAAAAAGAATCGCTCGATGCTCTTTTGCCCGATGCCTTTGCCATTGTTCGTGAAGCGGCTGGCCGCACCCTTGGCATGCGCCACTTCGATGTCCAATTAATTGGCGGTATGGTGCTGCACGAAGGCAACGTCGCCGAAATGCGTACTGGTGAAGGTAAAACTCTGGTGGCTACACTGGCCGTGTATCTCAATGCCCTAACTGAAAAGGGTGTACACGTGGTCACCGTTAATGATTACCTGGCTCAACGTGATGCTGGCTGGATGGCCGAAGTCTATCACTTCCTAGGTTTGACTACCGGTGTTATCAAGGCCGACCACTCCTACGTGTATAACCCAAAGTACGTCAACAAAGAGCACGACGATCCGCGCATGAAGCATCTTGAAGAGGTCTCGCGACAGGACGCTTACGCAGCTGACATTACCTACGGTACCAATAACGAATACGGTTTCGACTATTTGCGCGACAACATGGTGCGCGAAGTTGACCAGCTGCGCCAGCGCGACTTAAACTTTGCCATCGTCGACGAAGTCGACTCTATTCTGATTGACGAAGCCCGAACACCGCTGATTATTAGCGCCCCCAGCGTTACTAGCGGTAACGCCTACGCCCAGTTCTCCAAAGTGGTTCGACCGCTTATCAAAGAAAAAGACTACGAAGTCGACGAAAAGCGTAAGCAGGTGATTCTAACCGACGCCGGTGTCGACAAAATGGAAAAAGCCCTCGGTATTGAAAGCCTGTACGCTTCCAGCAACATCCGTACCATTTACCACCTGCAGCAGGCGCTGCGCGCCCAGGCGTTGTTCCACAAGGACAAAGACTACGTAGTGACCCGTGACGGCGAAGTTGTGATTGTCGACGAATTCACCGGCCGTTTACTGGCTGGACGTCGTTACAACGAAGGTCTGCACCAGGCTATCGAAGCCAAGGAAGGCGTCGAAGTCCAAGAAGAAAGCATGACGCTGGCCAGCATTTCATTCCAGAACTATTTCCGTTTGTACGACAAACTATCGGGTATGACCGGTACGGCTATGACCGAAGCCGAAGAATTCCACCAGATTTACAAGCTCGATGTCGTCGAAGTTCCACCCAACCGACCACTGGCTCGTACCGACCGCATTGACCGCATTTACCGCAGCGAATCGGTAAAGTTCAAGGCTATCGTCCGCGAAGTTAAAGCCTTGCACACCAAGGGTCAGCCAGTGCTTATTGGTACTGCCTCAATTG
>JAQBRP010000015.1 GCA_028286405.1 Candidatus Saccharimonadota bacterium
TGCTTCATATACCAAGTGCCTCTCTGGACGGTAATGTTATCAACTCGGGAAGTGTATAACCCCTGTCCAATTGTTGCTGGACAAGCTGCACGCCATAGAGCGCAGCCGGCGGGATCGTTGCGGATGCTTCCCCGCCTCCATTGAGCCAAGGTGCCATGTCAGGTGACCGATAGGCCTGCGAACGAGCTAAGCGACCAAACCTCCTAGCTAGATGCTGGTCAGGCTCCAGATCAGAATCCATAATTCGACTGACTAGCTGTTTACCTGCAAAATCGAGAATATATTTATGTCCTGCTAAATAGGCGAGTCCTTCAGTTGCTACAGCTTCGCTAATACGCTCGCTTGTTCCTACATATTCCATGCGCGCGCAATGGACTGTTTCATGAAACATAATTGACGACCACTCTGCAGCTCGCAGAACATCGTGTGGTTTTGCCCCTTTTACGACCATCACATTGATGCCAAAGGCGATTGGCCGAGAGGCCATGCCACCAATAAAACCACAATCTTCATACGAATTAACCCGGTGGGCAGTTGCGACTTTTGGTGCTGCATAGTCTATGCCGAGGGCCCCAATTCCTTGGTCGGCCTTTTTGGCGGCGCGAGCTAACACTGGCAGCCTCTCTTCCCACAGTGAAGTAGTCCACCCCTTCCCACGGCGCACTTCAATGGGTGGATTCGTCATTGTCTAGCCTTTTACGCGTTCGCGGTAAGCACCATTGCTGGTATCGACCGAAATCAGATCGCCTTGTTTAATAAAAGCCGGAACATTAATGGTAATGCCGGTTTCGAGGGTTGCTTCCTTAGTAATCGAGCTGCTGGTGTCCCCTTTAACGGCGTCTTCAGTATAGGTAACCTTGAGTGGGACGTTCTTAGGTAGTTCGACGTTAATCGGGCGGCCATCAAAGAATTGCAGCTGCACAGCGTCGCCTTCCTTCATGTAACCAGCGCCGTCGCCAACCAATTCAGCGTTCACTTCGAACTGTTCAAAGGTTTCTTCGTTCATAAAGAAGAAATTTGTGCCATCGGAATACAAATACTGCACGTTTTGGTTAGTAACATCGGCACCATCGAGCTGTTCGTTGCCCTTAAAGGTCTTTTCGAGTACCTTGCCATTTATGACGTTCTTGATGCGTACGTTAACAATCGAACCGCCACGGCCCATAACCTTTTGGTTATAGCTCACCACGCGGTAGGGCTCGCCTTCCAAAACGAAGAGCACACCTTTTTTCAAATTAGTAATACTTAACGCCATTAGTTTACCTTGTTACCATCATGAACAAGTAGCGGAGTCTCGGGTGAGCGTTCGACCACCTGGACTGCTATTTCAGCCGGCTCCGACTGAGGATGAGGCGGTACCCAGGCAATCTGCTTCCAGGCCTGCGTTTCTTCGTCCCACCACTGTATGGGTGTAGGGCCACCCGCACTAAACTCGCTCATGATAGATACTTCTCCTAGAACTTAGTTACTTGCTACAAACGGTAGCAATGCAATGTGACGAGCGCGCTTGATGGCGACACTCAAACGGCGTTGCTGACTTTCGGTCAGGCCGGTCTTTTTGCGGGTTTCAATTTGTCCGTAAACGTTTACGTAACGCTGCAAGGTCTTAAAGTCCTTGTAGTCGAAGAACGCAACGTCGGTTCGGTGTTTAAAAATCTTTGCCATATTATTAATCCTTCTTAAAAGTTAAAACTATCTGTGGTGGTCCGTGCTGGACCGATAAAATTTTTGGGCATTTGGTAAGCTCGTTGCCGTGCAATTTGATAGACAAGCGTACTGAGCCTATCGGTAAAGACAGCAGGGGTACCCTCGAAAGTAACTAGACACACACCCTCACCCTGAAATTCCGGGTTGTCGTCTATCCCTGCGCCCTCAAGTGCAATCACCCCATCATAGCTATTCGCGTAAAATCCGATAGGAGCCAAGTGATCGACAGCTTTTCTGAAGCGATCACCCTGTTCTTGCACAGAAAGTTCAAAGTACGCTGACATTGTCTATCTCCTTGCCCGTTAGAATGGGATGTCGTCGAGGTTGATTGGCTCATCGCCAACGTCTTCAATGACAACATCGTCTTTCTTCTTACTGCTTGCGGCCGGGGTGCTGCTAGCGCTCGATGAGCCACCGCCGTTACCACCAGAGCCACCTTCGCCAGGTCCGCCCAAGAAGGTTACGTCTTGCGCAACAACTTCTACTTTAGAACGCTTCTGACCGTCTTGTTCCCATGAACGGGACTGCATACGGCCATTTACCAGGCAAGGTCGGCCTTTGGTTAGGTACTGCGATACACGCTCACCTAAAGGTCCCCAGGCGACTACATCGATGAAGTCGGTGGCTTCTTGCCAGTTTCCATCGCTGCCCTTGTAGCTGCGGTTTAATGCCAGGCTAAACGAACAAACGTTTTGGCCATTTGGCGTCTGGCGAAGCTCGGGGTCGCGAGTTAGGTTACCCATTAAAATTACTTGGTTGAAACTACGTGCCATGTGGCAATCCTCCTTATTTGTCCTTTTACCCTACACCTCGACGAAAATTTTCGTCAATAGTGCTTCATGAAAAGTTAATGATTACTCTTCTGAAGCTTCGTCGTCGCTGTCGTTGTCACTGCCACCGCGATCACCGCGTTTAGCGGCCTGCTCAAGCTTTTCGGCTTTGGCGGCTTCGGCTTTGGCGATGGCGGTCAAATCCGGCTTGGTGATCAAGAATCGGATCACTTCGTCGGTGATGTTGAGCGTGCTTTCGACACGCGCCACACCTTCACCTGGCATTTCAACGGTGTAAAACACGTATACAGCGTGTTCGTTGCCCTTGATGTCGTAAGCCAGCTTACGCTTGCCCCAGTTGTCGGTAGCAGTTACTTTTCCGCCGTTGTCGGCAAGAATTTTAGTAACCCGCTCTTCGGCCTTAGTTAGGTCGACTTCGAGGTCGGGGTGGTAAAGCACGGCAATCTCATATTGAGCCATATTGCTTCCTTCCTTTGGTTATCCAGAACAAGTCCTGGATCAGCCCACGCGCACCAGTGGCCGCAAGCTGAAGTTAATAGTGCACATAACTATAGCTGATTTACCTCTGTTGGTCAAGGGGTCGAGTAAACAAAATACCCGGGACGTACCCGGGCATTTCATAGGTTTTTGTTCTTACGTTTAGTGTAAGAATTCTTACATATAAAATCAAGCTAGATATGAGTCCTCAGGAATAACACTTGCCCAGGTTCTTTCTTGAGTCTGCATGCATAGCTTCTCTTTTGCTTCGGCGGCCTCTTCACTACTCAAGGGAGCCGGAAAGCACTGCACCAATAACTGACCCTCACCTATCAGCGCTCGCGAACTACAGGCCGCCGCACAAGTGGCAGCTCGAACGCGCCGAAGCTCCGCCCGGGAATTAAATTCGTGAGGATCTACTAAATCGCCAGTGGTCATATCGAAGACGACTCGGTTTTGTTCAACGTAATATTGCTCGGCGCGTTTTACCATGTATATCTCCTAAATTGCACGGACCTACATTTTCGCGCAGGAGTGGCTAGACTGCAAGCATGAGCGAATTAGCGGGCTGGGAATTCGTCGTCGCCCGGCTGCGCTGAGCCGGCATCAGCCTCGCCATCACCAAATACATCGTCGAGCGAGCTTACCAGCACTTCACGAGGCCGTGAGCCGTCGGCAGCACCAATAATGCCCCGCTCTTCCATTTCTTCCATAACCCGGGCGGCACGGCCGTAGCCAATGCGCAGGCGGCGTTGCAGCAAGCTGGTGCTAGCCTTACGGTTCTCAATCACCACGCGCACGGCGTCGTGGAACATATCATCATCAGGATCAGAGCCGCCGTAGTCGGCCACCGAGCTACCATTCTTGCCGCCACCAATTTGCACCGGCTGGCTCACAACCTCATCATCGTACTGTGGTGGACGTTGCATACGAATAAAGTCGGTAACTTTAGCAGTTTCGGCATCTTCGATCAGGGCAGCTTGGACACGCTTAGGCTTCGGCATATCACTAGTCAGCAGCAACATGTCACCACGGCCCAGCAATTTTTCGGCACCCATTTGGTCAATAATGGTGCGGGAATCAATTTGCGAAGCCACGGTGAAGGCAATGCGAGCCGGCACGTTAGCCTTAATAAGACCGGTAATAACATCGACCGATGGGCGCTGTGTAGCCAGCACCAGGTGAATGCCCGCTGCGCGAGCCTTCTGGGCCAGACGCACAATCAGGGCTTCAACGTCGCGGGCAGCCATCATCATCAGGTCGGCCAGCTCATCGATCACAATCACAATGTAGGGCATGCCCTCTTCTTTTTTGAGCGTGTTGTACTCGGCAATATTACGCTTGCCGACTTCACTCATGGTACGTAGGCGGCGCTCCATTTCGGCCACTGCCCACTTCAGTGCGCTAATACACTTTTCAGGCTCGTTAATAACTGGCGTTAACAGATGGGGCAAGTCGTTGTATGGGGCCATTTCTACCTGCTTGGGGTCAACCAGAATCAGCTTTAGGTCAGATGGTGAATTGCGGTACAGCAAGCTGGTTATAAAGGTGTTGATCATAACCGACTTACCAGAACCAGTTTGACCAGCTACCAATAGGTGGGGCATTTTAGCCAGGTCGGCCACTATCGGCTTTCCGCCAATATCTTTACCAATCACAAAACCCAAGGGGCTATCGAGGTTGGTCCACTCTGGAGACGACAGCAAGCTAGAAACACGAACCACGGCTGGCTTCACGTTTGGCACTTCAATACCAACGGCCCGCTTACCCGGAATTGGTGCTTCCATACGAATGGAGTGCGCCGCCAGGTCGA
Organism: Candidatus Saccharimonadota bacterium; assembly: GCA_028286405.1. GTDB lineage: Bacteria > Patescibacteriota > Saccharimonadia > Saccharimonadales > UBA4665 > JAGQNO01. The sequence continues at coordinate 4,789 of JAQBRP010000015.1, forward strand.
GGGCTAAGTTACTTTCTAAGGCCGTAATTTTGTTCAGCTTAGTACTTGAAGGCGGGCGCATGGTGTACTGCGTGACGCGTGGACCGATGTTAGCGCCTTCCATCTCAACGTCAATATTAAAGTTAGCAAAGGTGTCGTGAATAATTTGGGCGTTGCCGTTCACATCGCCGGCGTCGGCTTTATCTTGCTTTTGATTCAGCAGGCTCAGCGCTGGAAACTGCCAGTTGGGATCGCTGGTGGTGGTCAGCGCTTCGTGATTGTCGTTCGCACTCAGCTTTTGGGCACTATTTTTAAGTGAGCCCAGCCGCGGAGCATCTTTGGGTGCACCATGGTGCTCAACCGGAACGGCTTCGTTTACTTTAAAGACAGTGTCGGCGGCTTTAGCCTTGAGAGCATTTAAGTCAGTGTCACCATCGGCTTTTTCGCGCTGCTTAGGGACCAGGGCAATAATCAGGTCTTTAACGCTAATACCGAAGGCAAAGCAAACGGCCAGCGCTGTAGCAATCAGGAATAATAGGGCTGCTGGCAGCTTATCGAGTGCCGCCAACACGGTGCCGCCAATCAGCATACCAACGTTACCACCGTAGCCACCGGTCCATTCGCCCGTGGTATTGGTTGCAAACAAAACAGTGAGTAAGCTACTCAGGAAAAGTAGTGCACAGAGCATGCTGACGAATTTACCAAGCGGAATACGCCGGTCTTCGGCTAAAAACTTGTGCACTGCCCAGTAGATCAGCACCACGGCGGTTAAATAAGCCGCCCAGCCAAATGCCCAGTAAGCACCATCAAATAGGCCAACCGGTAAACTACCCCCGGTGCCGAAGCCCCCAAGCAGTAAAAATACCGCCACTAAGCACAGCACTACTGCCCCGGTGTAATCCCAGAACGGTGAACGCTCGCTCGTTACGGTAACGGCGGGTTTTCTACTTTTTGATGATTTTTTCTTTTTAGTGGCCATCGTTTTACCAATTATATCATTTTATGCGTCAGTAACCACCGGCTCATAGGGATATTGATCTGGATACCTATACTGAAGCTCGAGCAGTTTCATCGATGCTAAGTTTTCCTTAGCCAATTCTACGTTTAGGCCGCGCACTCGGTAAGCCGAAGGGCCCTCTTCACCTCGCGCACGCTGTGCCATTTCAAGATCTGATCGAGCTGCATCTTGAGCAACCAGAATAGCGTAGAGCGCTGGATCGCCACCAGCAACTTCAAACATTTCAAGAAAGTCAGGATCCTCTTCGGGATGCGGCCTTAGACGGTAAAAACTATCGACATCCTCTAGCGATGTGCCCCGAGGCAGTACGTGGTCAGCAAGATAGACAGCAATTTCGGCACGCTGCCCGTGGGCCTCTGGGGTATCTAGTAATTCTTGACGTTGGGTCATACTATAGTTATAGCAATATTTACAACTTTTGTCAATACCTAGGCTTCGTGTTTGACCACTTGGATACGCCCGTTGAGCATCTCAGCAGTAAGTACAGCTTCACTTTGCAGTCGGCAGGAATCCCACCAATCTTGGCTATCTTCAGTGAAGGTGCCTGGCGGAATCCCGTCCCTACGCGAGCGGCTTGTTAGATCATCTAACTTGACCCCTGCTACAGCGGATTCCGAACGTTCAAGCTCAGGATACCCCCGATAATACGACTTGCCATATTCCTCTGCGCATCGCACAAGCCAGCCCTTAAATCGTTTGCCAAGCGTTTGGCGTCGATCATTGGGCTCAGGCAAGCTTGACTCGTAAGACATCGTCTAGTCCTGCTGATCCTGACCGAGCAGACGGGCGCGCATTTCTTGGAAGCGCTTCTGCTGGTCGGAGGCAATCTCTTCGGCGGTCTTCGTTTTGGACTGGTGGACGGTTTTAGCGCCGTCAGGCTTGCCGCTGATGATGTTCACCACAGGGATGACAATCGGGCTACGCTGAGTTTGCTCAAACAGATAGTGGGTAATGTGGTCTTTGAGCTCGGCCTTAAAGCGATCGAGGTCAACGCGTTTAAAGCGTTGTTGCACGGCCCGCTTCAGTTCGACGCGCAAGCCGTTCATGACTTCTTCGTTCTCACGCATGTAAATGAAGCCGCGACTAATGATGTCGGGGCTGGTGAGCAATGCGCCGTTCTTTTTGTCGATGGTCAGTACTACTGAAACGAGGCCTTCTTCAGCCAGCAGTACACGGTCCTTAACCACCACGTTACTGACTGTGGCACCGGTTTGGTCAACCAGGGTGGTACCATGGGGCACTTCGCCTAGGACTTCCATAGTGTCAGCAGTAAAGCCGAGCACGACACCGTTCTCGATGTTAATCGTGCTGGCGCGAGGAATACCCTCTTCAATGGCAATGTCGATGTGGCGCATTTTACTGGTAAAGTCACCGTAAATTGGTACAAAGAACTTTGGCTTAGTGAAGTTAATCATGTCTTTGTACTCGTCGATGCTGGCGTGACCAGATACGTGCAATGGACCATGGTTATCAATTTCGCGGGTGATGTGCTGGCGTACATGGACGCCCTTTTTGTGCAGGTCGTCGACCATGCTACGAATTTTGGCATCGTTACCGGAGTACGGAATTGGCGAACTGGAGAGCACAACGGTATCTTGCTCCTTCAGCTTCACGTGACGGTGTTCCCCGTTACTCATGCGCTGCATAGCGGAACTTGGTTCACCTTGCGAACCAGTACAGACCACGACCAGGTCGGTGTCTTTAATGGTTGCGGCTGAGGCAATCGGTACAAAAGTACCCTTTGGAATGCGTACAAAACCATGGCGAACGGCCATTTCGAGCGTACTAACCATACTACGACCATCCATAGCCACTTTTTTATTGTGCGAAACAGCGGCGTTGATGATCATTTGGACACGGTTCATGTTGGTCGAGAACAAGCCGACAAACACGCGGCCCGGCGCGTTCTTCATGATGTCGTTAAAGCTTTCTTCAATGGTGCTTTCTGATGGCGTGCGGCCCAGACGTTCAGTAGTAGTACTTTCGCTCAAAAGCGCCAAAACGCCTTCGTCGCCAAGGGCTTGCAGGCGTTCGATGTCGCTACGCTCGTGGTCGAGGGGGTTAGGGTCCAAGCGGAAGTCACCGGTGTTAATAAAGCGACCGACGGGTGTGTCGAGCACAATACAGGTACTACCGGGAATGGAGTGCGTAATGCGCACCAGTTCCACGAAGAATTCGCCGATTTTAAGGCGTTCGTGGGTGTTTTCGTTCATGGTGATGGTCTTTAGCTCAAAGCCGTCGGGCATTGGCAGACCAAAGTTTTCAAAGATTTCTTCGACACGGCCAATGGTGAACTTAGAACCATAAATTGGTGCTGGGAACTTTGGCACAATGTGCGGCAAGCCACCAATGTGGTCAAGGTGACCGTGGGTGATGACGTAAGCCCGAATTTTGTGACGGATTTGCTCAAGGTACGCCGTATCGGCAATACCGTAGTTAATACCGGGTAAGTCGACACCAAGGTCGTTACCGCAGTCCATGATGATGGCGTCGTTTTGGTATTCCATGACGATCATGTTCTTGGAACCACCGCCGTCCATGCCACCGAGGCCAATAAATTTGACCATTGGGGTATCGTTAATGACGTTGGCGCGCTTTGGTTTGCCGGCTGCGGCTGCTTGGTATTGGTTGGCGATGCGCTGTGCATCCATTTGGGTGCGCTTAAGGGCACGAACGGCTTGGCCGCGCGACACGGTTAAGTTACCGCCGAGCTGCTTGCCGTCGTTTTGACGATTGCCGCCGCCCTGGCCTCGGTTGCCGCCACGGCCGTTGCCATTGCCGCGACCGCTACCTTGTGGTTTGACGCCACTGTTACCGGTTGGCCTTGGAGGCCGGCTGGGGTTGTTGTTTGGTTTTTCTTCTGGTTGCATAGGAACATTTCTCCTGTTTCTTAGCTTATGATTGTAATTTCTTAATAATTAAGGGGATCGCCGCAAAGTCGTCGATCAGCGTCTGGCGCATGCCACCGTTATATAAGGCAGCGGCCGGGTGATACAACGGCAATATCACGACTTCCAGCACGTCATCGCTCTCCTTTAATTGAAGCTTGACGCGCTTGGGTTCACCGTGGGACTTACTGATTTGCAGGTCCGGCAGGAAGCAATTAGTGCTGTGACGACCCAAAGTCACTACGACTTTTGGGGCAATCACTTCCAGCTGGCTCTGTAAATATGGCAGGAAGGTCTTTTTTTCTTCGGGCAATGGATCACGGTTATCTGGCGGGCGGTATTTAACGATGTTGGTGATGTAAATGTCCTCGCGCTGCATGCCGATAGTTTCGAGCATTTCGCTCAGGAACTTGCCGCTAGCCCCAACAAATGGCTTACCCTGCAAATCTTCGTTCTTACCGGGCGCTTCGCCGATGAATACGACTTCGGCATCGGGGTTGCCATCGCCAAACACCAGCTGCGTGGCCTGCCCGGCAAGTTCTGGGCAAACTTTGTCATCCACAATCTGTCGAGCAATAGCATCGAGTTGCTGCTGTTTACTCACGGCTCTTACCTGTAGCTTGCTGCTCCTTATCGAGGAGCTGCCAAGTTGCCTGCCGAGCGATGAGTAGGCCAATTATCCAGACCAATTGTAATGCACAGGCTGCCAACACAATTCTAACGCTCCAGGCGGCTACTGTATGGGTATCGTTACGATACACAATTGCCACCACCACAACGCCAACCACCGGGGCGAGTAGCAGTGTCCAGACAACTGTAAGGTTGCGGCGGTAGGCCCGCAAACGTTCGCCAGTTAATAGTAATTTGCGTCTAGCCACGGCGAACGATACCCCCAACAAGCTTTGCAAGGTTCTGCAAGAAGACAATAATTGCCAGCAAAGCAATCAGGTAATCAAACCAGCTGCCACTATCGATGGCATAGCTAATGAACACGTAAGCAATGACCAGCCCGAACACTGCGAAAGCGGCGTATCCGGGCTTGGAATCATGAAACTTATTGAGCTTATTTAGCATAGTTACTTCTTTTCTGCGAGTTCGCGCGCAGCTGCTTTCATGCTGAGTTGCAGGCGGCCACGGTCATCGATGGCAAGTAATTTAACAGTGACTTTGTCGCCAACTTTGAGAACATCGCCAGGATGCTCAATGCGCTCGTCAGATATTTCACTAACGTGCACCAGGCCGTCTTTGCCCGGCATGATTTGCACGAAGGCACCAAAGTCCATGACGTTAACCACTTCGCGGTCGGTGTAAATTGCGCCAACTTCTGGGTCGTCAGTAATGCCCTTAATCCACTGGATAGCAGCATCGATATGTGCTTTATCAGGACTAGCAATCATTACGGTACCGTCGTCTTTAATATCGATTTCGGTTTCGGTTTCGGCGGTAATCTTTTGGATCATTTCACCGCCCTTACCAATAACTTCACGAATCTTGTCGGGGTTAATCTTGATAGACTCAACACGCGGTGCATAGGGGCTGAGTTCTTTGCGCGGCTCGGCCATAGTGGTCAGCATGTGCTCTAAAATGTGAGCTCTACCATCTTTGCCCTGCATAAGCGCTTGTTTAAGCACTGCTACCGGCAAGCCGTGAACCTTCATGTCCATTTGTAATGCGGTAATACCCTTGGCAGTACCAGCAACCTTGAAGTCCATGTCACCAGCAAAGTCTTCGGCATCAGCGATGTCACTAAGTACGTAGGTGTTGTCACCATCAACCATCAGGCCCATGGCAATACCGCTGACAGGTGCCTTGAGTGGCACACCAGCGTCCATGAGTGCCAAGGTGCTAGAACAGGTGGCAGCCATGCTGGTTGAACCGTTCTGCGACATAATTTCGGTGACACTGCGGATGGCGTACGGGAAGTCAGCTTCTTCAGGCAGTACGGCCATCAGAGCACGTTCAGCGAGGTAGCCATGGCCGATTTCGCGGCGGCCAGGTGAACCTAGGCGGCGGTTTTCACCAACCGTCCAACCTGGGGCATTGTAGTGGTGCATGTAGCGGCGTTCGGCGTTGCGCTCCATGGTGTCGATCATTTGAGCGTAGCTCAGTGGTGCCAAGGTCACAATGTTCATACCCTGCGTCATACCACGTGTGAACAAGCTTGAACCGTGGGCTCGTGGCAAAAAGCCAACTTCCGAACTCAACTGACGAACTTCCGTTAACTTACGGCCGTCAGGACGAGTCTGTGATTCAATAATGCCTTTGCGTACATCTTTGTGCAGCGCCATAGTGAAAGCGTCTTCGTATACCGCCGACCAGGTGTCAAAGTCTTCGCCAAGTTCTTCGGCAAAGTGCGCCATAGTCTCTTCCTTTAGAACGGCGACCATTTCGTTGCGTTCAGGATACGGACGGTGCAGGTTTTCGCCGATTTTACCTTCAAGGTAGTCAGCAACGGTTTTCTGAATTGAGTCATCAGGCTGATCAATAACGTATTCCTGCTTGGTAACGCCGACTTTTTTGACCAGTTCGTTTTGCAGTTCAATGGCTGGCTGCATGGCCTTTTGGGCAAATTCCAAAGCTTCAACCACCTGCTCTTCGGTGACTTCTTTAGCACCGGCCTCAACCATCATGATACCGTTGGCGTTACCAGCCACTACCAGGTCAAGCCCGCCAGTTTCGAGCTGTTCAGCGCTGAGGAAGGCGGCTAGTTTGCCCTCGGCGTCATAACCAACGCGCAGGCCAGCTACGGGGCCTTCAAATGGTGCACCAGTGAGCATAAGCGCTGTGCTGGTAGCGATCATGGCAATCATGTCGGGACGGAAGCTGGGGTCCATGCTCAGAATAGTCGAAATACCCTGCACCTCTTGCCGATAGCCCTTTGGCCACAGCGGTCGAATAGGCCGGTCAATTAAACGGCTAATGAGTATTGCGTCGTCCGATGGACGACCTTCACGCTTAATAAAGCGGCTGCCGCTGATTTTGCCAGCTGCATAAAACTTTTCTTCATAATCAATGCTGAGCGGAAAGTAGTCCATGCCCTTCACTGTTTTGTTGCTCACCTGCGCCGTTCCAAGTACGACAGTATCGCCGTATTTGACCAAAACACTGGCGCTTGAGCGAAAGCCCACGCGGTTTACTTCTAATGTTAATTTTTGGCCACACAAGTCGGTTTCCACCGTAATTATGTTTTTGCCGGTAGGATTAATGGTTCCTGCCATGTATTCCTCTGTCTTTCTGTTTGGAGACCTTAGGCAAGGTTCAAATATAGTCGCCTAGCTTGTGCTAAAAGCGCGAGTATATCTGTAGCTTTGCCTGAGATTGATTCTCAAACGGTTTAATGTGCACAAGCCTGTCCTCTCGAGCTTCGAGAGGAGTAGTTCAAGCACTTTAGCGACGAATGCCGAGCTTCTGAATAAGTTCAGTATAGCCCTGCGGATTACGGGCCGCAATGTAGCGCAGCAAACGGCGGCGCTTGCCAACCATCTGCAGCAGACCACGGCGAGCCATAAAATCGTGCTTATTAACCTTTAAATGCTCGGTGAGTTCCTTGATGCGCTCAGTAAGCACAGCAACCTGGGCGCTCGAGCCGCCAGTGTCTTTGGTGTGGACTTGCACGCTTTTAATAGCTGCAGTCTTCTTTTCTCCAGTAATCATGTGAAGGTATTCTAACAGATGAGCCCTTGAGATGCAAGCAAAGTGCGGTTAGTTGGCATGCTTGTCGTGCATGTCGGATAGCTTGGTGTGCAGCGTCTTCAGAGCGTGCAAGCCAATTACACCTTCTAGGACCGCATCTTCAGTCACAAACTTTTCGGCTGTCTCAACCGTTGGGAATCGACTATCCCGCATCTTAGCCAGCAGATTGCGTGTCTTCTCGAAATTCCACTTAGAGTTATTGAGTTTATCCAATCCCAGGATGTCATCGACATCCCGTGCTACGGCATTGTGAGCCATACGCCGCATAGTATCGGCTTCGCCTAGTTTAGTCCTGTCGACAATACCGTGTGCGACATCACGCTTAACACCTAAGTGTTCCCTGACGCTAGCCAAATACACATCCCACTTGTTGTCCGTTGAGCTTGGAAATAGACCGGTAGGATAGGTAAAGATCTCTTTCCCGTCCTTGTCGTGCGTGATGATTCCGAGAGCTTCTAGCGCCTTAACTGGCTGCGTGGCCTCGTGTTGATCAGCAACCTCGCTGAGTATTGTTTGTATTTTCTTTTTGCTCTTTTCAGCGTCGGTCAGAGCGGTCTCTGTCGGCAGCCCGGCCTCCTCAATGATGCCCTGTCGATAACGGCTAAACAATTCCCGCTGCTTGTTACGAAGTTCCAGTTGCTTGTCCTGAGGCAGTTTGCCCGTGGCCATCCGCATACGGTTATCATTGAACTCTTCGTTTTCCGCTAATGCACCGTAGGTAAGATCATCTAGAAAAACATCGAAGCGCTCACTTTCCGCTGGATTGCCCGCCAGGTCTCGGAGTTCATCCAGGGCCGTACGTTCAATACCATACAGTTCTTGAACGCGTTGAACCATCGCCTCGATAGAGTCGTCAGCTTCAGGGTGAAATGGTATTTGTGGTGCGGTTGGTTCCATGGTTAAACGATACTACTTACTTTTAGGGAATATACTACATGCATAGTAGCAGATTTTTAGCATTATGTCAAATGGTTATGGTTTGCCCTGCAATTCATGCCTGGTATTTGACAATGGGTGCATTTGTGGTATTATTTTGACAACAGCTAAGTAATCAATACCCATGAGTAACAGTGAACAACAACCCGAAGTAAGCAACTGTCTGCGCCTTGCCCTGCCGGTTGCTGCCGTTACACTGGCTGCTGCTATGGTACTCATGCCCGAGGCTGCCGCTAACGCCGACGAGCATCCATCTGAGCACAGCCAAAGTTACGTCGTACCAGCAGCCCACGAACGGCAATCTAACCCTAGCCAGAGTCTGGTTATAACCACTTACAATATTCTTGGCTCCATCCATAAGGAAACCGGTCGAGAGGTTGGTGGCTCGGTAGAAGCCCGGGCTCATCGCGAAGAAAAGTACGTCGAAGGGCATGCCGGTGCACCCAAATCTGACATTCTCGGTGTGCAGGAAATGGAACGCGATCAGTGGCGGATGTTTAACAATTTCCTAGAGGGCTATAACGTAGTTCCTAAGGGACACGCTGAACAAAACAGCATTTTTTATAATTCTGAGCGCTTTGAGCCGATTAGTGATGGCACCCTCCGCTACCCATATTACAGCGATCCTACCGTTCACGGTCGGCATGGCGTAGGCGTTTGGGCTCGATTCAAGGACAAAGAGACTGGTCAGATACTCAGTATCTTAAACGCCCATTATGTAGCCTGGAACGAGCGCCCTGGGACTGACCCTGGCGGTGCCATGAAACGCTTGGAGAGTGCCAAGCTTTCTCAGGAATGGGTAATTGAACAGCAAGAAAAACATCCTGATGACGCTGTGTATGTCATTGGGGATCTGAACAGCATCAACAACGTACTTAATTTTTATAACCCTAGCTTTGACCATCAATTTAAAGATCGCGCCCTGCAGGGTGATCGTAATAAAATCCCCTACTGCATTCTTACCAAGAACCCAAACAAGCTGCAAGATACCCGCGACATGCTGGAAGGCCGCCAAGGCCACTGCGAAAACCACAACCGCGGTCCGGCGTATAACGACACGATTGACTGGATTTACACTACTCCCAAATATACCCATGTCGTTGCCTGGAAACGGCCTGAAAACAAGATCACGCTCCATGCCTCCGACCACCTACCGCTTACAGTTGTGGCTGAAGCGACACAAGAGCCTGCTGCAGCGCCGACTGCGTAAGCCCTTCGACCTCTACGGCCGAATCCAAACTGTACGATCCTATTTCTGTTCGGCATAGGTCGCTCATATAGGCACCCGTTTCCAAAAGCTTGCCCAAATCTTCGACCAGCGACCGAATATAGGTACCACTGCTCACCTTGCTAGTGAATTTCACCAGCGGATACTCATAGCTCGTTAGTTCGTTCGAATATATGGTGGCTGGGCGGGCTTCGAGTTCTACGACTTTGCCTTCGCGGGCTAGCTTGTAGGCCCGTTGGCCATTGATTTTCATGGCCGAAAAGGCCGGCGGTACCTGCATAATATTGCCCTGCAGCTGCTCTAGCGCCTCTTGGAGGGCTTTTTGGGACGGTACTGTGTCTGACACCGATACTTTTTCGCCCTCTTCATCACCGGTCGTGCTAGTAAAGCCCAGTTTCATGGTGACTTCGTAAGTTTTGTCCTGCTTGGTCAGTTCACCAGCCCGGCGAGTGTACTCTTTGCCGACCAGTAGTATTAAAAGACCGGTGGCCAGCGGATCGAGCGTGCCGGTGTGGCCGACTTTGCAGTTTTTGGGCTTTTTGTCCTCGACGGTAGCGACGATTTTGCGCACATAATTCACCACGTCAAAGCTGGTCCAACCAGAGGGTTTATTAACTAATAGTAGGCCTTGCATGTCACTAGTGTACAAGACTAGGTTAGCGAGCCGGCGGGAAGCCGGGTGGCATCAGGGGTGGCGGCACCGGTGGTGGCGCAGAGGCGTCGCTGCTTGCAGAGGTTGGTGGCACGGGGTTTGCCGGCGGCGGCGTCAGGCTGCTCGGCACTGGCAGCGTAAATGGTTGAGCCACTGGGCCAGTTAGTTCGGGTTCCGGGACGGTAGTAGTAGGAGTAACGTCAACCTCGGGATCGTTGCTTATACCAAACGCAGTCGGATCAAAAGCTGTCGAAGCTGGCGCGCTGGGCGCGGCCGGAGTGCTAGCTGGTTCATCCACTGGCGGATTGAGCTCGATTGGGTGAGCGTTGAGCGCCTGGATTGGCTCGGGAGTATAGTTTGGCGTGCTATCGATGGCCTTCATGACCTCGTCGCGAGCCGAACTAAGGTCAGCGGCAGGTTCGGCAAGATGTGGACTGTCGACTTCGCGTTCAATGTCGGCCAGTGTTTTATCGTCATTTGCTGCGGGTTGACCCATCCACGGCTGTGGCGGCATCCATGACGGCGGTGCCGGTTGCGGTCCAACAGGTTCTGCTGGCACTGGCGCATCGGCTGGCCCGCTATCGCGGTCCAAGAGTGGTTGCTCTGCTGCCGCGTCAGGCTGACTGAGCGGATCGGAGCTGGGCTCCAACATAACGTCGTCGGGACGACTGTTGGCGGTTAGCGTACCGCCGAGGGTTGGCGGTTCAGTGATAAGGCGGGATTCATGGTCATCGGCGACAGCATCAGCTAGCGCTGGCTGGTCGACAGTATTTAAGTCGGAGCTGGTCGTTTTTACGTCAGTCACTTCTGGCGGCTGGTCAGCCACAGGTGGTAACTCAAAGTCAGGCTTGGTTTCTGCTGGCGCGTCGGCTTCGGGAACCGGAGCTGCCTGCTCGTCGACTGGGTGATTAATTTCCAACGTGCCATCCTGGGAGCTGACAGCAGCTGGCTCACTACTGTGCTGCGGAGCAGCTTGCGGTTCATCGAGCTTACTGGCGACGAGTTGCTGGTTGGCACCGGCACTCATCAGCTGAGCGCTGATACTCATGGTTTGAGGTGTGGTCTTTTCGTTACTAAAGCGAGCAGTTTCGGCTACGACGCCGGTCAGCAGCGCGGTCGCGATTTGGCTATCGAGCTGTGCCTTATCGACGGTGTTACCAAGGTCAACAACGAGTTCACTAAGACTGCTGGCTTGTGCATCGTGCCAACTAATTGAACCAAGTTCACTTGGAGCATCTCCGGTGGTAATCGTGGCTACGGTGGCATCGTGCAAAATACGGCCATGGGCCGTAATGGCAGTGTCCAGATCTTGCTGGGCGTGCACGCCAAGCGCTACTACCATGTCGACATTAAAGTCACCTTGGCTGAACTCAAGGTCGTCGGCAGTCAAGTTGGTACGGTACGGTGTAATAAAAATTTTAACGACGGTGTCTTCGACTTTATAGCGCAACTTGTCAGCCTTGCTCTTGTCGAGGGCGATAATAAAGTCACGTAAGCTGTCGGTGTTCTTTTCGAGGGTGTCTTCTGGCTGCAGGAATTCAATGGTGCTAGGCACATTGCCGCTAAACACCGCCGTGGCGTGCTTATCTATCTTGTTAAGCCAAAGAGTTAAGCCTAAACAGGCGGCCAGCTGGTCAACCGAGGGGTTGGCGCTAACGGTCACCAAAATATTAGTCGACGACTTGAGTTTGTCGACTAAGGCTTGCTTGGGATCTGTGCTGTTACTGTCCATATTTTTATTTTAGCGCTTTCAACCAGAATCGTACCATGTTACCGAGCACAGCGCAATAAGCATAAGCCCTAATATTTTGACAAATTATGGTGTTCTCTTTACAATACCTCATCGATTGATAGTAAAAAATGTAAGCAAAGGTTATAAAGCAATATGCCAATCATTAAGTCAGCAAAAAAACGCGTAAAAGTTTCCAACAAGGCTGCTGTTCGTAACAGCAAAACCAAGCGCTCATTAAAGACAGCTCTGAAGGCTTTTACTAAGAGCCCCAGCAGCAAGTCACACGCTGCCGCCCAGAGCAACATCGACAAAGCCACTAAAAAAGGCTTAGTCCACAAGAACAAAGCTGCTCGCCTAAAGAAGCAAGCTGCTGCTAAGGCTAAAGCCGCTGGCGTTAAGCAAGCTGCTAAGGCTAAGAAGGCGACTGTCGCTAAAGCCGCTCCTAAAAAAGCTGCTCCAGCTAAGAAACCAGCTGCCAAAAAAGCACCTGCCAAAAAGAAGCCTGCAGCTAAGAAATAATCTGTTCTGCAGTATTAAGATTGGTGCCCTAGGGGCACCTTTTTTATGTAGCCAGTGTTAATAGGTAGTGCTGCAGCGCGTCATCAGCACTAAAGCTTTCACGTTTGCTGCGCGAGTCGATCTCTGCCAGGTTGGCGACCAGCTGTTTGAGCTCAGCTAACGTTAGCTTGCGAGCAATACTGCTGCTTTTCTTAACGACATAGGGACTTATTTTGGCTTCGCTGGCGATTGCTTCCGGCGACCGTTCCCCCGCTGTTTTGATAAGGGCCACGATATGCAACTGCCAGGTGAGCATGGCAATAATCTGTTGAGGCTCGACTTTAAGCGCCCGCTGCTCGGCATATAACTGCATGGCGTGCTGGGTGTTGCCACCGAAGGCGGCTTCGAGCAGCTCAAATATGCTGCTCTGCGGCGCAGCCTCGGTGAGCGCTAAAATGCTATCCCGCGTAATTTTGGCGTCATACAGTAGCAACTTGTCTAACTCGTTTGACAGCAACTGCTGATTAAGGCCGACTCGGCCCACTAAAAAGCTAGCGTCAGCTTGGCTGAGCGTGCCGCCCTGCTCTTTGGCGGCCTGTATCAACCAGCGAGCTAGGCCGGCCAGGTCGAGCTCGTTAAACTCCTGGTAATCGGTAGATTTTTTTAAAAACTTGTAATAACTTGAGCGCTTATCGAGCTTGGGCTCGACCACGATAACATCGGTAGTCTCCGGTATATTGGCCAGCAGCTCGGGGGCCTGCTCGGCGAACTGTTTGTTTAGACTTCCCTGCCGAATCAGCACCATTTTTTTGTTCGATAGGAACGGCAGACTGGTCAGCGCCTCACCAATGCGCTCAATTGTTGCCTCGCTGCCGTCCAGACGCTCGAGGCCCATGTCGCCTTCTTTGGCCTCAAAGTCAGCCGTCAGCTTGCGCTGCTTAGCAGTTAAGCCGTAGGCATTTGTTCCCGTTAATGTAATGACCATTACAGAGTATTGTACCCCATTAACAGCC
>JAQBRP010000013.1 GCA_028286405.1 Candidatus Saccharimonadota bacterium
AGGTTATGCCTGAGGACAAACTAGAGCATTGGTACGGCTACTTTGGCAAGCATTCTTCAGTCGATCTTCTCAAACTACTCGGTGTGATAGTGTAGAGGCAACAGAATACCAAGCTTGGTAGCGATAGCATCTACGGTAGCCCTCCAAGCATAAGCACTCTACGGAAAGAGCATACGTGATGACCGTATCGTAGCCGTATAAACATCAAGCTTCCAAATAAGTCATAAGTTTTTCACGGTTTACTAATAGGCGTTGCCGGCCCATGATAATAGCGCCGTCATTCTCTAGTTTTTTAAATATTTTACCAGTTGATTCTCGTGATAAGCGTATATTATCGGCAAATTCTTGGATCGTCATATTGAGATTAATCTCAATATGGTCATTGCTTTTTATGCCTAGTCTCGTTGTCAATATCAGCAAGAGGTTTATCAGGCGTTGTTCGGCCGAACCATTGTTTACGGCCAGGATGCGGGCATAGGCCATGTTTTGTTGTGTCATAACGGTTATAAGCGCGTGCGGCTCACCGTCTAAAAAGCTTAGGAAGTCCAGCGCTAACTTACGCTTGAGGGTTACGTTTCTAAACGCGGCGAAGCCAACATCGGTCAGCATCGAACCAAAGAGTTGCGTTAATGGAAAAATCTCGTGTTCTTTGTACAGATAATAAATGACCGTATTACCTTGGTCCCCTTGCGAGAACGCGCTGACAAGACCTGCTTTTATCCAATAGACATACTTGGATTGCTCGTTGATGGATATTATCTGCTCCCGCCGTTCATAATGAAGATCCCTTCCTGTATCAAAAAAGGAGTTCAACAATACATTTGCGCCCACTATATCCATGCCGATCCTCTAGTCGTTTGATTTACTAAGCCGCAACCGTAGCTACAATTGTACTTTGTCGGCGATATCATGGCTGTGATCTATTCGACATTTGTGATTTTGACTGCAGGTAACGAACAGTCGGTAGACAGCACAGTTGCGTATGGTATAAGGTCGCCTTATAGCAAAGACAAACTATGAAATATCAAGATTTTGTAAGTATTCGCAAAGTAACGCCGGCCACAACTCACAGAATAAGAGACCGCCGTTACAAAAAGTTCACTAAGCATTTAATTGTATCTGTGCTGGTGGCAACCTTTGTACTTAGTCTCGCCAAACCAGATGCAGTGCATGCGGCATCTACGCCATCGCTTGGGGCAGCGGCGACTTACGGCTTGCTGGCTAATACCTACACCAACTCGGCAGCCGGAACCACCGTCAATGGCGATGTCGGCTTTCTGGTTGCTCCGACTATGGAACCGGCCCCTATAGGCGGGCATACGAACTACGGAACCGGCGGAGTATACGCCACGGCCGGCGCAAACCAGGCCACCGCTCTGACCGGTCTGGGCAATGAAGGCTGCACTTTCTCGTGGATAGGTGCAGTCGACCTGTTTCTGGATTCGGCCCATGGGACTGCCGGCACCTACGCTCCCGGCGTCTATTGTAGCCCCGGAGCGTTTACGCAAACCGGCTCGATCACACTGAGCGGCAGCGGTACCTATATCTTCCGGTCAGTCGGGGCATACACCACGACCGCCGGAGTCAGCATCTTGTTGGCCGGTGGCGCTTCGGCCTGCGACGTGTTCTGGACACCCCACGCCACGACGTTTGGCGCTGGTACGAACTTTGTAGGGACGCTTTTCGACAATGATGCCGTGACCTCCGGCGCCGGTACGAACATATTTGGACGGATCCTGGCTTTTAACGGGCCCGTAACCACTGCAACCACCACTATAAACTTACCGACTTGCACGCCTCCGCCGGCCACGCTGCATGTTGTAAAGCAAGTCATAAATGATAGCGGCGGCAGCGCGACTGCTGCGAGCTTCAATATGCATATAAAACTTTCCGGCACGGATGTCGCCGGCAGCCCGGCTGCTGGAGCTGCATCCCCCGGTACACCGTACACCTTGGCCGCCGGTAGCTACGCGGTCAGTGAAGATGCCAATACTGCTTATTCTCGAACATTTAGTGGTGACTGCGACGCCAGCGGCAACATCACGCTTGCCTCGAGCGACGACAAGACTTGTACGATAACCAATGACGACCGCCCGGCCTCCATCACCGTTACCAAAACGGTTATCAATGATAGCGGCGGTACCAAGGTCGTCGCTGACTTCCCGTTGTTCGTCGGCGCCACGTCGGTTACTTCTGGAGCGGCCAACAATTTTAACGCTCCGGCGTCATATACCGTATCCGAAACCACCGACCCGGGGTACGCTCAGGTGTTTTCCGGCGACTGCGGCGTGAGCGGCAATGTCAGCGTCAGTCCAGGCGACGCCAAGACCTGCACTATTACTAACAATGACATCTCCCCGACCCTCCACATTATTAAGACCGTCATCAACGCGAGCGGCGGTACCGCGACGGCTTCCAGCTTTAATATGCGCGTCAAGCTTTCCGGCGCTGATGTCGCCGGCAGCCCGGCTGCTGGAGCTGCCAGCCCTGGCACCCTGTACACCCTCAATGCCGGCACTTACGCCGTCAGCGAAGACCCTAACGCTGCATATACTTCGAGTATCGGCGGTGATTGCAGCGCAAGCGGCAGTGTCACGCTCGTCGCCGGCGACAACAAGACCTGTACCATTACCAACACCGATATTCCACCTATAATCATCTCGGCCGTTCCACCCCTTATCGACGTGGAAAAGGTAGCCAGCCCCTCGAGTCTGCCGGCTGGGCCCGGCCTGGTGACATATACCTTCACACTTCAAAATATTGGAACGGCTCCGGTAGCCAATATTACTATGGTCGACGACAGTTGTAGCCCCGTGATTCTTGTATCCGGCGATACTAACTCCGATACCGAACTCGGAACCAGCGAAACCTGGGTGTACACCTGCTCAGCAACCCTCCTGGCAACTCACACGAACAACGTTATCGCCACAGGCTGGGCTAATGGGTTGAGCACAACGGATCTAGCGAGCGCTACCGTTGTGGTAACCACAGTCCTTCCAATCGTTAGTGCTCCAATCCCTGCCGTCCAGACCGTAACTCCTGCCCCTCCACCCGCAGCTACCTCCGTTCCCAAATTCCCAAGCACAGGAGTTGCTCCTTCAGATATCGGAGGCGTCATTTGGTGCTTCACCGCCCAGAAAAGTCAGGTATGTATTTATCCAAAACTTCACTGACCCGATTGCTCGTAATTGTCGGCTTCATTGGATTGGTGTGTTCATTAGTGCTTTTGTTCCATTTCACCCTAGAAAAGCCAGCCCAGAGTAATCCGGACGTGCCACCAGCAAGTCTACTCGTAGCCAAGCCCGTGGCGGCCGCCATAGACTTACCGACACGTCTCACGATACCCTCAATCAACGTCAATGCCCTGGTTGAGCATGTCGGTCTGACAGCTAACGGAGAGATGGATACGCCAGAAAACCCCAATAACGTTGCCTGGTACAAAGCCGGGCCAAGACCAGGTGAAAACGGAAGCGCGGTTATCGATGGTCACTACGGCCGGGCGAATGGCGGGCGGGGGGCATTTGATAATTTGCACAGATTGCGTGCAGGAGACAAACTATACGTCGAAGATACCGATGGACTGATTATAGCTTTCGTGGTGCACACACTACAGACATATCGTCGGGACGATGACGCTCAGAGCGTATTTGTTTCCAGCGACAGTAAATCTCACCTGAACCTTATTACATGTGCCGGAAGCTGGAATACAGCCACTAGGAATTACTCAGACCGAACAGTTGTGTTCACGGATAGAGAATAGGTGAATACTTCGTGTCTGTTCCCAAGCCCACTTTGATTTTAGTTGCGATAGTGCGAACGATGGCCCTCCAAAAAAGTGCTAAACTTATAGACATATGCATACACCCGCGGTGAGGTTGCCGTAAGCACTTCATGACAGAAATAGCCCTGATTCTTGTTTCACTAGTTATGGTAGCTCTGTGTGGCCTGTTTGTGGCCGCCGAATTTTCGCTACTGGCCATCAACCGCACCACCGTTGAGCGCAAGGCCGCCCGCGGCGACCGTACCGCCAAAGGCATCGCCAGTGCCCTACGTTCTTTATCAACACAACTGTCTGGTGCCCAACTGGGCATTACTATTACTAATCTGCTGATTGGTTTTCTAGCCCAGCCATCACTGGCCGAACTACTGCATGGTCCCCTGCTGGCCATCGGTATTCCTGAGTCAGCCGTCGGCGAAATTGCGCTGTTCATTGGCATTGCTATTGCCACAGCCGTCACTATGATCTTCGGTGAGTTAGTGCCCAAAAACCTAGCCATCTCCAAGCCCATGGCAACTGCCCGTTTCGTACAGCGTTTTCAGCGCACATTCACTAATGTTATGCGGCTGCCAATTCGCATACTTAACAATAGTGCTAATGTTATATTGCGGCGACTGAACGTCGAGCCACAGGAAGAGCTAGCCTCGGCCCGCTCGGCCGACGAACTCCTGTCGCTGGTACGGCGCTCGGCCGAAAAGGGCACGCTGTCAAAAGAAACAGCCGTTATGATGGAGCGCTCGCTAACCTTTGGCGACCTAACCGCCCTCGACGTCATGACGTCACGCTTACGTATGCGCACCGTTAGTAAGGATGGCACTGCAGCCGATGTCATTACCGCCGCCCAAGATACCGGCCTATCGCGCTTCCCGGTTACCGGCGAGCACACCGACGACATTGTTGGCATTGTGCACATTAAGCAAGCCATCACTATTCCCCGTGCGCAGCGTGCTTTCACACCAATCAGCGACATCATGCACAAACCGGTGTTTGTGCCGAGCGGCCTACAGCTAGAACCCCTGCTTGAGCAATTGCGCAGTGGCGGCATGCAAATGGCCGTGGTGATTGACGAGTTCGGTGGTACCGATGGCATTGTTACTATTGAAGATTTGCTCGAAGAACTAGTCGGTGAAGTGCAAGATGAACACGACCGACTCAAGGCATCCATCCGCAAAACTTCCGCCAACGCTTGGTTACTTTCGGGGCTACTACGGCCAGATGAAATTAGCGAAGAGCTGGGCATTTTCCTGCCAGAACACGAAGAGTACGAGACTATTGGCGGACTCATGGCGCACGTCCTGGAGCGTGTCCCCAAAGCTAAAGATACGTCTGCTGTTAGTGCCGTTGACCGCGAAGGTAATCCACTGGTCGCCACCATGACTGTGGAGCGCATGGACGGCCACCGGGTTGATCGTATTCAACTGTCGGTTAAGCCCATCGAGGATGCCTCATGATTGCCGCCGAGATAGCAATCGCCATAGCGATGCTGGCCGGTAACGCCTTCTTTGTGGGGGCCGAGTTCGGCTTGGTGTCGTCGCGCCGCAGCAGCATTGAACTAGCCGCCCTGACCGGCTCCCGCTCAGCCAAAATTACCCTTGGTGCCATGGAACGCGTGTCGCTGATGTTGGCCGGTGCCCAGCTCGGTGTAACCCTCTGTTCGTTAATCTTTGGTGCCGTTGGCGAACCACTGCTGGCCCACTTTTTGGAGACACCGTTTGAAGCCATTGGCCTGTCCGAGCACTTGCTGCACCCTGTGTCGTTTGTGTTGGCCCTGGTTGTGCTTACCTACGTGCACGTGGTAATTGGCGAAATGGTTCCCAAGAACCTAGCACTGGCCGGACCCACCAAAGCTGCGCTATGGCTGACCCCACCGCTGGTTGCCTTTGTTAAAGTCACCAATCCTATAGTGCAGGCCTTAAACGCCATAGCTAACAGCTGCGTACGACTGCTCGGCGTGAAGCCAAAAGGCGAAATGGCCAGCAGCTTTAACCGCGATGAAGTAGCTGGCTTTGTTAAAGAATCACACCAAAAGGGTTTACTGAGTGAAGACGAAGAACAATTACTATCGGGTGCCCTCAGCTTTGAGGAGAAAGACATTTCGGCCGTATTACTGCCGGTTACCTCAATAGTCAGCGTCCCTACTACGGCTACGGCGCAAGAAGTCGAAGACCTATCGACCAAGACAGGCTTTTCACGCTTCCCCGTAACCGACAAAGGCAAGCTGGTTGGCTATATACACATTAAGGACTTGCTCGATGTGACAGCCGCTCAGCAAGACGAAAGCATGGCCCTAACCTTAATCCGCGAACTGCCAACCATTAAGCACAAAACGTCACTGCGCAAAGCACTGGTTACTATGCAGCGTATGGGTGCTCACCTGGCCCAAGTTGTCGATCCAAAGGGTAAAACGCTGGGTGTAGTGGCGCTCGAGGATGTGCTTGAAGAACTGGTTGGCGACATTCGCGACGACGCTAACTTCAAAATGAAGCGAGCAAGTTAATACAGCCCTCTTAAGCGGCTGTGCGGGGCTTGCGGCCCGAAATCGCACCGACAATGCCCAGCAGAATAACAGCACCAATCAGCGACCAAATAAAGGCGCTCCAATCGAAAGCCAGATACGAATCGTCGTAACCTAAAACTAGGCGTGACACAAAACTTCCCAGGAACGAACCCACGACACCAATTAACAAATTCATGATCAAGCCGTTATCACGACCCATAATGCTCGAGGCAATCCATCCAACTAGTGCACCAATAATGATAAATGCGATTAATCCCATATGACCTCCTGTTTTGTTAATGACAAAGGAATAGCGACAGCTTTAAAAACTGCCAGCGGAACTGCTAGGCTGCAACAGTACGGTTATAGCGCTGATCGAAAGCAAAGTAACTTGGCTTTTCGTCGTGGCAACGTGTGTTGTTGGTAAACATGTCCCTCTCCTTATCCCCTTTATATACACCCTCATGGTACCGCGGCATTAACAACAGCACTATGAGTTATTTAACAGTTGGCTGGGACGGCTGAGAGCCGTCTTGTTAGTTATTTAACTGCTTATGCCTGTGGGCGGAGCTACAGTATGAGAACCAATAGTAAACAAGGAGGGTGTAATGGCAGGAACAACTAAAAAGCGTGGTTTTGCGGCAATGAGCAAAGAAGAGCGAACACGAATCGCCCGCATGGGTGGCAAGGCTAGCCACGGCAGCCGCAAGCGCAGCTAAAGATCGTTATTCGCAAGGCGATGTTATACCGACGGGGTCCTCACACCTGTCGGTTTTTGTTTGCCCGCTGGTAGACGTTGAACTGGTATTGATACTGCCCACTGGTTTGCATGGGCGACTGGTCTTGCAAGGTGAAATCGGCTTCGAACGGAGGAAAGAAGCGGTCGCAATTAAAGTCACCAACAACCTGCGTCAGGTATAACTCGTCACAAAATTGCAGCGTGCTGGCGTACAGCTGAGCGCCGCCAATAATCCAAACGTCCTCAGTGGCCAGCTGCAAAAAAGCCTCAACGTCGGTTATTAATTCCCAGCCTTCGCGAACCGGTTGTTGGGTTCGGCTGACAACAATGTTGCGTCGATTAGGCAGCGGTAGGGCAAATTCTTCGTAGGTCGCCCAGCCCATAACAACTACACCGTGCTCAGTAAACGAACGAAAATGCCGATGGTCTTCAGGTATGTTCCACGGGATACTACCGCCAGCGGCAATACCCTGCTTATCATCTATGGCGGCAATGGCCCGAATCATGCTTGCACTTTCATGAGAGGGCGAATGTGATTTAGCAAATAGAACGATCCGGTAACCACTAATACCGGCTCAGCCCGGGCAAGGAGTGCTTCGTAGGCAGCGGCTGGTTCACGCATAACTTCATAGGATTTGAAGTTATGCGCGTCACAGAAAGCTACAAGCTTTGCCGGATCGACAGATGATTTTGGAACATCCTGCTCGCTGTAAAAATTGGTGAAAATGAGGTGTTTGGCGACTAACGTAAGCTCTTGTAGGCCGCCCTGCCAGCGTTCGTCGTTGCCTTCGACAAAGGCGCAGACTGCTGCAATGTCTTTGCCAGGATACAACTCACTGACGCTTTCTAACAATGTGGCTAGCTTCTGCTGATTATGCGACCCGTCGACAATCACTAACTTGTCACCAATTTTGAAACGTTCCAGGCGGGCTGGTACCACAATGCTAGCCGCTTGCTGGAGTGCTTCGTCAGATACATGCTGGTCGGCATCACGATTCAAAACATAATCGACTGCTTTGGCCGCCAGGCCGAGGTTCCGCTGCTGGAATAAAGGTAGCGACTGGTATGTAACGGCGCTATCGGGACTTTGTGCGTGCAGCGAGGCCTGCTGTTGCGTGGTAACTTTCTCCACAACGTCCATTACTTCCTCATTCTGCTGGTACATAAATACTGCATTATTACGTTGGATGATACCCGCTTTTTGGCTAGCAATCTGTGCCAACGTGTCGCCAAGAATTTCGGTGTGATCAAAGCCAATATCAGTTATTACGCAAACCTTGTTTGCCGAGTCAACAACATTGCTGCCATCCAGTAGACCACCGAGTCCCACTTCCATTACTACGTAATCCAAGCCACGACGAGCAAACTCCCAATAGGCCATGGCTACCAGTAACTCGAAGTACGAAGGTTTTAGGCCGCTGGCCATTACCAGGTCAACAAAGGCACCCAGTACTGCACAAAACTCGGCTTCTGGCAGGGGCAGACCGTTAATCTGCAGCCGCTCATTAACAGTATCGACATGGGGCGATACTGATAGGCCCACCGACTTTCCCGACTCCTTTAATAAAGCGGCGCAGTAGTAGGCAGTTGATGTTTTGCCCGACGTACCAGCAACATGTAAAACTTTAAGCTTATTTTGAGGGTTGCCCAAGTACTCCATCAGAGCCCTCATTAGGTCGAGCGTGTAAGCGGTGCGTGAATTATCGTAGTACGGCCTGAGCAGGTCTTGAGCTTCGGTGAAATTGCGGATTTGCGGCATGGCGGTGTGATCCCTGTTAGTTCTCTGTTAGAATAGTATACGCTACCTATCCATGCCCGCGTAGCTCAGCTGGATAGAGTGTCTGGCTTCGAACCAGAAGGTCGTAGGTTCAAATCCTGCCGCGGGCACCAAATTTGTAACACACTAAAATACCGCCAGTCTATTGCTTATAGAAACCGGCGGTATTTTTTTATGACTATTCGTTAGCTCGAACAGTCAGGGCGTAGAGGACCAGCAGGTCAGCTACCAGCAGCGCAACTGCCCACAGCGGGTAGACGCTTACGAACACAAACTGAGCCACCATGTTTAGCGTTACGAGCAGAACTGCCATACTGCGCGACCAGACTGCACCGCTCCATAGACTGGCACCCACGACGAGCGCTGCCAGGCCGAATACTAGGTGAATCCAGCCCCAGGCCGACAGATCCCACACCAGCAGGCTCCCGCCCATTGCTGATAGGAACTGCTCATTCATGAGTGCCGTCAGGCCGACGACGGTTTCAAATAAACCAACCGCCAGTACCATGACTGCTCCAAATGGTGCCCATCCTAGTTGTCTTGTGTTGTTTGCCACTTTCGTTCTCCTTTACTTATGTATTATGCGTTCATATCAGCGGCGTGCATGGTCAACGCAAACAGCGTAAAACCAGCCGCCACAACTGTAACCAGCGACCACAGCGGGAAGGCTGTCATGAAGGCAACCGCAGCCACCATCACCAGCACCGCAGTTACGGTGCCAATTACCCGCGACCAAGCCATTCCTAGTAGTGCGCCTACGGCAGCCAGTACGGCCACCACCCCAAGTACTAGGTTAATCCAGCCCCAGGCCGTGTAACCAAAAGCTACTAAGCTTGATTCGGCTGTGCCGTAAAAATCGGCATTAAAAATGCCGGCTAAGCCGGCGACTATCTGCATACCTCCCACTGCCAGTAGGAGCGCACTGGCAAAGTATGCCCAGCCGGTCCATGACAGTGGTCCTAAATTAGTTCTTTGTGCCATAAAAGTCTCCTTACGTACTATAAAGATACTGACAGATCCTTATTGCTTCATAGGCGACTCCTCAGACCAGTCCGAATAGGGTGCCATATAGAATGGTGTTTCAGCGTTGAATTGGTCGGTGTGTTGACCATGCTGACGGGACTCCCATTTGTCTAGCCTCGTTATACCACTTTGCAACAGTAATGAACAGCGTAAGCGTTTTGTACCGAAGTTATAAAACCTACTGTAACTTCGTATTGACTCTTAAATATGTCTGTTAGCGTGCTATATTGATGGGTATGTGCGCGCGTAGCTCAGCTGGATAGAGCGTTGGTTTCCGGTACCAAAGGTCGCAGGTTCAAATCCTGCCGCGCGTACCAACCAGAGAACCGGTCTTTACGACTCAATTTTTCATTGGTTGGTTTGCAAAATGAAATAAACTGTCGAAACCCAGCTTCGTTGTCTGTGCTAAACTTGGGTTAATATTTTTAAACGGAGCGACCATGAATCAAGAGGTAACAGACTATATCGGCAAAGCTTTGCCGTGGCAAATAAAGGTCTCTGAATCATTACGCAAACTTATCCACGAGACAGTTCCGGGAGTTGAAGAAAGATTGCAGTACGGTAAACCCCACTATTTAAAAAACGGGCAGTATGCTGCAGTAATACATATAGCGAAAGATAAGATATCGTTCATGTTATTTAATGCCTCGGGACTGGAACCAATTGATGGACTTTTACGGGCAATGGGTAATGGCGAGCGTAAAACTATAGATATTACAGAGGGTAAAGAAGTTGATTACAAACTCGTAAGTGAGTTGCTGGCCAAATCTTCTGCAACTATACAGTAGGGTTCTAACTTCGTTAATGTTGCTGCACCACTTACTATGAGCATCCTACCTAACGGCATTGAACATGGTCCCTACTCTAACATTCCGGACCAAGAACTCGAGATCTATCTCTCCGATCCCGAACGGTTTGGCGCGCCCATCGACATGACGCTTGAGCAGTTTATTGCCGACCGGGAAAGTGAATGGCAGTACGACCAACACTGCGCGGCAGTAAAAAAAGCAGCCACCACCATTAACCCCGACACCGGTAAGCCATATATTTCACCAAATACCGAGGCATATTTTTTAGAAAAAGTGTTGCGCAGCTGGTGGATTGGCTCTCGACGTCCCGGTGAATACAAATCACAGTTCTAATGCGTGCTATGATTAGCGCATAATTAAGGAATTGTATGAAAATTATCAATAAAACTACGGCAACTGTCCTACTTGTCCTCATTCTTTTAGCACAAAGTGCCTGCATCGCTCTCAGCTTCGATAAAATTCACAAACTCGAGACCGCCAAACCGGCCGATGATCTACTGTCTATCTCCATGAATGCACTCAATGCCTCTGGCCTGAGCCAGCCGGCGGTCTCCGTTGGTGACAATAAGGTTTACTTCCCAGAGCTGCGCTTAGCTCTCCCCTTAAATGACACTACTACCTCGCTCGTGTATCACGGCCGCTCCGTGGGAAATGCCGCCGGCACAACCGGTGTGACTTATGATGTGACCACCAGAGGCCTAGCTTCGCTTTCACCAGTTGGCTTCCAAACTCGATTGGCCTGCGATCCAATACGTTTAGCTTTTGAAGCCAAGGCGAATCCATTTAATCCTTATGAAAAGAATAACGCAGCAGTTACGCTGGCTGATGGTAGGACACTACAGATATACGCCTTCAGCGAACCAGCCTGCGATGCTCAATGGCAAGCAGTCGGTGTAAAACCCGATGTCCTCAAGAACATCTTTAAGCAGGCAACCTCCTACTAACGGAAACTACGCCCCGCAGGGCTAGTGGTATGATTACTGCATGAATAAAACAATTGAAGAACGTCTTACAGTAATCGAAGCCCGAAACGGACGAGTTGAAAGCGACAAAGCCTGGGAAACAAGCTGGACCCGTCGATTGAGCATCATGGCGCTGACCTACATCGTGGTCGTATTTTATTTAAAATTCGTGGTGCATATAGACCCCTGGATTAACGCTCTAGTACCGGTAATAGGATTCTTGCTTTCAACTCTAACGGTTTCATTCTTAAAAAAGCGCTGGATCGCCAACCACTAATCTAGTTCTAAGTTTAGGTAAACAGGCGTACCATAAGACCATAAGCAAAGGAGTGGTTATGGGTATTGCAGTTGGAGCATTTAGTGGTTTTTCAGTTAACGATTTATCAAAAGCAAAAGAATTTTACGTGGATCAGCTCGGCTTAGAACTGGTCGACGAAGCTATGGGTCTAAAAATTAACTTGCCCGGTGGCGGCACGGTGTTTATATACCAAAAAGATGATCATGTGCCAGCCATGTACACCATGCTTAACCTGGTGGTCGCCAACATTGACACTGCCGTGGATGAGCTCGCCGCCAAGGGCATTCAGTTTGAGCATTACGATCTGGGTGGTGGTGCCAGCCCCGACGAAAAGGGCGTGCTGCGTGGCCTAGCCGCCAACATGGGTCCAGACATTGCTTGGTTCAAAGATCCGGCCGGCAATATTCTGTCAGTCCTGCAAGATAAGTAGTTTCACCTAATCATGATATAGATCGATTTCGCCAGCCTCAATTGAGTCAATTGGCGCAAAGCGAAGATACTCATCTAACACACGATCTGCATTTTTTTGGGCCACCAATAGTAGGTTCTGCGGTAGCCAACTCGTGAGGCCGTAGGCCGCTGGGAAAATATCGAGTCGATCGAACAATGATTGATAGGCCGCTACTTGGCTTTTAATAAGACCGGCGTTTATGCCCTGGTAGCTGGCAATAATATTCATGGCCACCGTGCCGCCTGGTTGCAATCGAGCGTGCAGCTTGCGAACAAACTCAATGGTTAAAAACTGCCGAGGAATGGACAGTTCGCTAAACACGTCCAGCACGATAAGATCGTACAACTGATTGCTTTGCTCAACGAACTCACGACCGTCACCAAACGAAATATCTAGCCGCTCACTCTCTGTTAGTCCAAAATGCTCAGCGGCAATGGCCCGTAAACCGGGGTCCAGTTCCACCACGTCAACTATAGCCTCCGGCAAAGCAGCCGTAAGCGCCATTGGTAGCGTAAAGGCCCCGCCGCCAATCACTAAAATACGCTGCGGATAAACACCGTTGGCTACTTCGAGCAAGCGTTGGTTGTAATCAAATAATAAGTCTGGGTCGTCATCGAGCCCTATGCCCGATTGGGCTGCCCGGCGGGGACCGCTAAAGAGCACGCGCGCTGGCCGACCCTCATATACACGCTCGACCACTTGGTAGTGCTCAAGGTCGGTGTCAGTCACCAAAAGTATCCGTTCAGTTAGGGCCACCCCTACAGTATACGGGTCTACTTAGACTTTTTAGCGCTTTGCTTTTGCTGTTTAACGGCACGGTTGTTTTTGGCGGCAGCTTTCTGCATTGTACCGAGCATTTTTTCAATTGTCATACTTTTTGTCCTCTCTGTTTTAAGAAACGATAGTCCTAAATATAGTCCTTTAAAGTACGCCTGTTTGTAAGAATTATTACAAAATGCTTGTGATTTAAGCCACATCTTCAGAAGACGATGTTGATGGCGGCAGTGACTTCGGTCCGCTGGTGTATTTGCCATGCAATATGGCGCGCTGCAATTCACGCAAAACTGTTTCGGCCTGCTCGTAACTCATACCCAGCTTGGCAACTGGTTGCTGCTGCTTTTTGCTGTTGAGCTGCCCAAAGTTCATAACAATACCGGCCTTATCGGCATCGATCCGCACACTGTCAGTGTACATAGTGCGACTATCGACGCCCATCAGTACCACCACGGGCTTGTTGCCGCTGGCTAGATCTTGCAAGATGTCTTCGGGCCGTATTTGGCCAGGTGTGCTGCCATCGTAACCGGCTAGTTCCCACAGCTGCACCGCTTCTTGGTCTTGCATATCAAAGTGGCTAATCAGTAGAAGTAGAATTTCTTCGGCCGGACGTTCTTGGCCGGCTTCAATCCGTTCTAGTGATTTTTCGTCGATTTCGACGGCACCAGATACTTCGGCCAGGCTCTGGCGTTGCTGCTCACGCAGGTAACGTAAGTGCTTCCCAAGGGTTTGATACGGTTTGTGCTGCGGCGTGTGACCCATTACTACTATGGTATCGCCGCTCCGCTCCATGTGCAAGCGTAAGCGAACCAGTTATACTGGTGGCATGAATATATTCCACGGCGTTACCCTGGCCGACTTTTCCACCATGCGCCTCGGCGGCCCAGCTGCCCACCTGACAGAAATCCATAATCACACCGAACTTCAGGAGGCGCTGGCCTGGGCCAGTGCTCAGACTCTACCAGTCATCATGATTGGCGGCGGTAGCAATATTTTCTGGCGTGATGAAGGCTTTGCGGGCCTGGTGCTAGTTAATAAAATCGTCGGCTACGAGGTATTTGAGGAAGATGAACAGAATGTCTACGTCACTATTGGTGCCGGCGAAAACTGGGATAGCGTGGTGGCCCGCACGGTGGAAGCCGGCCTAACCGGCATTGAAACATTGAGCCTGATCCCCGGCAGCACCGGTGCCACACCAATTCAAAACGTCGGAGCTTACGGCCAAGAGATCGCCCAGTCGCTCACTACCGTGGAGGCGTTTGATGTGCAGGCTAATAGCCTGGTTAACATTCCGGCAACCGACTGCGGCTTTGGCTATCGCACCAGCCGCTTCAAAACCACCGACCGTGGCCGCTTTTTTATAACCCACATAACGCTACATCTGAGCCGGGGCAAGCTGCAACCGCCCTTCTATCCTGCCCTGCAGCAGTACCTAACTGATCACAATGTTAGCGACATTACGCCAGCTACTGTTCGCCAAGCGGTAATCGCCATCCGTAACAGTAAGCTGCCCGACCCGGCACTGGTTGCTAACAATGGTTCATTCTTTGCCAACCCTATTATTAGCCAAGGTCAATTAACCCAAATCCAGGCCGACACTAGCCTAACTGTGCCACATTGGCCGACCCAAGAAAACTTGGTTAAAATATCAGCCGCCTGGCTCGTCGAGCAAGCCGGTTTTAAAGACTTTCACGACCCCGAAACTGGCATGGCCACCTGGGCCAAACAGTCACTGGTACTCGTTAACGAATCGGCTCAAAGCACGGCGCACTTGTTGGCCTTTAAGCAAAAAATTGTCGATGCAGTTCAGGCCAAGTTTGGCATTACCCTCCAGCAAGAACCCGAGCTACTCCCCTAATTCAGGCTGACGAGGTAGCGGTGGCAGCACCACTTCTATCTCTGGCGACAGCTTCAGCGCCTTGACCGTGGTCGTGAACCGATCCCAGTACCTGTCTGGCTCAGTAGTTTCAGGGGGTGTGCCTGGCATGGCGTAAGGCGTATCAGATTCCCCGAATATTGTAGGCATCGAGCCGAACAATTCGCTCGATAAACTTGGGTTCAGTGACATGGGCTACCTCCTCCGTTTGTACCCTTATTATACTCTCTCGTCAGGAAAATTTTCATGCCCGTACTTATGCCCTGCGGCAACTTTTTGTAATACCGCCGGCACTACCATGAAGCTATTACTCATTATTAGATGTCGCTCGGCAGCGGAAACTGCAAAGCAAACGTCACCACGTCGGCATGCAAGGCCGCTAATTTAGCTTCATCGTCGCGGGCATCGATGGCTTGTTTCATCCATTCGGCAATTTGTTCCATATGCTCTTCTTTGAGACCACGGGTAGTAATGGCTGGCGTGCCTAGGCGAATACCGCTGGGGCGATAGGGTGGCAGCGTGTCGTTGGCAACGGCGTTTTTGTTGAGCGTTAGGCCAATTTTATCGAGTGCTTCCTCGACAACTTTACCGTCCAAACCAAAACTGGCGTGCACATCGGCCAAGATGAGGTGATTGCTGGTGCCACCGGTGACCAGCGTAAAGCCACGGGTGAGCATGGCGTCGGCCAGGGCGGCAGCGTTCTTCACAATTTGGGCAGCGTAGTCTTTGAACTCCGGCTGCAGCGCTTCGCCGAAGGCCACGGCCTTAGCGGCAATGACATGCTCGTGGGGGCCGCCTTGCATGCCCGGGAAGACTGCTCGGTCAATCAGCGTTGGAATGTTTTCGAGCGTTTTTTCGGGTGCCTTCAGTGGATTGCCAACGGTACCGCGACTTAAAATTAAACCACCACGCGGACCACGCAGTGTTTTGTGTGTTGTAGAAGTAATGACGTGGAAGCCATCGTCGAAGGGGTTACGAGCGACGCCGCCGGCAATCAGGCCGGCAATGTGCGCCATATCAGCCATCAGCAAGCAGCCTTCAATTTCCTGGCCGATGGCCGCAAACTTGCCATAGTCCAGTTCGCGCGGGTAGGCGCTAAAACCTGCCAAAATGATTTTTGGCTTGTGCTTGAGGGCCAGTTCACGCAGCTCATCGTAGTCGATTTCGCCAGTGGTTGGATCTTTCATTTTGTAGCGAATAAAGTTGTACAGCTTGGCGCTGCGGGTAACCGGTGCGCCGTGGGTTAAGTGGCCACCATGGCCTAGGTCCATAGCCAAAACGGTGTCTCCCGGTTCTAGCCAGGCACTGTACACAGCTTCGTTGGCCGGTGCTCCACTATGCGGCTGCACGTTAGCATGATCGGCTTTAAAGAGCTGTTTGGCACGTTCAATGGCTAGTGTTTCAACCTGGTCGGTAAACTCCTGGCCGCCATAGTAACGCCTGCCGGGATAGCCCTCGGAATACTTATTGGTAAATACGCTGCCGAGCGCATCTAGCACTGGGCGGCTCACATAGTTTTCGGACGGAATTAACTCCAGACCTTCGCGCTGGCGCTTTTCTTCACCGGCAATAAGTTGTGCTACTTTGTCATCAATCATTACGACTCCCTCGTTTGTTTTTAGTATAAACCGGTTTGTCGCACGTAGCTAAATCATGGTGTCTAGTATAGCAAACTGTCAGCACTGTAGGTCGGACTTTTTACGAGGGGTTTATAGCTTCATATATTGTAAAATCCGCAGATCGCAAATTTAGCCGACCCAGGGCTGCTGGCCCGGCAGCGGCTTGCAAAACGGAAGGCATAAGCGCATAGTGGTGATCAGCGTCACAAAACAAAAACTTGAACTTAACGTCACAAATGGTATAATTATAGCTATATGGAATCGACCAATGCCAAAATAGGTGAGCTTATAGCTCAGATACGACAAGAGCGCGGTTTGACCCAAGCTGAGTTTGCCAAGCTACTCAAGACCTCGCAGTCGGCAGTAAACCGCATGGAGCATGGCCGACAAAACCTGAGCCTAGAAACACTTGGTCGCATTAGCGATGTACTTAATAAGCAATTAATTACTGTTACCGGCGGTGCCGTAAACCTGCGCATTGAAGGTGGGCAGGAACTCAAAGGCAACATTACCCTTAAAACCAGTAAGAACGCCGCTGTTTCTCTGCTCTGCGCTTCCCTGCTCAACCACGGCGTCACGCGCTTCAAAGCCTTTCCGCGCATTGAAGAGGTTAACCGCATTATTGAAGTGCTGGAAAGCATTGGTGTGCATGTCAAATGGCTTCCCGGCAACGACCTAGAAATCCGCCGGCCCGAAAAGCTGAACCTCGAAAAAATCAATAAGGTCGCTGCCCGCAAAACCCGCTCGGTACTGATGATGATTGGCTCATTAATGCACGACTCCGAGACCTTCAAAATTCCGTACGCCGGTGGCTGTAAGCTCGGCGAGCGCACCGTGGAACCGCATTTATTCGCCCTGGAAGAATTTGGCGTTGGTATTGTCGCCACGCAGGGTCACTACAACGTAACCGTCAACAAAAAACCAGCCGGTCGTTTTGCGCTGTACGAAGTTGGTGACACCGTAACCGAAAACGCGCTACTGGCCGCCGCCTGCACCCCCGAAGAGACCCAGATCGACTTTGTCAGTGCTAACTACATGGTGCAAGACATCTGCTTCTTCCTGCAACGCTTGGGCGTCAAAATCGAAGGTATCGGCACTAGCTCGCTCAAAATTACCGGCGTTCCACGCATCAAAAAGAATATTACCTACGCGCCGGCAGAAGACCCCATCGAAGCCATGTTCTTCATTTCAGCGGCCGTTACCACCAACTCTAAAATTACCATTAAGCGGGTGCCGATTAACTTCGTGACCATTGAGCTCCTGAAGCTTAAGAAGATGGGCCTCAGCTACACCGAATCTGAGCGCTACAAAGCCGAAAACGGTAAAACTGATTTGGTGGACCTGACGATTCATAAACACGATGGTAAGCTGCGAGCCTTAATTGATAAAATTCATTCCCTGCCCTACCCTGGCCTGAACGCCGACAACCTGCCCTACTTTGTGCCAATCGCTTCAGTCATTAAAGGCCGCACCCTTATCCACGACTGGATGTATGAGAACCGCGCCATTTACTACACTGAAATGACCAAAATTGGTGCCCAAATTGAACTGGCTGACCCGCACCGGGTATACATTACCGGCCCAACGAAGTTCACGGCGGCTGATGTGGTTTGTCCGCCTGCCCTGCGCCCGGCTTCCCTACTCTTAATTGGCATGCTGGCGGCACCCGGCATTTCCATGCTGCGCAACATCTACACCATTCAACGTGGTTATGAAGATTTAGCCGAACGGCTCAACGCCCTGGGTGCTAAAATCACTGTCCTGCACGAAATCTAGTCGTAATACGATACACCCTGTGTAGTGTTCCGTGTATACTTATCAGCAAATTCCCATGCATAATTCTCGACACAATGTAATATCCTTAGTCATACCTTTCTATAACGAAGTGGAAGGACTAGCGTCATTTGATGAATCGCTAAGAATTATCATCAAGGCAATTACCGGTACCAACTTCGAGATTGTCTACTGCGACGATGGCAGCACTGACGGATCCTACGAAATAGCTCGGCGATTGTGTGAGCAGCACCCAGGCACACTTCTTTTGCGCCTCTCTAGAAACTTTGGCAAAGAACTGGCTATTGCAGCCGGTATTGAGAAGGCCCAGGGCGATGCCATCATTATGCTGGATGCCGACGGCCAGCATCCAGTTGAATGTATCCCCGAATTTATTAGCAAGTGGCAAGCGGGAGCAAAAGTGGTAGTCGGAATCCGTTCGGCAAACCAGCGAGAGGGCGTTATAAAGCGCTGGGGTTCTAAGTTATTTTATGCCAGCATTAATCGGCTATCCAACACCAAGCTCATACCGAACTCGACTGATTTCCGTCTAATAGACAAGGTCGTTCAACAAAATTTTGTTGCCTTGACCGAGCACAACCGGGTCAGCCGAGCACTGATTGATTGGTTGGGTTATGAGCGGGATTACATTACATTTAAGGCAAATCCCCGCCTGCACGGTCAGGCCAGCTACTCCTTCAAAAAGCTAAGTAAGCTGGGTATCGACAGCGTCATATCATTAAGTATTTCACCGCTGTACATTGCGGTGTACCTAGGCTTAGGAATTATGCTGATTGCCAGTCTGCTCGGAGGCGGCATGGTTGTCAACTGGCTGCTATCCGACCCACTAAGCCTCCATGCTACCGGGGGTGCCTACATTATGGTCTTATTACTCCTGCTGGTAGGCACTTTGCTTGTTGCACAGGGCATTGTCGGCTTATACCTATCACACATCCATGCCGAAACTCAAAACCGGCCTCTATTCGTTATTGATACAGAAAAATCAGTACTCGCCTAACTGCATGAAACTACCTACTATTTCGTCGCAGATGAAACGTTACCTACTGGTCGGCATTTCGGTGTACCTATTTGAGCTAGTCATAATCATTGCTGCCCAAGCACTCGGCGCAAACAGTGTTATGGCGGTAGCAATCAGCTTTTGGGCGGGATTGATGGTGTCCTTTGGCCTGCAAAAACTGGTAACCTTCAACGACACCCGAATGCATCGTCGGATTATTTTAACGCAATTCGCGGCAGTGACATTGCTCGTACTATGCAATTTCGGGTTCACCCTACTGGTCACTTGGGCTCTGCAAAGTCACATTCCCGCGGCCGTCGCCAGAACAATTGCACTCGGCATAACCACCATCTGGAATTTTTATTTGTATAAGACCCACATTTTTACCGACAGCAAGCAGCCCATAGTCCTATGATTCAACTCAAAATAAAACGCCTTAAGCGCTACATTACGCCGACGCTTGAAAAGCGCTATTTTTGGCTGGCCGTGGTGGTGCTCGGTGCCACTACTATATTTTGGACGCTGCTGTCGGTTAGTATCCACCAATCCAATGCCGATCAGATTGTTAACCCCTACCTGTTTGCTGATTCATCAACGTTCAGCGGTGCACAATTACCCGGAGCGCATACTTTCCTGCTTAAGTGGCCTCTGTTTTGGCTAGTTGGCATGCTTGGTGTCTCCAACCTGACACTCGCCTTGTCGACACTTCTGGCGGTTGGTCTCACTGTCAGCTTGCTAGCATTTCTTATCTGTCGCATAGAAAAGCGCCCACTGATTGCCGGTACGCTATTCCTGGCACTGGCAGCCGCCCTATTATTGGTTCCGGCCCAACCGTATGCCGGTGCCCTGCTTCCAGTTAACATGGCAATGCTCACCACCCGCAACCTAGAATACGCCGTCTACCTGCTAAGCCTGCTGTGTATTGCCCGTGCCAGCAGCTACACTTCGCGCTGGTTTATCGGCGGCTCTGCATTACTAGCGCTGTTAATTGCTAGCGATAAATTATTCATGAGCCTGAGTATCGGCGGAGCACTGCTTGGTCTGTTGGTGTACGCTTACGCCCAAAAGTGGCACTTAGTAACGCTTGCTGCACGGTGGTTGCTGGCCAGCAGCCTCGCCACACTACTAGCAGTGCTGGCTATCGGCTTGCTTAATGCAACACATGCGACGCACATAGTAAGTGAGGGGGGTACCGCCGGGCCTTACGGTATTATTAGCGACGTCAAAACCGGTGCAACTGCCGTTGCCTACGCCGGAGCGGGAGTGCTAACCAATATGGGTGCCAACCCAGCCTTTAATGCAACCACTCTGGCGACGATTCCGTCCACTGCGCTAAGCCGATTAGTAGGCCCGAGCGGCCTGTCATATGTTGTGATGCTAGTGGTATTCGTTGCTGCAGTCTGGGCACTGGCCAGGCTAGTGATGGCGAATTTCAAAAAGAAGAAACCCAAGTATATCGTCTATGACATCTGGAACTCATTGGCATTAATGCTAGCCTTAACGAGCGTTGCGGCCATTGGCCTATTTGTGGTCAGCGATCACTACTACGCAGTCGATGGCCGCTACCTTACAATCACCATGTTCGCCCTATTTATTGGGCTGGCGACCTATACGCGAAAGCGTAAATGGCCGCCACTTACAGTTGTAGTAATTGGCATCGTACTTATGGCTAGCATGCTGCTCAGTCTACCCGATGTACTACATACTAGCTCGCAGAGCCACGCTGCAAATAAGCCCTATCAAGCACGCAATGAGCTAATCCTAAAGCTGCTATCCCGCCACCATGTCGACATAGTTGTTGGTGATTATTGGCGAGTACTGCCGCTTGCCCTGCAAAGTAAAAGTAGGCAACCTACCACTCCACTCGGCGATTGTTTACACCCGCGTAAAATACTAACCAGTAAGCAGTGGCAGCCCGATCTACACAACCATAGTTTTGCCTATATTTTGCCACTCGAAAAAGGGGCGACTGATTTTCCGGCCTGTAATCTACGGTCAGCTATCGAACAGTTTGGTCGACCAAACGCCAACGTCATTACGGCTGGCAGTGCTAGAGAGCCAACCGAGATGCTACTGTTTTATGATCGAGGCATCCAAGCAGCACCCAAGCACAATATAGCTCGCAACCTGGCAGCCACCAGTCCGGCAATCGTGCCGCTTGCTGACTTGTCTAGTACCGGCTGCAAGTCGACTACCCTTATGCAATTTGTGGCTCACCAAGACGATGATCTGCTGTTCATGAATCCCGACCTAGATAATAGTATCGCGGCTGGAGACTGCGTGCGCACGGTATATCTAACGGCTGGCGATAGTGGCCAAGACACCTTTTACTGGCTTAGCCGACAACAAGGTGCCGAGGCAGCTTACGCCAGAATGCTCGATTTGAAAGGTCCCTGGATTCGCCGCATAGCCCAACTTTCTACCGGGCAGGTTGTTACCGTATCGACCCCACGCGAAAACCCCATGGTCAGTCTTATTTTTATGCACTTGCCCGACGGTAATTTACAGGGCCAAGGCTACACCGTCACCGGTCAACAAAGCTTGGCTAAATTACTCCACAACCAAGTTACTCGTATCGAGACGGTGAATAAACGGGGTACCTACACTGCCGCGCAGCTGGCGGCAGCACTGACTGAGCTAATGAAACTGTATAGGCCTGCTGAAATCCACACCCAAGCTAACGACCACAGTGGGCAGTTCCCCGATCACAGCGATCATCTGGCCACCAATGCCTTTGTGCACCAGGCATACAATGCCTACAACCTGCAAAGTGGCGGCAACCTTACTGTGCCCATAATAAACTACCTGGGCTACCCGGTTAGAGATCAGTCAGAGAACCTTGCTGGCAAAGATTTGGAGCGCAAACAAGATATTTTCTTCACCTATGCCGGTTTTGATGGTGCCATCTGTAAAACAGCTGTTACTATCTGCACCAAAACACTCACTTACCACTCCTATTTACGACGTCAGTACAGCGAATAACTTCGAGCTGTGCCTTGTCATGGCTCCATCTTACCGCGTGACAAGCCACTGCTCGATGGCTGCCAGCGCGTCTTTGTACACTCGAGTTTTCGGTACCAGACGCCCCAGTGACTTAATCCGCTGACGGCGACAAAGCTGCTTGGCTTGGCGCAGCGGTACAAATCGAGCCCAGGCTACTTCATTGGCCTGCACCTGAGTAACATCGACTGCACTCGGTAGTAAAGCAACATAGGAATAGAGGAAGACTCGACTCTTTTTACGCAGCTTTGGTAAGTTATGGTTCTGCCTGTAGATCTTAACAAGCCGTAGGTCTTTGGCACTCACCGCGAAGCCCATCTCTTCTTGTAGCTCACGAATCGCCGCTTGCTCCGGTGTTTCCCGGGCGTCCACATAGCCACCTGCCGATATATCAATACCGCCGGGGTGCGTAATCATGGATGCTGAGCGCTTTTGGAGCAGTACTTCACCCTGCTGCGTGGCTACCACCATATGCACCCCTCGGCACCAATCACCCCTTTTTAAGGCATCGTCAATAGTGCTGGTACGGCCCGTCGGCTGGTTTTGGCTCGTGTAGGTGTCGATTAGATTTATTGCTAAAACTCCATAACTTTTCCGGGAGTTTGAACTCCCTTACTTGTAACCCTAATACCTGTCGTCTTTGATATGTGACCAATTTTTTGGGTATCAATGCCGAGCTTACTTGCTTCAGTCTGCAACGCTTCAGCATCTCGCTCGTTAATAGCTAGCACGTAACCCTGACCGCCGTGCCAAGTAGTAATCATTTCTTCATCGCTCATAGGTCGAGTAGTGCCATCATCATTGCTGACTTCAGTAACTTCTTGAGCATGCTTCATGATACCTGGCGGCTCAAACAGATTATCAATATCGGCCCCTAATTCTGAGGCTCGCAACATACGACCGAGTTTTTCAGGAATTGAGCCGCCAGAAATATGGGCAGCTCCATGAACGTCAATTTTTGGCTCCACCTCTATTTTATAACCACCGGTTAGTCGAGTCATGAGGCCAGAATAAATTGTTGATGGCGAGATACACTCATCCCCGAGTGTAGATTCCCCAAAAGGAGCTAGGTGCCAATTCTCACCATATGCCCCTTTGAAGGCCCGTCTTACGGCAGAGATGCCATTGCAACGAAAACCGTTGCTTTGGGCCAGACCCCATAGTTCATCGCCCTCGTGCACTTTCGCGCCGGTAATAGCTCGTTTTTTATGCACTAGTCCCATTGAGTCACCAATCCAGTCCACGGTGAACTCAGTTGGCCCATGTAAACGATCACCGTGCACAGCAGTTTCGCCAGTGAATAGTACCAGGCCAGCTTCGTTTGCGCCTTCGGCGAGGCCCTCAAAAAGCTCACTTATATATGGCAAATACTCATCTTTTAGTGTGCTGACTATGAGGGCGTTATTAACTAGTACAGCTTGTCCGCCTTCTATGGGATTATCATCGGCCGCCATGGCGATTAAATCCTTGCCGAGACCTTTAAATTTCCACATGCGCTCATAAAAATCTGGTTTGGTACCGGCTCCATCAATGCCAAATACGCCAACCACATCGGGACGATTTCTGATCTCATCAAAGGCAAGATACTTGGCAGATGTAAAGTCCGTATCAATAGCCGTTGGCTCGCCAAACTCACCCTGACGATTACCCCATGTAGTTTGGGCCCAGTCTGCAGCAATCTGCGAGGCTACGTTGCTTAGATCTAAGTCGACACCTGCCTGTCGATACGCTGCCAGTCTATCTACACCGCTCATGAGTTTTCTCCTATTGCTAAATATTCTCTCTCAAGCAAGCAGCATTAGCAAGCAGAAGCCGTTTGGTACTTAATAGTTCTCTATTTGCTTGATGAGCGTCAACCCATGACGTGGTCGAAGCATTGTTTCTGTGATTATGGCCCTGAAGTGTCCACCCGGCCTACTTATTGGCACCCTGGGAGTAAGGATTTTTTGAGTGCGAACAAAATTCATGCTGGGAGTATAGCAAAACAAAAAGACTTCCGTAGAAGTCTTTGGGGGGTACTTAGTGCTTGGTGCCCCGGGTTGGACTTGAACCAACGACCTTAGGCTTAGAAGTCCTCTGCTCTATCCAGCTGAGCTACCAGGGCCAAACATGGTGCGGGTGCGGAGAGTCGAACTCCGATCACTAGTTTGGAAAACTAGGATAATAACCGCTATACGACACCCGCATGGGTCGTACTTTGCCCAGTATACCAGAGGTGAGCTATACTGACAGCATGCGCACTATTACCCTCATTACCGGAAACGCCAAGAAGCTGCGCGAATGGCAGCGACAAATCCCCGACAATATCGACCTTTCGCACCATGACGCCGATCTAGTAGAGATTCAGGGCAGCCCAACCGAAATAGTGACCCACAAACTACACCAAGCCTACGAATTGGTCGACGGACCAGTGGTTGTAGAAGACGTTAGTTTGGGTCTTCGGAAGCTTCATGGGTTACCCGGGCCATATGTTAAGCACTTTATAGCGGCAATGGGCGATGATGCCCTGACCACGCTTGTGGGTGACGGAGACCCTACCGCCGAGGCCAGCTGCACCGTGGGCTACTACGATGGCAGCCACGAAATTATTGTTACTGGCACTTTACAAGGCAGCATTGTACCGCGTCGAGGTGAGGGCTTTGGTTTTGACCCGGTATTCATGCCTGTTGGCGAATCGCTAACCTTCGCCGAGATGACACCCGAGCAAAAAGATGCCATCAGCCACCGCCACCTAGCAATCAACAAACTCCTCAAGCAACTCGCAGAGTTGTAAGCAGGCAATTTTTCCGCTATAATCACCTCTGTTTTAGGCGCATAGGCAGCTTAAAAATATGGCGGGTTTAGCTCAGTTGGTTAGAGCGCCGGGTTGTGGTTCCGGAGGTCGTGGGTTCAATTCCCATAACTCGCCCCAAAAAGCATATTAAAAAGACTCCCGACTTCGCCGCTTGGCGAACGGAAGTCTTTTTCTATTGATATACTGGTAAGTAACTATAAAAACAGGAGTGACAATGAAGCGGGCCCTCAAACTCATCTGGACCTATCGATTATTAAGTTTGGCAATCGCAACAGCAGTCGTAGGATTGGTGTTGCAGATTCTTGGATTCCATACGGCCGTAGCTTGGCTGCTTGGCACCGTGGCAATCATACAAGTCTTCCCGTTACTTAAAGATATGTTCGAAGACGTTCGTTCGGGCAGCTACGGCATCGACATTCTGGCGGCAACGGCCGTTATTTTCTCGGTAATCTTAGGTGAAAGCTGGGCGGCAATTGTCATTGTTATTATGCTCACCGGTGGTGAAAGCCTGGAAGCTTATGCTGAGCGTCGAGCGCACTCCGAGCTCAATGCCCTGCTCAAGCAGGCACCAACCATGGCCCACGTCATCCGCAAGAATAAAATCATCGATGTTAAAGCCAGCGACGTCCACGTCGGCGAAAAGATTCTTATTAAGCCCGGCGAAATCGTACCGGTTGATGCCGAAATTATTGAAGGCACCGGCCACTTCGACGAAGCCAACCTAACCGGCGAAAGCCTGCCGCAAAGCAAACACGTTGGCGACCAAATTTTAAGTGGTTCTATTAATCAAGATGGAGCCATCACCGCCAAGGCGCTGCACAATAGCGACGACAGTCAGTACCAGCAAATCATCAAGCTGGTTAAATCGGCGTCGACCAGCAAGGCACCATTCGTACGTTTAGCCGATCGTTATAGTATTCCGTTCACCGTGGCTGCCTACGCCATTGCTGGTACCGTCTGGGTGCTCACCGGCGATGCCACCCGCTTTCTGGAAGTCATTGTGGTAGCTACCCCCTGCCCACTACTGCTTGCCGCACCGATTGCCCTAGTGTCGGGCATGGCTCGGGCTAGCAAGTTCGGTATTATTGTTAAGACCGGTTCGGCCCTCGAAAAGCTGGCCGAAACCCGCACCATGGCTTTCGACAAAACCGGTACGCTTACCAAGGGCGACCTGTCGCTGGCTGGCATCACTAGCTTCGGCAGCTTTAAGAACGATGAAGTCTTGAGTCTAGCTGCCGGCCTCGAGCAAAACTCTAATCACGTGTTGGCGGCTGCCGTTACCAACGCAGCCCAGTCTAAAAAAATTAAAGTCGCCAAAGCCAAGCATGTTAAAGAAATCTCCGGCAAGGGCCTGACTGCCCACGTCCAAGGCAAGGATGTCCTGGTTGGTAATCTTGGTCTGCTGGAAGATCATGGCGTGGAGTTACCCAAGCAATTCAAGCCATCAAGTATTACTCAAACTGCCATGTACGTCGCCGTAGACGGCGCGCTAGCGGGCGTACTACTGCTTGAAGACACCATTCGCGATGAAAGCCAAGTTACCTTGCAGCGGCTCCACGAGTTGGGTATTCGCAATACCATTTTAATTACTGGTGATAACGCCGCCAGTGGCCGCAAAGTCGCTAAGGCGCTGGGTATTAAGCAAATGTTCGCCGAAGCCTTGCCTGGCGAAAAATTACAAATCTTGGAAGGTATCACCGATCGACCCGTCGCCTTTGTAGGCGACGGCGTGAACGATGCGCCATCACTGACTGCCGCCGACGTCGGTATTGCCATTGGCGCTCGCGGCTCAACTGCCGCCAGCGAATCGGCCGACATGGTTATTTTGCCCAATGACATTGGCCGAGTGGCCATCGCCGTAGCCATTGCTCAGCGCACCTTCCGCATTGCTACCCAAAGTATTCTGGTTGGTATCGGCTTGAGCCTGGCTTTAATGCTCGTATTTGCCACCGGTAAGTTCACCCCACTGATGGGTGCCGTCGCTCAAGAAGTGGTCGATGTAGTGGTAATTTTCAATGCCCTGCGGGCCCACACTGGCAAACTGAAGTAGCTACAAACTCAGCACGTAGGCAATCACTAGCGGCACTAGTAGATTGTCTAGCCCAACAATGCCCAGATTCTCAATTAAGCTCGTGCACAGTGCCAACGCTGCCAAAAAGGCAAGCGGTAAAAAGGCCTCGCTGAGTTGCGAGTAGCCGATCAACAGCGCCAGTGAGATCACAAAAAATGTAGCAGTACCGGCAATACTTTTAGTGCTGCCGAAAACTTTGTATCGATTGCCGGTACCGAACCGTAGGCCCACTATCGCTGCCAGGCCATCAGCCAAGGACATCTGCAGCAGCGCAACGGCATAGATGCCCTTACTGTGCGTAATCATGGCAATAATGCCGACCGCGGCAGCAAAGAATAGTTCACCCCAAGTTGGTCGCTGCACACTATGAATCGCTTTAAAAATATTGAGGTACTTCGAGGCCCCAACCCCAACCAAAAAGGCAGCGCTCAGGAATATAATCTGGTTCCAGCTCAAAAAAAATGGCCAAAAGGCCACGAAACTACCAACGGTAATATGCACAAACTTACGGCTTAATTCGTTTGGCTGTGGGTGCTTACGCCACCAGTACTCGCTAACGATTAGTAGCAGAAAAACAGCGAGGACGGTAAGTACTAAAGCCATGGGCCCTATTGTAACCCATTTAGAACGGCAGGTGTTTGCCGAAGTAGTACCAAAAATGGTGCAGAATGACGGCTAGAATAATCAGGAACCACAACACTAATAGATCGAGATGGTGCCGACGCACAAAATAGCCAACTGGCTGCAGCTTGGTTGGCAGCTTTAAAAATCCCTGCTGCAGATTAAACAGCGTGACGTACCAGAATGCCGTAATGGTCACCACCCACACGCCCATGCAGTACGGGCACAGCGCTTGAATGTGAAACACGCTCTGGAAGAACAGCCAGTGCACAAAGGCTACGCCAAACAGTAAACCAAGGTTCAGGCCAAGCCAGATCCAACGCTTTAATCGCACCCCGCTCAGTAAAATCACCCCGAGCGTAATCAATACGGGATAGCCAACCAGTCCAATGTAGGGGTTAGCAAAGCCGAAGACATGCGACTGCGCCGACTGCATGACCGAGCCACAGCTAATAATCGGGTTAATGCTACACGACGGTTTATAGTTAGGGTTCTCGAGTAATTTAATTTTGTCTTGAGTGATAATAAAAGCCGCCAACACACCGACAATACCAGCGATAATCAAAATATAAGGAATCCAGCGCTCCAGTTTTGATTTTTGCTCAGCTTTAGCCATTACCCCCTATTTTACACGATTATGGAGCTGCGGCAGTATTGTAAAATCTCTCACTGCGGGCCTGCCATAAATATCCTACGATAAACAGTGTAAACAGGAGAAAACCACATGGGACTTCTAAACGATATATACGACACCGCCGACCGAATTAAGACCGCCCAGGAGCAGCGAAACAAGAAAGAAAAGGCCAAAGCTTTGGCTAAACAAAAGGTTTCGGCCAAAATGAAAAACAAAAATCAAGACAGCTTCGGCCTGTTCTAAGCATCAACGATAAAGCCGTCTTTTTGGCGACGCCATAAGTCGGCATAAATACCGTCTTGTGCGAGCAGGGCATCGTGACTGCCCTGCTCGACAATCTGACCCTTATCAATAACCAGGATCGAATCGAGATGCTTAAGCGTAGACAAACGGTGGGCAATCACAATTGATGTCTTGTTTTGCATGAGGTCGTGGAAGGCTTTTTGAATGGCCTGTTCGCTAACGCTATCAAGCGCGCTGGTTGCTTCATCGAGCAAAAGGAGCGGAGCATTCTTTAAGATGGCCCGGGCAATAGCAATCCGCTGGCGCTGACCACCCGAAAGCTTCACACCCCGTTCACCAATCAGCGTGTCGAGTCCTTGCGGCAGCTTGGTAATAAAGTCAGCTGCTTCCGCTTGCTCTAGGGCGTGCTGCAAATCCGCTTCGCTGGCATCAGGGCGAGCATACAAAATATTATCACGCACCGAACGGTTGAACAGGCCAGTATCCTGCGGCACATAGGCACTAATGGCCCGGGCATAGGATGGATCTTTTTGGGCAATGTCATCGCCGTTCACTAAAATTTTGCCTTCGGTTGGCTCGTAAAAGCCCAGCAGCAGTCCGACCAGTGTTGATTTACCGGCCCCACTGTGGCCAACAATGCCGACCTTGTGTCCGACCGGTATCTCTACGTTGAGTCCCTT
Source organism: Candidatus Saccharimonadota bacterium (assembly GCA_028286405.1). Classification (GTDB taxonomy): domain Bacteria; phylum Patescibacteriota; class Saccharimonadia; order Saccharimonadales; family UBA4665; genus JAGQNO01. Next base: position 29,438 of record JAQBRP010000013.1, read on the forward strand.
CAGCACTGTTTCGGTTTGCTGTTCGGGGTAGCGGAAGCTGAGGTTCTCGAGCTTTAGCGCAACCTTTTTTGGTAGTTTTGGAGCAGCCACGGTCGTGCCTTGCCGAGCATTTTCGCCACTTAAGCCGTCCAGACCATTTTGTATAGTGCCGAAGTTTCGATAGTACGAATCGAGGGCATGGGCCAGCTCCCATAGGCTGCTGCTGGCGTCGCCAAAGTAGGCAATAAACAGCACTACGCCACCGAGCGGAATAATGCCTGCCCCGAACAACGAGATGGCCATTACTAAACCGCCGGCGCTAACAATTGCCGCACTCTGCCCTTTCACGATATTTGTTATAAGATTTTGCATCCAGGAGTTACGCCAGCTCAGAATAATGCGATGCTGTTGGGAAGCCAGCATTTGGCGTTCGCGACGCTGCGCGTTAAATACCCGGACGCTTAAGTGATTAGTTAGGCCATCGACCACCATGCCCGAGGCTTTACTTTCTTCTTCACTCTGGATTGCCACCAGCTTTCCAAAATGCTTACCACGATGCGTCGTGAACCAAAACAGTGCCACCAGCCACACGACGAATAGCAGCCCGAGGCTCCAGTGCACTATAAACAAGAAGACGCTCGAAATGATCAAACCGGTTACCCGCGCCCAAACGCTCCAAATGGTAGTATCAACAAACTCGTTGACTGTGATGGTTGTACGGTTGATCCAATGCCCCACCTGCCCACTGCTGGCATTCACCGAGTAAGCGTAGGATTTTTTGAGCGACTCGGCAAACAGCATTGAGCGAACTCGCTCAATCATTTGTGGCTTATAGGTACGCATAACCGCTTCGGCAATCCGCCAGAATATTTCGTCGAGCATGCGGGCCGCAAAGTAGGCTGCCACTAACCACCAAATATACTTGTCAATCTCAGGGCTTTTGCCTAGTCGAGTAATAATGTCAGCTACTAGGACTGGCGATACCGTCCAGGCAAACACGCCAACCAGGGTCAGCAGAAAGAACAGGAGTGTTCTGAACTTGTAGGGACGCACCATGAACAGTAGCAGCCCCTTGACTGTCGTGGGCATAGCATCAAATTCGGTTTCGTTATATTTTTTCATAACAGATAACTAACAGTGTAGCAAAAGAAGCCCCGAAGGGATAAAGGATCGCTGCGCTCCTCCGCTTCGGCGTGCTCGGTGCTAGCACCTGCGCGCGTCCTCGCTACGCCGAACTTTCGACCCTCAATCTTTTGCTAACGCAAAATCTTGGGTCGAAGAACCGAGACTAAATCAAACCAAAGAAATAGCACCATCTTGCGACGGTGCTATTTCTTTGGTCGGGGATAAAGGACTCGAACCTTCGACCTCTCGGTCCCAAACCGAGCGCGCTAGCCAACTGCGCCAATCCCCGACGCCTGGATTAACAGAGGTTGATTATAGGGTATTCTACCGCTAATTACTAGCCCTAGGCCAGAATCTGCACTTGTTTAGTGGTGGTGGCTAGGCCGGTCGGTTCATCGACGGTCGTAAGTAGGGCGTTTAACTGGTACGGCCCGTCGGTTGCCAGCTG